>NZ_JAVAYD010000012.1:0-99465 GCF_041954735.1 Microbacterium sp. LS_15 | reverse complement strand
GCTCGGAAGTCGTCGCGGGCGTAGTGTGCGCGCTCCCAACTCGCGTACAACGCGCACTGCATGGGCGTGAGCAGGGAGCCGGGAGCGGGATCGCTTTCGGAGGGTCGGGAGAGGGCGTGCGCGAGGAGTGTCATGATGTCGCCTCCTGAGGCGTCCGGAAGACCAGGAATCGGTAGGTGAGGTAGCGGAACACGGTGCCCAGGATCAGGCCGACCACGTTCCCGGCGATGTTGTCGGCGAGCTGGCTCGTGAAGCCGAGGAGATAGTGCGAGACGAACAGGCAGCCGGCGGCGATCAGCAGACCGCCTCCGTTGGCCAGCAGGAACAGCAGCAGTTCCTTCGCGACCGCAGGGCGTCGGGTGCGGCGGAAGGTGAGGTACCGGTGACCGAGCCAGGCGACACCGGTGGCGACCGAGACGGAGATGACCTTGGCCCAGATCACCTGCTCCGACATCACGGTGGAGCGGAGGAGGTTGTACCCGCCGACGTCGACCACGAAGGCGAGGAGACCGACGCCACCGAACGCCGCGAGCTGCGGCACGGCTCGCCGCACAGCGGTGGCGAGTCGGGACAGCCGAGGGAATGGCGCGGAGGGGGAGAGCGTCATACTGCCCGTTCGGAGGCAGGGATGGCGCGGATTGGCGGGCTTTTCCGGACCCACGGCGTGTCTCCACGGAAACGAGCAGGAAGTTTTTTTCATGCACCCCGACCCCCGGGAATGCGAGGACCGCGCGTAAATCAGTACCGCCCCGGACGGTGCTCCGGACGCTCCGGACGCTCCGGAGGGCTGTCGGGGACGGCGTCAGAGGGCGCGGAGAGCTGCCTTCTCGTGCAGTCCCGACACGTGGTCGGCGACGAAGGCGGCGAGCTCGTCGATCACCGCTCGGATGTCGTCGCGGGCGTAGTGTGCGCGCTCCCAACTCGCGTACAACGCGCACTGCATGGGCGTGCCCCGGTGGAGGAGGGGCTTGGAGAGCAAGCCGAAGCGCGGCGGTTCGACCACCACGCACGGACCGTGTCCGGCGGCCGAACGGGCCTGCACGATCGGCGCGTCCGCGCCGAAGCTCGCCATCTCCAGCGACCACGCCTCGCCCTCGGCTGCTCGCTGGATCTGCGTCCAGGCGGCGGAGCCGACCCCCGACGTGAGGAAGGGGCCGGCGAGCAGGTCGCGCAGCTCGACCGCGTCGCCGGCGGCGAGCGGATGGTCGGAGGGGAGCTGGCAGTAGAGGGGGAGGTCCAGGATGCGGCGGCTGCGGAGTCGCGAGTCCGGCGGGCTGGTCGTCACGGCGAGGTCGGCGCCCGACCGCAGCCGGTCGTAGGTCTCGGCGGGCGTCGCGACGACCACGTCGGAGATGGGGCCGCCTCGGGCGATGAACGGCGCGAGCACGAGCACGCTCGTCATCTCGGGAGCGGCCGCGACGAACGAGCGCTCGTTCTGCACGATGCCGCTCATGACCTCCCGCGCGCGTCGGCCGCGCCGGACGAGGTCGCGGGCCATCGGCTCCAGGCGCTCGCCGGCGTACGTCGTGACCATGCCCTGCGGCATCCGCCGGAAGAGTGCGGCGCCGACCTGGCGTTCGAGCGAGGCGATCTGCCGCGACACCGTCGGTTGGGTCCTGATCAGGCGTTCTGCTGCGAGACTCACCGATCCGCAGTCGAGGACGGCGACGAACGCCTCGAGCTCCCGTTCTCCGTACATACGAGAATCGTATGTCGAGAACCGTTTTTCTCATTGGACGAGCATGGCTCCGGCCGGTGAGGATGAGCAGATCCCGACTCCCTCCGACCAGAGAGCCCCCCCGATGGCTACTTCGCACACTGAGATCAGCCCTGCCCGGCAACGTCGTTCGATGGTGGGTGCCTTCGTCGGCACGGCGATCGAGTGGTACGACTTCTACATCTTCGGCACCGCCGCCGCCCTCGTCTTCGGCCGCGTGTTCTACCCCGACGTGGCGCCGGGCGCCGCGCTGCTCGCCTCGTTCGCGACCTTCTGGGTCGGCTTCCTGATGCGTCCGATCGGCGGACTCGTGTTCGGCCACTTCGGCGACAAGTTCGGTCGCAAGAACGTGCTCGTGCTCACGCTGATCCTCATGGGAACGGCGACCACGCTGATCGGCCTGCTCCCGACGTACGCGCAGATCGGCATCCTCGCCCCGATCCTCCTCGTCGTGCTCCGCGGGCTGCAGGGCTTCGCGGTCGGAGGGGAGTGGGGCGGCGCCGTGCTGCTGTCGACCGAGAACGCGCGCGCCGAGAAGAAGGGCCTCGCCGGTGCCTGGGTGCAGCAGGGTTCGCCGGCCGGCTCGATCCTCGCGACCGTGATGTTCCTGCTGGTGGGACTGCTCCCCGACGAGCAGTTCATCTCCTGGGGTTGGCGCATCCCGTTCCTCGTGTCGGCGATCCTCGTCATCGTCGGACTCGTCATCCGCGTGAAGGTCGAGGAGTCGCCCGACTTCGAGGCGGCCAAGAAGTCGCAGGAGGTCGTGAGCGCCCCGGTGCTCGTCGCGATCCGCACCGCGCCGCTGCTCATCGGACTCGGAGTGCTCGCCTCGGTGATGGGCATCTCGAACGCGTACTTCTCGAACACGTTCCTCCTCGCCTGGACCACCGGCTCGCTCGGAATCGACCGTCAGCTCATGCTCAACATCCTGCTCGGCATGGCGGTGCTCCAGTTCATCTGGCAGCCCATCGCCGCGAAGATCGCCGAGCGCTTCGGCATCGCCAGGGTCATGCTCGCGGGGCTCGTGCTGAGCGTCGTGCTGACGGTGCCGTACTTCCTCGCCATCCAGGCGGCGTCGCCGCTGTGGATCACGGTCACCCTCTACGCCACGATCATCGGCAGCACGGCCTACTACGCCCTCCTCGCCACACTGCTGGCCTCCGCCTTCCCCGCCCGTATCCGCTACTCGGGCGTCTCGCTCGCGTACCAGCTGTGCGCCACGGTGTTCGGAGGATCCACGCCGCTCGTCGCGCAGTGGATCCTCAACTCCTCCGGCGGCAGCGTGTGGGCGGTGGCCGTCTTCTACGCCGTGATGATCCTCGTCACGATCGCCGGCGTGTGGGGGCTGCAGCGGCGCATCGCCCGCTCGGCGCACGCCGAGAGCGTCGCCGCCGTCCGCTGACCAGCCGACCGCCCGCCGACCCATCCCGAATCGCGAGAGAGACCATGCGCGTCGACACGATCTTCACCAACGCCCGCATCCGCACCCTCGACCCCGAACGGCCGACGGCGCGCAGCATCGGGGCACTCAACGGCCGGATCGTCGGCTTCGACGAGGAGCTCGAGGGAGTCGATGCGGCGCAGGTCGTCGACCTCGACGGGCAACCGGTGCTGCCGGGGTTCCACGACGCGCACCACCACCTCTCGCTCACCGGGTTCCGTCTCGCGTCGCTGAACCTGCGCCCCGGCGCCGTGAACTCGCTCGACGAGCTCTACGAGGCCGTGCGCGAGCACGCGGAAGGGCTGGCCCCCGAGGCCTGGGTGCGCGGATCGGGGTACGACCAGAACTTCCTGGAGGCGCACCCGACCGCCGAGGGGCTCGACCGGGTGGCGGGCGGGCGGCCCGTGATCCTCGAACATGTGTCGGGTCACATGATGGTGGCGAACACGCGCGCGTTCGAGCTCGCCGGATACACCGGGCGCGAGGGCGTTCCCGACATCGCGGGTGGCGGGATCCCGCGCGACCGCGATGGACGGCCGGAGGGGCTGCTGCAGGAGTCGGCGATGGCCCCGATCCTCGCGCTCGTGCGGCCGATGGGACTCGACGAGGTGCAGCGCAACCTGGGTCTCGCGAGCGACCAGGCGCTGAGCTACGGGCTCACGTCGGTGACCGAGCCGGGCATCGGCGAGATCCGGATGGTCGGCAACAGCCCGCTCGACTACCACGCCTATCAGACGGCCGTCGAGCAGCGGACGCTGCGCGTGCGTACGACCCTCATGCCCTACATCACGGTGCTGCATCCGTTCACCGACCTCCCCGACAAGGACGTGCTGGGTCTCGACCTCGGCATCCGCACCGGGCTCGGCGACGACAGACTGCGGGTCGGACCGGTGAAGATCGTCGCCGACGGCTCGTTCATCGGACGCTCCGCCGCGATGCATGCGTGTTTCCACGGCGAGGCCGAGAACTTCGGCGTGCTGCTGCACGAGCCCGATGCGCTGCGCGACTACATCGTCGGCGCCCACCTCGCCGGATGGACCGTGGCCACGCACGCGATCGGCGACCGCGCGATCACGCACGTGCTCGACGCGATCGAGCACGCGCAGAGCATCGCGCCGCGACCCGAGGTGCGCCACCGCATCGAGCACTTCGCGCTCGCGAGCGACGACGACATCGCGCGCGCGGCGCGCCTGGGTGTCATCCCGGTGCCGCAGGGCGTGTTCGTCTCGGACTTCGGCGACGGCATGGCCGCGGCGGTCGCCGCGGATCGTCGTGACGACATCTACCGGGTGAGGTCCCTCGCGGATGCCGGGATCGTGATCAACGGGTCGACCGACTCGCCGATCTCCGACGCGAACCCGCTGGTGTCGCTGCGCGACATGGTGCTGCGCAGGACGAGCGGCGGCGTCGTGCTCGGCGAGCGCGAGCGCGTGACGGTCGACCAGGCCGTGCGCGCCTACACGTTCGGATCGGCGTACGCGGTGGGGCAGGAGCACGCCACGGGCACGCTGAAGGCCGGGATGCTGGCGGACTTCATCGCGCTGAGCGACGACCTCTACGACATCGACCCCGAGCGGATCGCCGAGCAGCAGGTGACGACCACGGTCGTCGGCGGCGAGGTGGTCTTCGAGCGCTGAGCGCTCATCCTCATCCCGGACCGTCGCTGGTCGCCGCGAGCAGCGTCGTGACGAGGTCGGAGACGGGAGTGCGGATGTCGTGGCGTGCCGCCAGCCGCGACACGACGCCGTTGCGGACGTCCCACTCCAGGGGGCGTCCGGCCTCGCGGTCGGTGAGGATCGAGGTGCTCAGGTCGGCGGGCGCCGAGCGGAAGCCCGCGAGGATGCCGTCGGCGACCCCGGCATCGAGCGCGACGCCCTCGGCGAGGGCGACCTCCGCGCACTCCTGCAGATACGCCCGTGTCAGGTCGGCCAGGTCGTCGCGATGGAAGACGCCCGCGCGGCGCCCCGTGAGCGCCATGAGGCCGGCCGCCGCGTTCTGGAGCAGCTTGCGCCACGCCATCGCCGGGAAGTCGGCCGAGACCTCGACCGTGCAGAGCGTTCCGTCGAGGACGGCGGCTATCCGGTCGGCACCGCTTCCCGCGGGCACCGTGAGCCGGGCGTCGCCGCGCAGTCGCACGGTTCCGTCGGGCTGGGCCTGCGCGGGGAACCACACCACCGACGGCAGCACGATGACGCCCTCCGCCACGTGCGGCGACACCATCGCCACCTGCTCGACGCCGTTCTGCAGGACGCAGACCACGGTGTCACGGCGGCAGAGCGCGCGAAGCCACGGAGCAGCCGCGTCGATCTGCGTGGCCTTCACGGCGAGGAAGACGACGTCGGCCCCTCCGTCGACCTCCGCATCGACCCCGGCGTCGAGCTCGTCGGGCCGGGTGCGCACGGGGCCGGGCACGACGATGCGTGCGTCGCCGACCAGGAACTCCAGGGACTCGCGCGCCGTGCGACCGTACAGCGCGGGGGTGCGCCCGCTCGCGTGCAGGGCTGCGGCGATCGTCGTGCCGATCGCGCCGGGTCCGACGACGGCGATGCGCTCGACGATCACAGCACCCTGCTCAGTGACTCGGCCATCTCACGGAACCCCAGCGGCTGTGGCAGGAGTGGGGCGGGGGAGGCGGAGGGCCGGGTGCCGGCGACCACGATCGAGGCATAGCGGCGCCAGAGCTCCAGGCCGCTGTCGCGCGAGGCCACGGCGAGCGTGCCCACCATCACGCCGAGCGCGATCGTGTCCTGACGGGTGAACCCTTCCCGCACCTCGCCGGCGGCGACAGCGTCGCGGATGAGCGCATCGGCGCCGGCGGACAGCCGATCGCTGACGTCGGCGGGGAACCGGTCGAACCGGTCGGGTCCGAAGAGGACGGTGGCGAGGCTCCGATCCCGGGCGTGCAGCTCGATCATGCCGCTCAGGTAGTCGCGGAACGCCTCGCCCGGGTGGGCGATGGCGGATGCGGCGTCGAGGACGGCCATGACGGCGCCGATCTTGTCGTCGAACAGCGCATCGAGCAGCGCGGCCTTATCGGGGAATTTGCGGTAGATCGTCCCGATGCCGACGCCGGCCTCTGCGGCCACGTCGCTCAGGGTGGCGGCGGGGCCATGCGCGGCGAAGACGCGCGACGCTGCGTCGAGGATGCGACGGCGGTTGCGCTCGGCATCCGAACGCGGCCGCCGGGTTGCTGGTGCCTCGGTCGTCATGACGCGACTCTAACACAAGCGGAAACGGAACATCCGGTTCCGCTTGGTGTATCGTCGCTGTGCGCACCCGATCGGGGTGCCGGCATCTCGGAAGGAACATCATGTCTCTGCTCGTCGTCATCGGATACGGACCAGGAAACGGCCACGCCATCGCGCAGCGCTTCGGGGCGGAGGGCTGGTCGATCGCCCTCGTCGGACGGAGCGAGGATCGTCTGCGAAGGGGGGTGAGCGCACTGACGGATGCGGGGATCCCCGCTGCGGGCTTCGTGGCCGACGCCGGCGATACCGACGCGCTCCGCGGAGCCCTCTCCCGCATCCGCGCGGAACTCGGCCCGGTCTCCGCCCTCGCTCTCACCGCCTATCGCAGCATCGAGGTGCCCGACGTCCTCGACGTCGACCCGCGCGAGGTCGGCCACGTCTTCGACATCGGGGTGGCGGGGCTGCTCGCCGCCGTGCAGGAGACGGTCGACGATCTGCGCAGCACCGGGGGATCGGTCCTCGTCGTCAACGGCGCGCTGGGGCAGCACGACGACGGCATCGACGCGTTCGCGGTCTCGTTCGGCGGCGACGGGGTCGCTCTGGAGTGCTCTGCGAAGACCAAGCTCGTCGGACTGCTCGCGGCTCGCCTGCGCGCGGGCGGCGTCTACGTCGGCGAGGTCGTCATCAACGGATCGATCCAGGGTTCCCCGCACGCCGGTTCGACAGCGATCGACCCCGCCGACGTCGCCGACCGCCTGTGGGGCATGGCCGGTGCGCGCGTCGAGACCCACGTGCTCATCGCCGAACAGCGTCGCTGAGGGACGGCGCGGCTGAGGGCGGGCGCGCTCGTGAGCACGACGGCGATGGTCACCCGCGAACTGCGTCGAACCCTCTGCGGGTGGAGGCGATGAACAGCTCTGCGGCCTCCACCGGCGATGCGCTCTTCACCACGGCCGACGTCACGCCGGTGCCATGGGCACCCGCGCGCATAATGCGCTCGGCGTCGTCGGGGCTGGCGACTCCGCCCGCGTGCATCATGAGCACGTCGGGCGCCGCGACAGCGGCCTCGGCGTCGATCGCCTCGATCCACGGTCGGTCTCCGCCGCCGTCCGCACCGATGAGTCCCGGCGGCTCGTAGAGCACGATCGTCGGGGCCAGGGGCAGCAGGCTCCGCACCTCCGCGTCCGACCCCGCGCACACCATCGTGAGCAGGTCGTTCTGCTGGGCGCGGGCGATGGTGGAGCGGAGGAACCCGGAACGCACGGGGTTGCTGTCGTGATTCAGCATCACTCCGTGCGCCCCCGCATCCACCAGCGCTTCGGGGAGGGTGCGTCCGACGCTCGGACCGGGCAGCTCGGGGTGCATCTCCTGCGCGAAGACGAACACCTGCGGAGCCGCCCGACGCACGTCCGAGAGGAAGGCCGTCGGCACGGTGAGGATGACAGAGACGCCGTGCCTGGCGCCGGACTCGCCGGCTGCGACGGCGAGCTCGACGACCGCAGGAAGGCGGAGGAGGTTCTTGGGGCCGATCTCGAAGAACGGCGCGGTGAGGCGCGAGGCCGGGACGGATGCGGCGGGGGCGGCCGCGGCATCCGTCACCGTGTCGGCTCCACCAGCACGACGGACAGCGACGGCGGCATCGCGGTGAGCACCTCGTCCTGGGCGCTCGCGTCCGTCACGAGTACGCCGACCTCCTCGATCCCGGCCACGCGTGACATCAGCACCCGCCCGAGCTTGGAGTGATCGGCGACGAGCACCACTCGGTCGGCCCGCTCGATCGCGAGTCGCTTGCCGGCGCTCTCGTCGGGGTCGTAGTCGGTCAGCCCGCGGGTCGGGTGCACGCCGCTGATGCCCATCACATAGGTGTCGACGTTGTAATGGCGAAGGTCGTCCGACATCGTCGAGCTCGTCGTGAGCCGCTCCGACGACTTCAGCCGGCCGCCGAGCAGGAAGATCTCGATCGCCGACTCGTCGGCGAGTTCCTCCGCGACGAGAAGGCTGCGGGTCAGCACCGTCAGCGCTCGTCCGGTTCCGCGCAGGGCGTGCGCGACGGCGAGGGCGGTGCTCCCGCCGTCGATGAAGACGACCTCGTCGTCGGCGAGCAGGTCGGCGACGACGCGGCCGATGTGCGACTTCGTCTCGTGGGCGGCCGCGGCGCGGGTCGACAGCGCCGGCTCGCGGCTCTTGGCGTCGAGCAGCAGAGCGCGCCCACCCACCAGACGCCGGACGACGCCGTCCTCCTCGAGGGCCCCGAGGTCGCGGCGGATCGTCATCTCCGAGACGCCGAAGTGGGCGGCGAGGCTCTGGATGTCGACCTCGGTGCGATCGCTCATCATGCTCTCGATCTCCGCGCGCCTGCGTTGGGGAGTCGTCGCGCTCATCGCACCCTCCTGGACTGTCGATCTCCGTCGTCTCGGCAACAGCCGCGACGAGAATCTATCACACAATGTTTCCAGTTTGTAACATATTCACAATCTCTGCCCGGTCTGTTGCACCGAAACTGTGAAGCAATTACATTGCAGTGAAACGCATTCACATCAGCGTGACCGAAGGACACCGACGTACCTCGTTCGGGATGCCCGGCTGCGCACCGACGCGGCGCGGATCCGCCCGCCCGCACGACAAGGAACGCGATCATGGTCGTACACACCCACTCATTCACCCTCTCCACACCCGCTCGCCAGGACTTCTTCGACGTCACCGACGAGGTCGTGCGCGTCGTCGGATCATCCGGGGTGGTCGACGGCGTCCTGTACGCCTTCACGCCGCACACGAGCTGCTGCGTCCTCATCCAGGAGGAGTCGGAGGACGTCACGTACTACGGCACGCAGCTGCTGCTGCAGGACACGATGAACGTCTTCGCCAAGATCGTGCCGCCGACGCGGCACGAGGGGCAGTACCTGCACCCCGGACCCATCCACATCAGGAATGCGGCCGAGCTGCGGGGGGAGCACCCGTCGTGGGGTCTCAACACCGACGGACACATCGTCTCCTCGATCATCGGACGCTCGGAGGTCGTGCCCGTCCAGGCGGGCGAGCCGGTGCTGGGCGAGTTCGGACGGGTCTACTTCGGCGACCTGGACTCGGTCAGGGCGCGCGAGCGCACGGTCGTCCTCACCGTCATGGGCGAGTGACTTCGACGGCTCCGGTGACATGACCGCCCAGCAGGTCACCAGCGACGGCGGCTGCATCGCCGTCCGACCCTCCCGAACCCCTCCGAGGAAGGAACCACTTCGATGAATGCCGATCTCCGCAGCGGCGGCACAGTGCCCGCCGCCGCATCACCCCCGACCGATACCGCGCTGAGCACGCGCGGCATCCGGGTCTCCTACGGCCATGTCCATGCGCTGCGCGGCGCTGACTTCGACTGCCGGCCCGGTGAGGTCACCGCCCTCATCGGCGACAACGGCGCGGGCAAGTCCACGCTCGTGAAGGTGCTCTCCGGAGCGCTCGCCCCCGACGACGGGCAGGTCTTCGTGGGCGGGGAGCCGTTCCGAGCCTCCGGACCCACCGATGCGCAGGCGGCGGGGATCGAGACCGTATGGCAGGACCTCGCGCTCGCCCCCGACATGGGTCCGGTCGCCAACATGTTCCTGGGCAGGGAGACGCGCCGTAAGGGGCTGCTCGGCGCCCTGGGGTTCCTCGACAACAAGTCGATGGCCGCGACCGCCCAGCGGGAGTTCGCCCAGCTCGGCGTCACGGCCGACCCCCGTCGAGGGTCCGTCAGCGACATGTCGGGCGGACAGCGCCAGGGTGTCGCCGTCGCACGGGCCGTGAGCTGGGCCCGGACGGTCGTGCTGCTCGACGAGCCGACCGCGGCGCTCGGCGTCGTCCAGACGAGGGGCGTGCTCGACATGGTCCGTCGCGTCGCCGACCGTGGCCTCGCCGTCGTGCTCATCAGCCACAACATGTCCGACGTCCTCAGCGTCGCGGATCGCGTCGAGGTCCTCCGCCTCGGACAGCGTGTCGCGAGTTACACGCGACAGGAGGCGAGCCTCGAGATGCTCGTCTCGACCATGACCGGAGGGGCGACGCCCCCGGCGTCCGCTCCCCGCATCGAGATCGGAGAAGACCGATGACCTCGCTCGACACCATGGGCGCACCCGTCCCCGCACCGGAAGCACCGACCTGGCGCGAACGCCTGGAGCGCGCGTGGCAGCATCCGCTCTTCGTCGTCACGTGCGCGCTGATCCTGCTGATCGTCGTGTTCGCTGTCGTCAACGGGCAGCCGTTCCTGAGCGCGGCGAACGTGCGGAACATGTTCCTCGCCGGCTCCATCATGCTGATCCTCGCGGTGGGGGTGACCTACGTGATCATCACGGCGGGGTTCGACCTCTCCGTGGGGTCGGTGCTCGTCTTCTCCGGCGTGGTCAGCATGATCGTCATGCACCGTGTCGGCGGCGATGGATGGGGCACCGCGCTGCTGGGTCTCGCCGTCGCGATCGCCAGCGGCCTGCTGCTCGGATGGATCAACGGCCTCCTGGTCGCCTACGCCGACCTGAACCCCATCATCGTCACGCTCGGCATGTTCGGCGCGGCACTCGGTCTGGCTCAGGTCTTCACGGGTGGGCAGGACCTCAGCGGGATGCCGACCTCGATGTCGCAGTTCGGTGTCGGCCGGCTCCTGGGCATCCCGTGGGTGGTGATCATCGCGGCCATCGTCGCGATCATCGCCGCCATCGCGCTGCAGTCGACGGCCTTCGGTCGCCACACCTACGCCATCGGCTCGAACAAGGAGGCGGCGGTCCGTGCCGGCGTCCCCGTGCGGCGTCACCTCGCCGTCATCTACGGTCTCTCCGGGCTGCTCGCCGGCCTCGCCGGCTGGCTGTCTCTCTCGGTCTACGGCACGACCAACATCTCCGGTCACTCGCTCGATGCGCTGACGGCCGCGACCGCCGCGATCCTCGGTGGAGCCAGTCTCTTCGGCGGTGTCGGCACGATCGCGGGCACGGCCCTGGGCAACGCGATCCCGGTCGTGCTCGCGAGCGGTCTCGTCATCGCCGGGTTGCAGAGCTTCTGGCAGCAGGTCGTCACCGGTGCCGTGCTCGTCGGCGCGCTCTACCTCGACCGGCTCCGCCGGCTGCGGAGCCTGCGCAGATCGAGTTCCGCCTCGAGCTGAGCGCCACGCGGGCGCCCGGCACCCTCGGTCCTTCCCTTCCCCGTCCTTCACCGCAGTCCTCCTCTCGCATGTCCTCACCACCCGATACAGGAGTCACCTCATGAATGCACGCAGCTTCACCCGCCCGCAGAGCCGTACCCGCCGCATCCTCTTCGCCCTCGCCGCCACCACTCTGCTGGTCGGTCCGCTCGCCGCCTGTTCCGGCGACGACGCCGACGCAGGCGGAGGGACCGACGGCGACTCCGTGACCGGAGCCTCGGTCGCGATCGCCGGCCCGCAGTCGGGCGACCCCTACTACGTGCAGGTCGCGTGCGGGGCGCAGGCGGCGGGCAAGAAGCTGGGGATGGATGTCGGCGAACTGCAGGCGCCGCAGAACCAGAACCAGGCGCAGCTCACCACCATCGTCCAGAACGTGCTGACCAGCGCCCCGGACGCCCTCATCTACACGCCAGCGGATCCGGAGGCGGGCGGCATCCCGATCCAGACCGCTCGCGAAGACGGCGTGACGGTGATCGACGTCGACGCCCAGCTCGCCGACGAGAACCTGTACGACTCGTTCGTCGCCTCGAACCACTACGAGGGCGCCAAGGAGATCACGGCCTACCTCGCGGACCTCATCGGCGGCGAGGGTCAGATCGCGGCCATCGGATCGCTCGCGACGAACCCCATCACGCAGGCCCGCATCAAGGGATTCGAGGACGCGTTGAAGGACTACCCCGACATCGAGGTCGTCTCGATCTCGTACCCCGAGATCGCGGCCGACGTGATCCAGGCGAACGCGGCATCGACGCTCGTGAAGTACCCCGACCTCAAGGCCATCTACACGACCAACTACCTCAACTCCACCGGTGCGGCCGTCGCCCTGCGCAACGCGGGCGTGGTGGGCGACGTGAAGATGGTGAGCTGGGATGCCGGCGCGGCGAACGTCGAGCTGCTCCAGGAGGGCGTGCTCCAGGCGACCGTCGCCCAGCAGCCCTACGCGATGGGCGAGCTGGCGATCGAGCAGATCGCGAAGAAGCTGAACGGCGAAGAGGCGTCGAAGACCGTCGACGCGCCCGTCGAGATCCTCACGAGCGAGGACGTCGACAGCCCCGAGGGGCAGAAGCTCTGGTACAAGACCGAGTGCAACTGACCCGCCCCGACCGCCCTCTCCCTAGGAACAGCATCATGACGCTCACCGGATACCTGAACACCCTCTCCGCCGTACCGGGCGAGATGGTCGACCTGATGGTGAGCGCGAGCGCTCCCGAGGTGGAGGTCGCCCTGGTGCGACTGCGCCACGGAGACGACAACCCGCAGGGACCCGGTCGTCGGATCCTCCCGGTCGCGTCGTTCCCGACGCGGACCGTCGAGGGTGGGGAGCGCGACGTGCACCTCGGGTCCTGTGTCGCGGTGCCGAGCATCGGGCGGCAGTCGTCGAGCGGCGTCGACCTCTCGGTCCTCGTCCAGCCGACCACGCCCGCCGTCGGCCGCGAGCAGGGAGTCCTCTCCCTGCTCGCGGCCGACGGCTCGGCGGGGGTGACCGTGCTGCTGGACGCCACGGGAGCCCTCATCCTCCGCGCGGGGCAGGATGACGTCACATCTCTCGCCGTCGCCTGGCGGAGCGACAGCTGGTACCGCATCGAGGTCGGGATCTCCGTCGACGGTACCGCGCAGCTGCGCTGCACCGAGCTGCGGGGCCGACGGGAGGTCTGGTCGGGCGCCGCGCCCGAGGCTGCCGTGGCACGAGCGGTGGTGGAGTCGGCGGTCGTCGGCGCCGTCACCTGCGGCCGTGTGGGCGCGCAGTGGGTGCCGGACCGCGTCTTCAACGGCAAGATCGAGAACCCTCGCATCCACCGCACCGACGCCGGAGGGTCGAGGTCGCTCGTCGCCGACTGGCGGTTCGAGCGCGAGGTCGGCAGTGCGCTGAGCATCGACGTCTCCGGTCACGAGCGCCACGGGATCGTGGTGGGCGCCCCGCTGCGCGCGGCGACGGGCGCCTCGTGGCGCCACGAGGAGGTCGACTTCACCAAGGTGCCCGACCAGTACGGAGCGATCCACTTCCACGACGACGACCTGGATGACGCGGGGTGGCCGAGCAGCCTCCGCTTCGCCGTGCCGGACGACCTCGAGTCCGGGGTGTACGCGGTGGAGCTCCGCGCCGGCGACGCCGTCGACCACGTGCCGTTCGTCGTCCGCCCAGGTGCCGATTCGGCACGCGCTCGTATCGCGGTGCTGCTGCCGACCTTCACCTACATCGCCTACGCGAACGAGCGCATGGTCACCCGGCTGGACTTCGAGGGCGATCAGATGAGCGATCACCCGATCCACCCCGGGCACCGCGACATCGAGCTCGCGCAGCATCCGGAGTGGGGCCTCAGCATGTACGACGTGCACTCCGACGGCAGCACCTGTTCGTATTCGACCCACCTGCGCCCGATCCCCAACCTCCGCCCCGACTACCGCGCCTGGCTGCAGGACGCCCCGCGTCATCTCAGCGCCGACCTGTACCTCGTGGACTGGCTCATGGAGAAGGGCTACGGGTTCGACGTCATCACCGATCACGACCTGCACCGAGACGGTGCGCCGCTGCTCGCCGACTACGCCGTCGTCATCACCGGCAGCCATCCCGAATACGTCAGTGCGCGGATGCTCGATGCCTTCGACGCGCACGCCGAGGACGGCGGCTCGCTCATGTACCTCGGCGGCAACGGCTTCTACTGGGTGACCAGCCAGGATGCCGTGCGCCCCCACCTGCTCGAGATCCGCCGCGGCCCGGTCGGCACCAGACCGTCGGAGGGCGCACCCGGTCAGGGCTTCCACAGCACCACCGGGGAGCCCGGGGGGATGTGGCGGCAGCGCGGTCGCTGGCCGAACTCGCTGACCGGGGTCGGGATGACGGCTCAGGGTTGGGACTCGCGGGCACCGGGCTTCCGTCGGTCCGCCGAGCTGCCGCCCGAGCTCGCCTTCGTATTCGACGGGGTGACGGAGGATGTCATCGGCGACTTCGGCCTCATCATGAACGGGTCGTCCGGCGACGAGATCGACCGCTTCGACCCGGAGCGCGGAAGTCCCCGGGAAACCGTCGTGCTCGCGACCTCCACCGGGCACAGCGACTTCTACCTGCTCGCGGGGGAGGACGTCATGGCGTCCCGTGCCGGCCTCGGCGGCACGGAGAGCGCGGACGTCCGCTCCGACATGACCTGGCTCGAGAAGCCAGGAGGCGGTGCGGTCTTCAGCGTCGGATCGATCTGCTTCACGGGGGCGCTCTCGCACGACGGGTACGAGAACAACGTCTCCACCGTCATCGGGAACGTGCTGGGGGAGCTGCTCGGGCGCCGCGGCGACAGCTGACCAGGCGGCGGTTGCGCCCGCCGACGTCCTCGGTCAGATCGCGGATCCGGGTACTGTTCGATCATGGGAAAGCTCGAATACAACAGTTCGCGTCCGGCGATCGACGTCGACGACGACGTCCTGGTCCACGTGAAGATCGTCATGTCCACGAAGCTGCGGCGCCAGGAGAGCTTCATGATGACGTGGCCGGGCGGTTCCCAGCGGGTCGGCGCGATGTCGGCGTGGATCCACCCGAGCATCCCGCTGGTCCTGGAGTTCGACGAGAACCCGGCGCCGAAGGTCGACCCGCGACGCATCGAGCGCATGATGGCGCGGCTCAATGCGCGCGGCGAGCTGGTCCTCGACGAACTGGAGTGAGGACCTCCGGCGTCGTGCAGGTCAGGAGCGCGGGCCGACCGACGACTCGCCCTCGATGAGGATGCCGTCGACGCGGTGGACTCCTGGTTCGTAGGCGCCGCCCTCGATGGCGTCGGCGAGGTACTCGGCCGCGCGCTCTCCCACGGTGCTGAGCAGGGGGTCGATCGTGGTGAGCGTGCGGTCGTGTTGGTCCATGAGACCGGCGAGGTTGTCGAACCCGACGATCGCGACGTCGGCGGGGATGCGGAGCCCCGCCTGTCGGAAGACCTCGGATGCGGCCATGGCGATCGTGTCGTTGCCGCAGAACACGGCGTCGAACTCGAGCCCGGAGGCGATGAGGTCCTCGGCGGCGCGCCGCCCCCACGACCGCGACCAGTCCCCGTGGAACCCGGCTCCGCCGACGAGCTCGAGACCCTCGGCGGCGAGCACCGAGGTCAGACCCTCGGCGCGCTCCCTCGCGGAGTGGTCGTCGAGCGAGGCGCCGATGTGCGCGATGCGGCGCCGGCCGAGACCGAGCAGGTGCCGACCTGCGAGCTCTCCGGCGACCTGGCCGTTGTGCACGAACGACACGTCGTCCGGCTCGTCCGAGAAGCCGTAGGCGTACACGACCGGCACGGTGAACCCGGCCGTGACCGAGCGCATCGCGGTGCCGCTGCCGTCGCCGACGACCAGCAGGCCGTCGACCTTGCGCGCGCGGAACTTGCGCACCGTGGCCGCGACGACCGCACGGTCGAGCCGGGAGTCCGACACGAGCACCGACAGGTCGCGTGCGCCCAGCGCCGTCGTCGCGGCGGTGAGCACAGGCATCGTGAACGCGCCGGGTGCGTTGAGGGTGAGCACGCCGATGGTCGCGCTGCGCCCCTGCGCGAGGAACTGACCCAGCGCGTTCGGCTCGTAGTCCAGGCGCGCAGCGGCTTCGAGGATGCGCTCGCGAGTGGCGTCCGATGCCTTGCCCCCGCCGCGCAGCACCTTCGACGCGGTCGAGACGGAGACCCCCGCGATGGCGGCCACGTCCTTGAGGGAAATCGCTTTGCTTGACATCGCAGAACGATTGTAGCGATCCGGTGCCGCGACGCTCACTCGTGCGGCCGGATCTCCCACGCCAGGCGGCTGCGGCGCTCGCCGCGGGCGGCCACCGTCACCGACCCCGACCCGAGGGTGGCCGTGCCGTAGGCGTCGGATGCCGGTTCCAGGCCCACCGCGTCGACCGCGCCCCACCACGGGAACCCAGCGGAGCCGCGCCGCTCCTGCCAGACGAACAGGCGGGGGAGCAACGCGGCATCCCATGTCAGCGTCAGGTCGAGACCGGCCGACGCCGATGCGATCAGAACGCGTCCGGCGGCGGCGTCGAGGTCGTCGAACCGCGCCCCGGGCGCAGCAACGATCTGCACCGCGACACGCTCGGCCGCGTCTGCGCCCTCGGCCCCGAGCGTGACCTCGGCGTCGTCGAACAGCGCCCCCGCGAGCGCCGGGTGCTCGACCCAGACGACGTGCTGATCGCCGTCGCTCTCGTTGCGCAGCACGGTGTCGACGGTCACGCGCCCCTCCGAGACCGTCACCGTGCGGGTCACCCGCAACGGCGCGGTGCGCAGCAGCACCTCCGCGACGATCGCGGCGCGGCCCTCCGCGCGCACGCGCCACGAGCGCCAGGCCGCCTCGCCGTGGAACGGCTGCTCGACGGATGCCTCGGGTGACGGGTCTCCCGCGGCCGGGGTCAGCAGGTGCCACCCGCCGGCATAGCGTCGATGCCATTCGGCGCTGCTCGACGGCATCCGCCACGCATCGCCCTCTCCGCCGAGGCCCTGGTCCGCCCAGGGGGTGCGCGCGAGCAGCTCGACGCCGTGCGCCCGGATCGACGAGATCGCCCCGCCAGCGCTCGTCACGGCGACGCGGATGCCGTGCGCGGCGACGACCGCGTCGTCCGTCGTCACGGGGTCGACCGGCCGAGATCGATCACGAACAGCGCGTCGCCGGCGAACTCGGTCTGCTCGAGACGGATGCCGGGGGCGCCGTCGTGCGCGACCGGCGTCCACTGCGCCGCATCGATCCGCCGGGCGTCGAGGTCGTACACCCGCACCGCGACGACAGCGGCGGGGTCGAGCCGCAGCGTGAGAGCGAACGACTCGGGCGCGTAGACCGCGACCCGGTCACCTGTGCGCCCGACCACGGCTCCCGACGGCTCGTCCACGAGCAGGTCGGCGGCCTCGGCGAGATCGAACAGGACCTCGCCCTCGACGACACGACGCAGGAAGCCGACGTCGTCGGCGCCGGGGAACTCCATCGCCACCGAGAACGGGAACGGCATGCCGTGCACGTTCTCGGCCGTGAACGCGCTGCCGCGGCGGTGCCAGCTCCACACGCCGTGCGCGCCGTACCCGAGTCCCGAGGCCGCCCCGGCCACGACACCGGTCCAGCTGGCCCGCCGCACGTCCGCCCGGGAATGCCGCGCGCGACCGGCGAAGCGGCCCAGTCCCTCGTAGCAGGGTTCGAGGTTGATGATCGGCCGCGGCACCGAGAACGCCGCGTAGTGGCGCACGAGATCACGGGGCAGGGTGTCCCACTCCTGGTTGTGCCCCGGTTGGAGCCCGTGCAGATCGAGCAGCTCCCCGTCCGCGACGGCCTCCGGCATCCGTGCGGTGGGCGTGCTGTGCCAGGTGACGAGCGCCTCGGGGGCGAGTCGGCGCACCTCCGCGGCGGCCAGCGAATACCGGGCGAGCGCGACCTCGGAGTCGAGGTCGTCGTCGCCCGACACGATCCAGATCGGCGCGAACCGGGCGAACCGCTCGACGGCCCCGCGCACGTGGTCGAGGGTCTGCTGCTCGTCGAGCACCAGCTCGGGAGTGAGTCCCGCGCCCCAGGTCGCAGGCACGAAGTTGTTCCACAGCAGCACGAGCATCGGCGTGAAGCCGTGCTCGGCGGCCTCCTGCAGCATCCGCTCCGCCCTCGGCCAGTACTCGGGGTCGCCGCCGTCGAGGTCGAGGCGCCCGTCGCGGACGACGTACGGCGACAGCCCGCCCTCGGAGCGGTCGTGCTCGATCGGCAGCACGCTGATCAGCAGACCCGTGAAGCCCTGCCGCCGCCGCCGCACGAGGTAGTCGGTCCACTCCTCGTCGGACGGCCCGCTGAACGCGGCCCAGGTCGTGTCGGCGAGCAGGAAGGAAGGCGCTCCGTCGCGGAGCAGGGAGCGCCGGGAGGGCGCGAGGGACCACGTGGGCATGCGGGTGCTTTCGGGAGGAGTGGACAGGGACGGGGTCAGGGGGCGATCAGGGCGCCGTCGGTGGAGCGGACGCCCGCCGCCCAGCCGTCGTGGCCGGAGAGACCGGCGGGGAAGCGCGCCGCGGCGCGCTCGTCGAGGTCGACGCCCCAGCCCGGCGCGTCGCTCGGGGTGAGCCAGCCGTTCTCGATGTCGAGCATGCCGGGGAAGACCTCGTGGCTCGCCTCGTTGTACACGTGGCCCTCCTGCACGCCGAAGGCGGGGGAGGAGACATCGAGCGCGACCGCCGCGGCGACGGCGAAGGGCGATGCGTCGCCCGGCGAGTGCCACGCGGTGCGCACCCCCTCGATGTCGGCGAGCACGGCCAGCCGGCGGGCGGCGCTGAGTCCGCCCACGTCGGAGATGTGCGCGCGCAGGTAGTCGACGGCGTGGGTCCGGACGAGACGGGCGGCCTCGGTGAACGACGTGGCCAGTTCGCCGACGGCCAGGGGCACCGACGAGACGGCCGCGACCTCGGGGAGGCGATCCCAGTGCTCGGGGGCGATCACGTCCTCGATGAAGAACGGGCGATACGGCTCGAGGTCGCGCAGCAGCGCGATGGCCTGGCGAGGCGAGAGGCGCGAGTGCACGTCGTGCAGCAGCTCGACATCGTCGCCGAGCAGCTCGCGCATGCGGGCGAAGAGCTCGGGGGTGCGGCGCAGATACTCGGACACCCGCCAGCCCTGCGGATTGCGGGCCCAGTCGTAGAGCCCGGGCGCGGGCGGCGCGCCGTAGTGGCCGATGCCCTGCTGCCCGGTCTGCACGCGGATGTGACGCAGCCCCGCGGCACACAGCTGCTCCGCGTGCGCGGCCGTGGCCTCGGCATCCGGTCCCTCCGCGTGCAGGTACACCTCGGCCGCCGCGCGGACCCGGCCGCCCAGCAGCTCGTAGACGGGCATGCCCGCTCGTTTGCCGGCGATGTCCCACAGCGCCATGTCGACACCGGAGAGCGCGTTGTTGCCCACCGGACCCTCGCGCCAGTACGCGGAGAAGCGGATGAGCCGCGTCAGATCCTCGATGTCGCCCGGGTACCGGCCCACCAGCAGCGGACGGATGTGGTCGAGATACGCGACCACGGCCTGCCAGCGCTGCGTGAACGTGGCGCAGCCGAGCCCGTAGAGCCCGTCGTCGCTCGTGAGCACCTTCACCACCACGAGCGGGATGCCCTCGGGCGCCGTGACGACAGCCTGCACGTCGATGATGCGCACGTCGTCGCGTGCCGCCCAGGGCTGGGCGAAGGTCAGGGGAAGCGGGGCGTCGGTCACGGGATGTTCCTCGTCGGGGTGAGAGACGGAGCGGACAACGGGGCGGTCGCCGTGCCGTCGTGGATCGACTCCGCCGGCCGGAAGCCGAGCACGGTCGCCGCGACGCTCGCATCGACGAGGGGCGACGACCCGTCCACGGGGGAGTCGGTGGGGATGTCGGGGGCGTACCGGGCGAGCAGCGCGCTCGTCGGCTCGCCGAGCAGCGTGTCGTCGGCGCTGAGTCCCGCCACGAGGACGCCGCTGGTCGTCGCCTCGATCGCGACGCGCACGGCCCTCGCGGCATCCGCCATCGTCAGATACGCCCAGCCCTCGCGAGCCATCGACGCGGGGTCCTCGGCGACCTCGGCCGCCGCCCGTCGCAGCACCTCGGGCCACTTGACGAGCGGGAACCGCAGCGCGACCACGTCGATGCCGTGGCGGCGGTGCGCATAGCGGGCGGTCTGCTCGTCGACCCCCTTCGACAGCGAGTAGGCGTCGCCGACGTCGGTCGGGGTGTCCTCCCGCAGCGGGAAGGACGGCGGGAACGCGCGGTGCGGGTTGTTCGGGTAGCCGAGCGCGTTGATGCTGCTCGCGATCACCGCGCGACGGATGCCGCGGCTGCCCGCCTGCTCGAGCACGTTGAAGGTGGAGTCGGTGTTCACCCGGAACACCTCGTACGGGGTGCCGAGAGACGGGTGCGGGATCGCGGCGAAGTGCGCCACGGCATCCGCTCCGTCGAGCGCGGCGGCGACGTCGTCGACCGAGGTCGTGTCGCCGACGAGCACGCGGTCGGCCGGGTGGTCGGAACCGTACGAGAGGGAGAGGGCGGTGACGTCGTAGCCGGCGCGGAGGAGCTCCGCGCTCGCGGCCCGACCGATCTCGCCGTCGGCGCCGGTGACGAGGACGCGGGTCATCCCTTCACCCCTCCGGCCATGCTCGCGCCGCGCAGGAACTGCCGCTGGAACACGAGGAACAGCACCACGGGGATGATGAGCGACAGGAAGAGCGCGGCCATCTGCACGCTCAACTCGGTCTGCGCCGCGAGGCGGGGCAGCGCCACCGACACCGGCTGCAGGTCGGGGTCGGGCAGCACGAGAAGCGGCCAGAGGTAGTCCTTCCACGAGGCCACGACCGCCAGCAGCGCGACCACGCCGAGGATCGGCTTCGACAGCGGGAGCACGATGCTCCACAGGATGCGGAGGGCGCCGGCGCCGTCGATGCGCGCCGCGTCGTACAGGTCGGCGGGGATCGACTCGAGGAACCTCGCGATGATCAGCACGTTGAACGCCGTGGCGGCGGCGGGCAGCCAGATCGCCCACGGGGTGTTGAGGAGCGAGATCCCCAGCACGGGGAGCTCGCGCACCGTGAGGTACAGCGGAACGAGGGCGACGATGCCCGGCACGAACAGCGTCGCGAGGATCGCGGCCGAGAGCAGCTTGCCCCACTTCGGGCGCAGCACCGTGATGACGAAGGCGGCGGTGGTCGACACCACCAGCGTCGCCACGGTCGCACCGAGGGCGAGCACGGCGGTGTTGAGCAGGTAGTGCCCGATGCGGCCCCGCTCCCACGCGATGCCGATGTTCTCCCACTGCACGACACCGCTCGTGAAGAACGCGAACGGCTCACGGATGAGGTCCTGGGTGGGGGAGACAGCGGCCAGCGCCAGCCAGACCAGGGGGCCGAGACCGGCGACGAGGAGGGCGACGAGCACGAGCGTCTGCACGATCGCGAGGGTCACGCGCACGACGGGGCGTCGGCGGTCGGAGTCGGAGATGTTGGTGCGGGGCGCGGGTGCGGCGTCCGCGGAGCGGCGAGGGCGGGCGAGGGTACTCATCAGGCGCTCCAGCGACGGGTCAGGCGGGTGTAGAGGAAGGCGAAGACGCACAGCACGGCGGCGAGCAGGACGCTCAGCGCGGTCGCCGCGCCGTAGTCGACCCGCACGAACGCGTAGTCGTAGATCGTCATGAGCAGCGTCTTGGTCGCGCCGAGCGGTCCGCCACCGGTGAAGAGGAACGGCTCGGTGAAGATCTGCATGGTGCCGATGACCTGCAGCAGCAGCATCGTGCCGATGACGCCGCGCATCTGCGGCAGGGCGACGTGCCAGACGCGGCTCCAGATGCCTGCACCGTCGAGCTCGGCCGCCTCGTAGAGCTCGGTGGGGATGCTGGTGAGCGCGGCGATGTAGATGATGACGGCCGTGCCGGCACCCGCCCAGGTGGTCTCGAGCACGATCGACGGCATCGCGAACGCCGGGGAGGTGAGCCACGGCACGGGGCCGATGCCGATCGCCCCGAGGATCGTGTTGAAGACGCCGTCGGACGACGGGTCGTAGAAGAACTTCCACAGCAGGATGGCGACGACCGGCGGCACCATGACGGGCAGGTAGGCGAGGGCGCTGAAGTACCAGCGGTGCCCGCGGAGCTCGGCGATGAGCACGGCGAGGGCGAGGGGCACGGGGAAGCCGAACACGATCGCGAGGAGCGTGTAGTACACGGTGTTCAGCGCGGCCTGGGGGAGCTGCGGGTCGGAGAGCACGTACGCGAAGTTCTCGATGCCGACCCACTGCGCGTCCTGACCGGGCGTGACGGTCTGCACGCTCATCACGAGAGACGAGACGATGGGGCCCCACGAGAAGTACAGGTAGACGAGGATCGCGGGGGCCGCGATGCCGAGGGCGACGAGTCCGGGGCGCAGGCGGCGCCAGCGACGGGTGGTCGCGGTCGGCGCGGAGCCGGTGCGACCGTGGGAGCGGTTCTGGAACATCTGTTCTCCGGACGGGAGGGATCGGGGCGGGAGCGGTGTCCCGCCCCGATCGCGGTGGGGTGTGGCGACCTGACGGTCAGCGGCTGAGGCGACCCTGGACGTCGGTCTGCGCCTTCTCGAGCAGCGCCGGGATGTCGGCGTTCTCGTCGGTGAGCACGGCCTGGATCACGCCGTCGAGGGCGCCGTAGACCTCCTGCGCGTTGTTCACCGGCTCGGGGACGATCGGGATCTCGGTCGACGCCTCGAGGTACGGAGCGAAGTTGCTCGACGGCACGTTGATGTAGTCGGCGATCCACTCGAAGTAGGTGTCGTACGCGTCGGTGTTGACGACCGCGAGGCCGGGCAGGCCCGTGACGGAGCCGGCCTCGTTCGACGCCTTCGCGTCGGCGACCGCGACGTCCTGGTCGAAGTAGCGCTCGAGGTAGAAGAACTTGATCCACTTCACCGCGGCGGCCTTCTCCTCGTCCGAGGCGTCCGGCTTCACGATCTGCACGCTGCCGCCGGACAGGGTGCCGTTGACGCCGCCGTCCTGCGGCATCCCGCCGATGCCGAAGTCCTCGGCCGGCAGCTTCAGGTTCTGCACGACGCCGTAGTAGCGGTCGGTCGCGGCGATCATCATGCCGATCTTGCCCGCGGCGAAGTCCTGCCCCTGGGTGTCCATGTCGTACAGCGTGTTCGCGGGCAGGGTGCCGTCCTCGAAGCGCATGGCGTGCAGCAGTTCGAGGGCGTCGGTCGACGGGGTGTCGTCGAACGTCGCCTCGCTGCCGTCCTCGTTCTCGATCGTGCCGCCGAACGAGTACGTGATGCCGCTGAACTGCCATCCGCCGGTGTTCGCGGTGGTGAGGGCGGAGAATCCGGCCGCCCCGGTCTTCTCGGTGATCTGCTTCGCGGCCTCGCGCACCTCGTCCCACGTCGTGGGCGGTGCGTCGGGGTCGAGTCCGGCCGCCGTGAAGAGGGAGCGGTTGTACACGAGTCCGAACGAGTACGCGTTGGTGGGGACGGCGTAGACGTTGCCGTCGTCGTCCGACGCGAGATCGAGGATGGTCGGGTTCAGCGAGTCGAGCAGATCCTCCGAGCGGAGGGCGTCGGTGATGTCGGCGGCCTGCCCGCGCTTGATGAGGCCCTGCGGCTCGGTGAGGGGGACGCTGAGGACGTCGGGGAGCGAGCCGCCGGCCGCGAGGGCCTGGAACGTGCTGGCGTCGTACGCGGTCTCGACGGCCTCGACATCGATGTCGGGGTTGGCCTCCTCGAAGGCGGCGACGCGCTCGTCGAAGTACTCGCGGTCCTCCGGGCGGTCCGCCGAGGGGCGGTCGCCGACCTGGATCGTGATCTGACCGTCCGAGCCCGAGTCGGGCGACGGGTCGGACGAGCAGGCGGCGAGACCGGCGGCCAGGCCGCCGATGGCGACGAGAGCCGCGGCAGCGCGGATGCGCTTCGTCATGGGAACTCCTTCGTTCGGGTGGTGCTGCTGTGCGGGAAAAGCGATTGCTCTACCGATGTCTACCAGGTGAGGTGCCGGTTCGTCAAAGCCAATCTTAACGACCGACGGAAGCCGCGATGACGGGCGTCTCGATGCTTGACAAGACTCCGCAACTGTCGCAAGGATGCCGTGGGGCAACCGATTTCCCCATTTCATCGACCTTGGCTCGAAGAGGAGACAGAGTGAGATCACGCACACCCCGGTCGTCGCGCACTACGCGCCGCCGATCGCTGACCCTGAGCGGGGCGCTCATCGCGGTGGGCGCCCTCGCGCTTCCCGCGGCGGCCGTCGCCGCCGACACGACGATCGGCGTGGAGGACCTGGCCGGCTGGTCGGCCACCGCCTTCGACGGCACGACCGTGTCGCCGAGCACGCCTCGCGCGGCGGACCGCGGGCACACCGGCTCGTCGTCGGTCGAGGTTCTGCTCGACACCGCGGTGCGCGGCACCGACAGCTGGGAGATGGCCGCCCGGTCGCTCGGCGGCGTCGACCTCGACTCGGCCTCGTTCTGGATCGACGCCGAGAACCTGCACACGATCGGCGTGCAGCTCGTCGACGCCACCGGGCAGACCCACCAGACCTTCCTGCCGGTGCCCGACGTGGACGGCTGGCAGGAGATCACGCTCGCCTCGCCCACCGACGACCCCAGCCATGGAGCCTGGGGCGGCGCGGCCGACGGCGAATGGCACGGGCCGGCGCAGCAGATCGGGTTCGTCGTGAACTCCTGGGCGCGCCCCGACACCACCTCGACCACCGCCCGCGCTCTCATCGACGACATCACGATCAGCGCCGCCGACGTGACCCCCGGGTTCGCGCTGTCGGCGGGCGCCTTCGGCAACCTCTTCACGGTCGGGGATGCCGTGACGCTGCCCTATGAGACGACGGCCGACACGGTCGCCTGGCGCACCACGGCGGCCGACGGGCGCGTGGTGGCCTCCGGGCAGGAGCCCGCCGACGGCGCGCTCGACCTCGGAGCGCTCGGCCGCGGCTGGTACGGCCTCACGGTCGACGCCCTCGCCGACGGCACCCGCATCGGCGGCGCGCAGACGACGATCGCGGTGCTCGCCGACACCGACGTCGCCGAGACCGCCGACGGTCGATTCGGAGCGGTGACCCACTACGGACAGCACCGCGACTTCGCCTCGATGCCGGCGCTGGCCGTCGGAGGAGTGGCGCAGTTCCGCGACGAGCCCTACTGGAGCGATGTCGAGAAGACCCCCGGCGTCTACGACTGGTCGGTCGCCCGCGCGGAGTTCCTCGACCAGGCCCGCAGCAGCGGCGTCCGTCCCCTGCTGCTCGCCGGTTACGGGAACCCCCTCTACGACGGAGGCAACGGACCCGTGAGCGCGGAAGCCGTCGCGGCGTACTCCGCCTACGCCGCCGAGATGGCGACGGAGTTCGGCGACATGGCCTCGGGCATCGAGATCTGGAACGAGTGGGATCTCGGTCTCGGCGGCAACACGAACGTCGCCCCCGAGCACTACGTGAACCTGCTCAAGTCGGCGTCGCCGGCGGTCAAGGCGGTCGACCCCGACCTGCCCGTCATCGGACCGGCCGTCGCGATCCTCAACACCGACTGGCTCGAGGACACCTTCCGCCTCGGCGCGCTGGACTACCTCGACGGCATCGTGCTGCACCCCTACAGCTACCCGGTGGGAGCCGAGGCCCTCGACGAGACGCTGAACCGCATCGACGCGCTCGTGCGCGAGTACAACGACGGCCAGTCGATCCCGCTCTGGGTCACCGAGCACGGATGGCCGACCGGCACCAACGCCCGCGCTGTCGACGAGCAGACGCAGGCGGCGAACATCGCGAAGTCGGCGGTCATCACCGCGCTGCACGACGTCGAGCGCTACTACGTCTACGACCTCGTGAACGACGGCGTCGACGCGGCGGAGACCGAGGAGAACTTCGGTCTGCTGCACGCCGCGAACGACCCGCTGGGCGCGTACACGCCGAAGCCCGCCTTCGTGAGCTACTCGACGGCGGCCGACGTGCTGGCCGGTGCGCACTCGGCGACCCGCGACACCTCGATCGCCGACCTGTGGAACATCGGATTCGAGACTCCGGGCGGTCCGGTGCGGGCGCTGTGGTCGACGTCGCCGCGGGCTGTCACCGTGACGCTCCAGGGTGACGTGACCGTGACCGACATGTACGGCTCGTCGCGGGTCGTGCAGGCGGGCGCGGGCTCGGAGCTCGTGATCGACCTGCGTCAGGGGCCCGTGTATCTGCAGGGCGCGGTGACGGGCGTGACCGCGTCGGCCACCGCCCTCACGCTGGATCCCGCGTACCTCGGGCAGCCGATCGCCGCGCACTGGAGCATCGACAACGCCGCGTCGAGCACCGAGGGCGCGTATCGTCTCGTGTTCCCCGACGGGCAGGAGGTCGCGCAGACCGTGGCCGCCGGCCAGGTCGGCGCGGTGGACTTCGCCCTGCCCGCCGCCACGGCGCTCGGACAGCACGTCGTCGTCGGCGAGCTGTACCGCGGCAGCACGCTGCTCGGCTCGCTCACGGCCACCACCACGGTCAGCGAGCCAATCACCCTGACCGGCGCGCAGACCATCGCCGCCGACGGGGGATCCGTGCTGCGCCTCACCCTCGGGAACGCCTCCGACGAGTCCGTGACCGTCGACAGGCTGACATCGGTGCTCGGCGGATCCACTGCGACGCAGGCCGAGCAGGAGGAGGTCGCCGCGCACGCCGCGCTCGTCGTCGACATCGCGCTCGACGGCATCACCGCGCGTACGACGTGGTCGGCATCCGCCCTCGTCGGGGGCCGCGAGCTCGCGGCATCCGGCGCTGTCGCCCCGCTCGCCGTGGACGAGGCGCTCGGCGCCGCGCACCGCACGATCACGGTCGACGGAGTGCTGGACGACCTCGACGATCTCACCCCCGTGGTGCTGGAGGGGCAGACCGGGGGGCTGCTCGCCGCGTTCGCGGCGTCGACCGACCAGTCCGCCCGGTTCTGGTACACGTGGGACGAGGACAACCTCTACGTGAGCGTCGAGGTGCTCGACGACGTGCACGACCAGCCGGCAGCCGGATCCACCATCTGGCAGGGCGACTCGGTGCAGTTCACGGTCGCGGCGGGGGCGCCCGGCGCGGCGACGACCTGGCACGAGCTGGGAATGGCGCTGACCCCCGCCGGGCCGCAGCTGTACCGCTGGCTCGCCGCGGGCGATGCCGCCGGCACCGTCGCCGGCTCCCAGGTCGCGGTGGTGCGCGACGACGCCGCGCAGACCACGGTCTACGAGGCCGCGGTGCCGTGGGTGCGGCTCACCGGTGTCGCCCCGTCGTCTGCTCTGCTCAGCAGCGCGCTCATCGTCAACGAGGCGGACGGCGCTGGTCGCGACGGCTACCTGTCGTGGGGCGGCGGCATCGCGGGGGAGAAGGACTCGGCCGAGTTCCTGCCGGTGCGCCTGCTCGCCGCCGACGTCGACCCCGGCACAGCCGGTCCCGGAAGCGGAAACGGCAACGGCAGCGGAACCGGCACGGGCAGCGGAACCGGCACGGGTGGAGCCGTGAGCGGCGCCGCGACCGGCGCGGCGACGGGCGACCCGCTCGCCAGCACCGGCGCTGCGCTGCCGATCGTGCTCGTCGTGCTCGGCCTCGCGCTCGCGGCAGGTGGCTGCCTGCTCGTCGTGCGCCGTCGTCGGCAGACCGCAGCCGGGGTCGATCCGATCGCATGAGGTCCGTCCGCGTCACCGGCGTGCGGGTCGGCCGCCGCCGGGACGCGGCGGTCGCCTCCTCGCCGACGCCGCCCGTCTCCTGGACGGTCGACGCGCCCCCGGACTGGCGGGCGCGGGCGGCGGCGCTGCGCCTCGACGGCGGCGCGGAGCACCGGATCGGGCCGGACCCGGTGCTCCGCGCCTGGCCGTTCGCACCGCTCACCGCGGGGCACGGCGCGGCGCATCGGCTCGAGGTCAGGGTGCAGGGCGACGACGGCGAGTGGTCGGAGTGGAGCGACCCGCTGCCGTTCGTCGAGGCCTTCCTCACGGAGGACTGGTCGGCGCCGCTGCTGCGGCATCCGAGCCCCGGCGGACCTGCGGCGCCGCTCTTCCTGCGTCGCGAACTGCGCCTGCCGACGGACGTCGTGGGTGCCGCTCTGCTCACGACCGCGCAGGGCGTGCATCGGGTGTTCGTGAACGGCGTCGAGGTCGACGACCACGTGCTGAAGCCCGGGTGGACCTCGTATCGCGACCGCCTCGCCGCGACCGTCACCGACGTCACGGCGCTCCTGCGGCGGGAGCAGCAGGTGGCCGTGATCACCGTCGAGGCCGCGGGTGGATGGTTCACCGAGCGCTACGGCTTCGGCCCGAACGCGGCACGCTTCTACGGCGAGCAGCCGGGAGTGTCGGTGCGGCTCCTGCTGCGTCACGCCGACGGGCGGTCGACCGAGATCGACGCCGAGGGCTGGCGGGTCGACCCCGACCCGCCCCTCGTCGCGAGCGGGCTCTACGCCGGCGAGGACTGGGATGCGCGGCGCGAGAAGGCGGGGTGGATGCGCAGCGGGTTCGACGACTCCGCGTGGCCGCCCGCCCTCGTCGAGGCCTTCCCGGCGGATGTCGCGGTGGAGGTGCTCGATGCGGAGCCCGTGCGGCGGACCGCGCATCTCACGCCGGTGTCGGTGCAGCAGGACCTGCACGGCGACACCGCGATCGTCGACTTCGGCCAGAACCTCGTCGGCCGGCTGCGGCTGCGGATCGATGCGGCTGAGGGCGCGGTCATCACGCTGAGCCACGCCGAGATCCTGCAGGACGGGGCACTCGCGACCAGACCGCTGCGTGCGGCGACGGCGACCGACCGGTTCGTCGGCGACGGGTCGGGGACGCGGGAGGTCGAGCCGGCGTTCGCGGTGCACGGGTTCCGATACGCCGAGATCTCCGGTCTCTCGGGCCCGCTCGCTGCGGGCGACGTCCGGGCGGTCGTCGTCGGCAGCGACGTCCGCCGCACGGGGTGGTTCACGTCCTCGGATCCGCTGCTGAATCGTCTGCACGAGAACGTCGTGTGGAGCCTGCGGGGAAACCTGCTGTCGGTGCCCACCGACTGCCCGCAGCGCGACGAGCGACTGGGCTGGACGGGGGATGCGCAGGTCTTCGCGCCCGCCGCGGCCTCGCTCTTCGACGTCGACGCGTTCTTCGGGGCCTGGCTCGACGACCTGGCTCTCGAGCAGCGCCGCAACGACGGGGTCGTGCCGACCGTCGTGCCCGACCCCCTGGGCGCGTTCAGCGCCGTCGCGGCAGCCGGATGGGGGGATGCCGTGACGACCGTGCCCGCACTGCTCGCCGAGCGCTACGCGGATGCGGATGTGCGGCGCCGGCTCGCCCCCGCGATGCGCGACTGGGTCGAGGCGTGCGAGCGGCTGGCGACGGACGACGGCCTGTGGGAGCGCGGCTTCCAGTACGGGGACTGGCTCGACCCGACCGCGACCCGACCGGACAAGGCGAAGACGGATGCCGGACTCGTCGCCGGCGCGTATCGGGTGCGGTCGGCACGGCTCGGCGCGGAGGCGCTGCGCGATGCCGGCGACGCCGCCGGGGCGGCGGAGGCCGAGCGCGTCGCCGAGCACGCGACGACGGCGTTCCGCGCGGCGTACCTCACGCCGGCCGGCCGTCTCCTGTCGGATGCGCCGACCGCCTACGCGCTGGTGCTCGCGTTCGACCTCGCGCCGCCCGCGCTGCGGCCCGCCCTCGGCATCCGTCTCGCCCGGCTGCTGCGGGCCGGAGGCTACCGGCTCGCGACGGGGTTCCTCGGCACGCCGCTCGTGCTCGATGCGCTGCTCGACGCCGGTCAGGAGTTCGCCGCCGAGAGGCTGCTGTTCCAGACCGCGTGCCCGTCGTGGCTGTATCCGGTGACGATGGGCGCCACCACGGTGTGGGAGCGACCGGATGCCGTGCGCCCCGACGGGACACTGCACCCCTCGGGCATGGTGTCGCTCAACCACTGCGCGTTCGGGGCGGTGGCCGATGTGCTGCATCGACGGATCGGCGGGCTCGCACCCACCGCGCCCGGCTATCGGACGATGCGCATCAGCCCCTGGTTCCCGTCGGCGCTCGACCATGCGGAGGTGGTGCAGGAGACCCCGTTCGGCCGCGCGCGCGTGCGCTGGGAGCGCCGCGGCGACGGCATCCGCCTGTCGGCGGAGGTCGCCGTGGGTACGCGCGCCGAGGTCCGGCTGCCCGACCGGCCGCGGTTCGAGGCGGGTCCCGGCGTGCACGAGTGGCTGGTGCAGGACCCCGCGCCCGCGCGCGCGGACCCTCCGGATGCCGAGCGCGGCGTCGACGCCGACCTCGCCGTGCTCGCCGACGCCCCGGGCGTCTGCGGTCTCGTGTCGCGCATCCTCGCGGAGCACTCGCCCGAGATCGCGGCGGAGTTCGATGCCTACATCCGCTGGGTGCCCGGTCGCGCCCTGCGCCCAGAGCTCATCGCGGTGTCCGCTCCGCCGGAGGTGATCGAGAGGGTGGACGCCGCGCTGCGCGCCGCCGCGGGCTGAGAAGTCTCTCGAAAACCCCCTAGCCCGTAACTTATCTAGCTAAGCTAGTAGTCGTGAATCGATACGAACGTCTCCGCTGGATCGGGCTGGTCTTCATCAGCATCGCCGTCTCGCTGATCATCGTCGACTCCACGATCGTGAACGTCGCGATCCCGGCCGTCGTCGACGATCTCGGCATCACGTCGACCGAGGTGCAGTGGGTGCAGGAGTCGTACACGCTCGTGTTCGCCGCTCTGCTGCTCGTCTTCGGCAGCCTCGCCGACCGCTTCGGCCGACGGAGGGTCATGGTGGTCGGCGTGATCGTGTTCGCCGCGTCCTCGGTGCTCGCCGCGAGCGCACCGGACGGCGGCATCCTCATCCTCGCCCGACTCGCGCAGGGCGTCGGCGGAGCGATGATCCTGCCCACGACGCTCTCGATCATCAACGCGACCTTCCGCGGACGCGAGCGCGGCATCGCGTTCGCGGTGTGGGGCTCGACCATCGGCGGCATGGCGGCGGTCGGCCCGCTGCTCGGCGGCTGGCTGACCACCGAGTTCTCCTGGCGCTGGGCTTTCGGCATCAACATCCCGCTCGGGGTGCTCATCGTGACGGGCGTGCTGCTCACGGTCGCCGAGACCCGCAGCGACCGCACCGACCGCATCGACGTGGTCGGCGCGGTGCTCTCGGTCGTGACGATGGGGTCGCTCGTCTTCGGGCTCATCGAGGGGCGCACGTACGGGTGGTGGCTCGTCGACGAGCGCCCGCGGATCGGCGACGGGACGTGGCCGCTCGATCTCTCTCCGATCCCCTTCGCGTTCGCGCTCGCGCTGATCGGCCTCGTGGCCTTCATCCTGTGGGGCGTTCACCGAGAGCGCGCCGGTCGGTCGACGCTGCTGGCGCTGCGGCTGTTCTCGATCCCGTCGTTCCGCAACGGCAACATCGCCGCTGCCGTCGTCGCGCTCGGAGAGTTCGGCATCATCCTCGCCCTGCCGCTGTGGCTGCAGTTCGTGCTGGGCTTCGACGCCCTGCAGACCGGGCTGCTGCTGCTCGCCCTGGCGCTCGGCTCGTTCCTCGCGAGCGGCGTCGCCGGCGCCACGAGCGGACGGATCGCCCCGGTCTGGATCGTGCGGGCAGGACTCCTCGCCGAGATCGTGGGTGTGGCCGGCGTCGGCCTCGTGATCGCGCCCGACGCATCGTGGGTTCCCCTCATCCCGTTCCTGTTCGTCTACGGCCTCGGCGTCGGTCTCGCGACCGCACAGCTCACCGGAGTCGTGCTGGCCGACGTGCCCGTCGCCGACAGCGGGGCCGCCTCCGGCACGCAGTCCACGTCGCGTCAGCTCGGCGCGGCCCTGGGCGTTGCGATCCTCGGCACCGTGCTGTTCACGAGCACGGCCGGCATCCTGGGCGCGTCCCTCGACGACCGGGGGCTCCCTGCCGGGCAGCGCGATGAGATCGTCTCGACGGTGGTCGACAGCGCGGGGGCTGCCATCAGCGGACTCGACGCGCGACCCGACACGTCCGACATCGCGGACGACGCGAAGGCCGCGTTCTCGGACGGCACCCGCTTCGCCGCGTGGACCGCGGCCGGATTCCTCGCGGTCGGCCTGCTCTCGACGATCGCCCTCGGCAGGGGCGGATCGAAGCGCGACGACGAGGTCGCGGAACGCGGCGACGAGGGCTGAGGTGCATCGCGAGCCTGTCGGCAGGCCGCCTCAGCTGCCCGCCAGGATCCCCTCCGCGCAGCGCCGAGCGACCGCGAACGGCTCGGGGAACGTGCCCATGCCGAGCGTGACGATCGCGCCCTCGTAGAGCAGCATCAGCGTCTCGGCCGTGCGCTGCGGGTCGTCGATCCCCGCCTCGACGCAGAGGTCGAAGAACCGGTCCAGCAGCCAGACCTTCTCGCGCGAGGCCTCGGCGAGCACCGGAGCCCCCTCGTCGCCGCCGACCTCGGCGCGCGCGTTGACGGCGCTGCAGCCCTTCGGGCTGTTGGCGGTCGACCAGGCGAGCGCATGGTCGAACACGGCGAGGATGCGGGGGATGCCGGGGCCTGGCACCGCTTCGAGGTGGGCGGCGAGATCGTCGCGCCAGCGGGCGTCGCGGTGTTGGAGGTAGGAGACGACGAGCGCCTCCTTCGACCCGAACCGGTCGTAGAGGGTCTTCTTGGTCACGCCGGCGGCCTCGGCGATCGTGTCGACGCCCACGGCGTGGATGCCGCGCTCGTAGAACAGCCGCGATGCGGCGTCGAGCACGCGGCGCGCGCCGGGGGTCAGGGGAGCGAGGTCGGGGACGGGCGAGGCCATGACACGAGTATAGGGATCTGTATACTCGCGGTCATGGGTATACAGATCGGTTTACTTCGCGGAGTGGTGACGGCGGCAGCGGCGATCGTGTTCGTCGTCACCTGGAGCTCGGGCTTCCTGATACCGGCCTTCGCCACGGTCGAGGTCGCGCCGCTGACCCTGCTGGTCTGGCGGTTCGTGCCGCTCGCCCTCGTGCTGCTCGTCCTCGCCGCCGTGTCGGGCGCGGGGCGGGGCATCACGGCGCACGACCTCCGCGTGCAGGCGCTCATCGGCCTCTTCGCGCAGTTCGGGTACTGCGCGGCCGTGTACGCCGCCGTCGCGATCAGGATCGCCACCGGCACGGTCGCGCTCATCGACGCCGTGCAGCCGCTCATCGTGGCGGTGCTGGTCGGCCCGCTGCTCGGCATGCGGGTCCGCGCAGCGCAATGGGCGGGGCTCGGCGTCGGCGCGGTGGGCGTGCTGCTCGTCGTGCAGTCGCAGTTCGGCTCGTCCGACGCTCCGCCCGTCGCCTACCTGTTGCCGGTCGCGGCGATGGTGTGCCTGATCGTCGGCACCTTCCTGCAGCGGCGATCGACCGTGCAGACCGGCGTGCTCATCACGCTCACCATCCATGTGACGGTGACGGCCGCCCTCTTCCTCGTGATCGCCGCCGCGGCCGGACAGCTCGTGCCCCCGGCATCCGGCCCGTTCTGGCTGGCGGTCGTGCTCACCGCGCTGTTCCCGACGCTCGCCGCCTACGGGCTGTACTGGTGGCTGCTGCGTCGCGTCGGCATCACCGCCCTGCAGGCTCTGCTGTTCCTCATGGCGCCCGCGACCGCCGTGGGTGGCGCGGTGCTGCTGGGTGAGACCCTGACGCTCGTCACGATCTGCGGCTTCGTGCTCTGCGCGGTCGGGGTGGCCGCGGTGCTCGTGGTCGAGGCGAGGATGCAGCGCGCCTCATCGCTCAGTCCTCGGCGGGCACGCTCGTGACCCACCGAGGGAACGGGTCGGGGAGGAGGGCCCACTCCCGCGTCCCGCCGGCGAACTCGGCGTCGGAGAGCACAGCCGTGTCGAGGGCAGCCGTGAGCGCCGCGGCATCCAGGTCGATGCCGATGAAGGCGAGATCCTGGCCGAGTGCCAGCAGCTCCCGGTCGTCGCTGTCGCGGGAGAGGGGGTCGAGCGAGATCATCTGGCCGACCTGATCCCAGCTGCCCACGACGCCGGGTCGGGTCGCGAGGCGGCAGAACCCCGCCGACCGCAGCACCGCGCCGAAGTCGCCGCCCGGGAACTGCTGCTCCAGCAGCCGCCAGAGGCGCGCGGGGTGGAACGGCCTCAGCTGCTCGTACCGGAACGCGCTGACGCGGATGTCGTTCATGTGCGGCTCGTGCTCGGAGTTGAGCAGCTGCACCCAGCCGGGTTGGTTCCGCGTCTGCGAGAAGGGCGAGGGCGGTGCGGCATCCGCCGTCCGGTCGAGGCGCAGACGTGCGGCGGGTGCGAGATGGCTCAACGTCGCGAGCAGGATCGACAGGTCGCGCGTCTCGAGGCCTTCCCAGCCGGCGACGAGCACGGTGCTCGCGTGCTCGATGTGCTGCACCATCCGCAAGGACGACGCGACGTACAGCGGCGGGATGCTGTGCGCGACCGTGACGTAGTCGTCGGCGAGCAAGTCGTCGAAGAAGGATGCCGCGTCGACGACGCACACGAGCTCGGCGAGGGTGACCTCATCGGCGTCGTCGAGCATCCCGATCGCGGCCTCGATCGACGCGTCGGCCGGCAGCTCGACGACCATGCGCTCCGGGGCGGCGCCCGCCGCGCGACGGAGGGTCTCGACGGCGGCCGCGTCGCTGGACTCGGACAGGGCCGCCGCGGGGAGCCGTGAGCAGCGCTGCCGTCGGGCGACCCGTCGCGCGACGGCTGTACGACTGCTCGCCCGGAGTCCGGCGACAACGGTGATCTGGGTGCTGCTCACGGGGGGCTCGTTTCCGTTCGATGGAGGATCTGTCCTAGGTTAGATGATAACCATTCTCAATAAGGAGTCCACCATGAAGGTCCGCGCTTCGCTCAAGTCCCTCAAGAACCAGCCGGGAGCCCAGGTCGTGCGCCGCCGCGGCCGCGTGTTCGTGATCAACAAGCTCACCCCGCGCTTCAAGGGTCGACAGGGCTGAACCCCGTCGACCCTCGGTGTCGCGGCGCCCGTGCTCTCGCGGGGATGCCGCAGTGCGCGTGCCGCGGCGCGCGTGCCGCAGCGCGGGTCAGCGCGACGTGGGCGGCAGCTTGTCGACGCCGTGCCGGTTGGGCTTGCCTGGCTCGGCGGCGGTGTCGGGCGACGCGTGCGAGGGGCCGTCGGGCGCCTCGGACGTCGGGTAGTGGGGTTCCTCGATCTCGACGGCCTTGTCGCGCTCGTCGAGCGGCGGCAGGTGGTCGAGCGGCTGCTTGATGTCGTCCGGATGGCTCATGCCCCCAGGGTCGGAGCCCCGACGGCATCCCGCCAAGGGGGTTGTGTCCCCGTCCGCGGTGTGGGTGAGTGGGTGGGTACTATTTGTAACTTCCCCTTCCTTATCGAGAGACGGTGCGCGTGGCGCGTGAACACGCTCCCGGCGACGGCGCAGCGGCGCCCGCCTCGGCGACCCGGTACATCCTGCGCTCGCGGCTGCTGCGCGGGGCCTTCCTCAGCCTCGTCATCTCCGGCATCGGCATGTCGATCACCGCGCCGCAGATCACGCTGTTCCTCGTCGAGGAGCTCCACCTCACCGACTCGCAGGCGGGGCTCTACTTCCTCACCAACCTCATCGCGCCGATCACGGGCTACATCGTCGGCTCGCTGTCCGACCGCATGGGCTCGCGTCTGCTCGTGTTCCGCATCTCCGCCGTGGCGGGCTTCGTCGGCTGGGCGCTCATGGCCGTCGCGATGCAGGCGTGGATGCCGTTCGCGATCAACATGCTGCTGCTCAGCGGTGCAGGAGCGGGGGCTGCGCAGCTGCAGGCCGCCGTGCGCGACGAGCTCAACCGCGCGCCCACCCCGGCCGACAACGGCGTGGTCGCCGTCATGCGCACCGCGATGGCGTTCGGGTGGGTCGTGGGTCCTGTGCTCGGCGCCGTGCTCGGCGCGATGCTCGGGCTGCGACCGCTGCTGTTCCTCACCGGTCTCAGCATCCTGCTCTCGATCGTCCCGCTCATCGGCGCGCGAGCCGTGCCCCCGCCGCGCGGCCGCGAGTCGGAGATCCGGATGCCGCAGGCCGACGAGGCCCTCGGCGAGGACGCGTTCGAGGCGGAGGGCGACGCGCCCGCGGCGTCCGCGCCCGCGCCTGCTGTGCGCACCGCACGCCGACGTTCGATGGTGCCGCTCCTCTTCTTCACGGCGATCTACGTGCTGATCATGTGCGGTGAGACCGTGAAGCTCGCCTACCTGCCGCTCTACATGGACCGCGGTCTGCACGTCGACGCGGCGGTGCGCGGAGCGATCATCGGCCTGCAGCCCCTCGTCGAGCTGCCGCTCATGCTGCTCGCCGCGCGGCTCGCCGACCGCTTCGGGGTGACCAGGGTGCTCATGGTCGGGGCCGTGATGGCGGTCGGCGCTCATGTGTCCTACGCCTCGGCCGCCGGGATCGAGCCGCACATCGCGCCGCTCATCGTCGGACAGCTGCTCATGGCCGGCGTGATCGCGACCTTCGGGGTGCTGGGCATCACGGTCGCGCAGCGGCTGCTGCCGGATCGCGTCGGCACGGCATCCAGCGTCTTCCTCAGCGCGTACGCGATCAACGCCGCGCTCGGCGGGTTCGTCGGCAGCGTCGGGGCTGCGTGGCTGGGCATGCCGCACCTGTTCTGGATCCCGGCGGCGATCGCCGCTCTCGGGGCCATCGCCCTCGTCGTGCTCGGTCGGCTCGTGCCGCTCGGCAGGACGGAGCGGAGGTAGCCCGCCGTTTGAGTACGAACGTACGCACACTGCTACGCTCGGACCATGACGGACTACTTCGCGGGCGACCCGCGCACCCACCGTGAGCGGATGCTGGCCGGCGACCTCTACCTCGGCGACGACCCCGAGCTCGTCGCGCGCGCCGCCCGCGCCGCTCGGCTCGCCGATCTGTATCAGCGGCAGACGCTCGCGGGAGACCCGGGCGCCCGCGACTGGCTCCGCGATCTCATCGGGGATCTCGGCGAGAACGTCGCGATCCGCCCGCCGCTGCACGTCGACTACGGCGAGAACATCTCGATCGGCGCCCGCACGTTCGTCAACTTCAACCTCACGGCGCTCGACGTCGCCCGCATCACGATCGGCGCCGACTGCCAGATCGGTCCGAACGTGCAGCTGCTCACCCCCACGCACCCGATCGACCCGCAGATGCGGCGTGACAAGCTCGAGGCCGCGGAGCCGATCACGATCGGCGACAACGTCTGGCTGGGTGGGGGAGTGATCGTGTGCCCCGGCGTCACGATCGGCGACAACAGCGTGATCGGCGCGGGATCCGTCGTGACGCGCGACATGCCGGCGAACGTCGTCGCCGTCGGCAGCCCGGCACGTGTGGTGCGGACGATCGGCGAGCGCGATGCCTGAGCCGACGGGCGGGAGCCGCAGCGGTCGCAAGAACGACCCGGAGCGGCGGGACCGCATCATCGCCGCCTGCCTCGACGTGATCGCCGAGTCGGGCGTCGCCGGCGCCTCCCACCGCCGCATCGCCGAGGCCGCCGGTGTGCCGCTCGGCTCCATGACCTACCACTTCGACGGGATCGACGAGCTGCTGCACGAGGCGTTCACGCGCTTCTCGCACACCATCAGCACCCGGTTCGAGGAGCGGATGGCCGCGGCATCCGACCTGGAATCCGCCCGCGCCGCGGTCGTCGACATCATCCTCGAAGACGTGTACGGCGACCGTCGCGAGCTCGTGCTGTCGCACGAGCTCTTCACGCTCGCGGCGCGCACGCCCCGCTATCGCGCGCTCACCACCGCGTGGATGCTGAGCAGTCGCGCGGCGCTCGAACGGCATTTCGACCCCGACACCGCGCGGGTGCTCGATGCGCTCATCGGGGGTCTGTCGATCCATCGTGCGCTCGACGAGGAGCAGCGGGACCCGCAGGAGGTCGCCGTCGCGGTGGCCCGCATCACCACGCCGTGAGCGCGCCGACCTCGCCGAGATGGTTGATCTGAGTCCATAGTTGCAGTTTTGCAACTAACGGCGTATGGTTGATTCTTATCAACTTTCTACGCAGGAGCTCTTCTACTGTGACAACCCCCATCTCACCCCCATCCGAGACCACGCGGTCGGCACGCGAGGTCTTCACCGCGATCTCCGGACTCGTCGTCGGCATGTTCGTCGCCGTGCTGTCCGGCACCGTCGTCTCGACCTCGATGCCCGTCATCATCGCCGACCTCGGCGGCACCCAGTCCCAGTACACCTGGGTCATCACCGCGAGCCTTCTCGCGACCGCCGTCAGCACCCCGATCTGGGGCAAGCTGGCCGACCTCGTCGACCGCAAGGTGCTCGTGCAGCTCGCACTCGTCATCTTCACGGTCGGCACGGTCATCGCCGGATTCTCGACCGACACGAACATGCTCATCGCGGTGCGCGTGATCCAGGGCATCGGCGTCGGCGGGCTGATGTCGCTCGTCATGATCGCCGTCGCGCTGATCATCTCCCCGCGCGAGCGCGGCAAGTACATGGGCGTCGTCGGCGGCATCATGGCCCTCGGCACCATCGGCGGCCCACTGCTCGGCGGACTCCTCACCGACGTGTGGGGCTGGCGCTCCAACTTCTTCGTCGGCGTGCCCTTCGCGCTCCTCGCCCTCGTGCTGCTGCAGTTCACGCTGCACCTGCCGAAGCCGCAGCGCGACACGAAGGTGTCGATCGACTACTTCGGCATCGTGCTGCTGGCCGTCGGCGTCTCGACGCTGCTGATCTGGGTCTCCATGGGCGGCAGCCAGTTCGAGTGGGACTCCTCGACGAGCATCATGCTCGCCGTGACCGCGGGCGTCGCGATCGCCGCCTTCATCGTCGTCGAGTTCTTCGTCAAGGAACCGATCGTCCCGATGTCGCTGTTCCGCAACCGCACGTTCACGCTGTCGGTCATCGCGTCGATCGCGATCGGCGTCTCGATGTTCGCCACCTCGGTGTTCCTCGCCCAGTACTTCCAGCTCGCCCGCGGCGCCACGCCCACCGAGTCCGGCCTCATGACCATCCCGATGATCGTCGGACAGATGGGAGCGTCGATCGTCATCGGTCAGCTCGTGAGCCGCTTCGGCAAGTGGAAGGGCTGGATGATCACCGGCTCCGTGCTCGTCACGATCGGCGTCAGCCTCATGGCGACGCTCCGCTACGACACGCCCTTCGGCCTGGTCGCGACCTACATGGTCGTGCTCGGCGCCGGCCTCGGCATGGTCATGCAGAACCTGACCCTCATCGTGCAGAACGACACGGCCCCGCAGCAGCTGGGCGCGGCGTCGTCGAACGTGAACTTCTTCCGCACGATCGCCGGCACCATCGGCGTGACCATCATGGGGTCGCTGCTGTCGTCGAGCGTCGCCACCTACGTCAAGGACGGGCTCGAGGGTTTCGTGCCCTCCTCGCAGGAGGAGGTCGACGCCCTGCAGCACCTCGGCTCCGGTGACGTGCCGAAGGTCGGTCAGCTGCCCGAGACGGTCCGCTCGATCGTCGAGAGCGCCTACGGCCACGGCATCGCGGACTCGTTCATCATCGCCATCCCGCTCGCCGTCATCGCCGTGATCGCGATCGCGTTCATCAAGAACAAGCCGCTGTCGACGAAGAACGCCGCCGAGCAGCTGCGCGAGCAGGCCGAGGACTCCGCGATCGAGGTCTCGCAGGCCGAGGTCGGCTCATCGGCCTCCACCGGCACCATCCGCATCGCCGACGTCGAGGCGGGTTCGCCGAAGACCGGCACGGTCACCGTGCTCGAACGCGAGGACAAGCGCGAAGGCCGGGAGCGCGGGCGCTGACATGACCGCCACCGATGCGACGACCTCTCCGGACGTCGAGAGCGCCGTCGGCGACCTCCAGGCGCATCTGAACCTCATCTTCGCGAGGACTCGGACGCTGTGGAGGGAGTCGGCGGCGCGCATCGCCCCCGACCTACAGGTCGGCGGGTACAAGCTGCTCACCTTCATCGACCGGGCGGGCTCGGCCAGTGCGCACGAGCTCGCCGAACGGTTCGAGATGGACAAGTCCGTCATCAGTCGGCAGGTGCGGATGCTGGAGGAGCGGGGCCTCATCGAGTCCCGCCCCGACGAGCACGACGGCCGGCTGCGCGTGCTCACGGCCACGCCCACGGCCAGCGCTGCGCTCGCCGAGCTGCGCCGCGACCACAGTCGGCGTCTCGACGCGGTCATGGCCGAGCTGACGGCGGACGAGATCCGCGCGGCATCCAAGGTCTTCCGGCTGCTGTCCGAGGTCTGACGCGGGATGACGACGGCGCGGCGTGCGCCGTCGTCGGCCGTGAGTGCGCGGGTATCCGCCGTAAGCTGGCGGGCATGAGCGCCGCCGACGAACCCGCCGACGAGACCCCCGCCTCCGCCGGCGAGACCGCCGCCCTCGAGGATGCGGTGCATCGCGTCGAGCACGAGCTGGGTCGGCTGTTCGCCCGCATCCGGGTGAGCTGGCGCGAAGCGGCGATCACGGTGCATCCCGACCTCCAGCCCCTCGGCTACCAGGTGCTGACGTCGATCGCCTCGGGCAAGGCGACGTCGGCCGGTGCGATCATCGAGCGTCTGCAGACCGACAAGTCCGCCGTCAGCAGGCACGTGCGGCAGCTCGAGCAGCTGGGACTCGTCGAGAGCGTCGCGGACCCCGACGATCGACGAGCGCGTGTGCTCGTCGCGACGCCGCTCGCGCAGGAGCGCGTCGCCCTCGCCCGCTCCCGCTACGAGGCCCGTCTGAGCGAGCGTCTGCGCGGCTGGTCGTCGGAGGACCTGGACCGCTTCGTCGCCCTGCTCGGCGATCTCGGCGGCTCGCCCGAGGGCTCCTGACGGGAATACGTCGCGCGACGGCGGGCTTGTCCCTCACCGTGAGCCTTTTCGAGCCTGCCGTCTTCGGCGCCCTCCCGCTGTCCAGCCGCGTCGTCATGGCGCCCCTCACGCGCACCCGCGCCGACGACGAGGGCATTCCGACCGAGACGATGGCGGAGTACTACCGTCAGCGCTCAGGGCAGGGCCTCATCATCACCGAGGGCACCTGGCCGGTCGCGGAGGGCAAGTCGTATCAGGGCCAGCCGGGCATCGTCACGCCCGCGCAGATCGACGGATGGCGCCGCATCGCCGATGCCGTGCACGCCGAGGGCGGCACCATCGTGATGCAGCTCATGCACGGCGGACGCGTCGGCCATCCCGAGATCTCCGGTGAGCCGAGGGTCGTCGGCCCGAGCGCGATCGCCGCGCCCGGTGAGACGCACACGCCCGTCGGCAAGGCGGCGATGCCCGTCGCGCATGCGCTCACGCTCGATGAGATCCCCGAGGTGGTCGAGCAGTTCGCGCAGGCGGCGCGCAACGCGATCGAGGCGGGGCTCGACGGCGTCGAGGTGCACGGAGCCAACGGCTACCTCGTGCACGAGTTCCTGTCGCCGGTGTCGAACGTGCGCGAGGATCGGTACGGAGGGTCGCCGGAGAACAGGGCGCGCTTCGCGATCGAGGTCACGCGGGCCGTCGCCGACGCGGTCGGCGCCGACCGCACCGGCATCCGCCTGTCGCCGCAGCACAACATCCAGGGCGTGCTGGAGGAGGACGACGACGACGTCCTCGCCACGTACCTCGCGCTCGCCGAGGGCCTCGCGCCGCAGGGGATCGCCTTCGTCGACGTGCTCAGCGCCGCGCCGACGAGCGAGCTCGTGCAGCGGATCCGCCGGGCGCTCGGCGCTCCGCTGATCGTCAACTCCGGCTTCGCCGTGCCCACGACCCGCGAGGAGGCCGAGGGTCTCATCGCCGGCGGGTGGGCGGATGCCGTCGCCGCTGGACGTCCGGTGATCGCGAACCCCGACCTCGTCGAGCGGTGGAAGCAGGATGCCGAGCTCAACGAACCGCGACCGGCGCTCTTCTACGGACGCACCGCGGAGGGGTACACCGACTACCCGGCGCTGGAGGCCGTGCGCGCCGGCGCCTGATCGTCGTGGGCGGCGAATACGCCGCCCACGGCGACGATGTGCCGGCCCTTGCGCTCCGCACGGTCGACGCCGGGCGGGTCGGCCGCATCGCGCTCCAGCATCCGCCACGGACGAGCGGTGATGTCCGATCCGCCTGCGGCGCAGGCGAGGCGTGCGAGGGGCCACAGGAATCGCCATCGGCCGCGCGGCGGCTGCATGTCGACGATCACGACGCGGGCCCCGTCGCGGAGCAGGGCCTTCGCGCCGCGCCATGCCTCCGTGCGCGCCGGGATGACACTGAGCGCGTAGGTCGTCAGGAGCGCGTCGGCGAGACCCTGCCCCGGACCCCGGGCGGCCGTGATCACCGCGGAGACGTCCTCGCGTCGCAGTGCCGTCGCATCCTTCTGCAGCAGACGGACGCGGTCGTGCCAGCCGTGCGCCTCCACACGCCTCGCCGCCATCGCGAGCATCTGCGGACTGCGGTCGATGCCGATCACCAGTCCTTCCCCGCCGACGGCGGAGACCAGCCCGGGAAAGTTGAGTCCCGTCCCGCAGCCCAGGTCGATCACGATGTCGCCGGCACGCGCGCCGAGCAGCTCGAGCCCCGCGCGGCGCCCTGCCGCGTAGACCCAGCGTTCCCCCGACAGGAGGTCGTACCAGCGTGCGCCGGCGGTGTACCGCGCGAACCGTGCCATCGTCGCCCTCCGATCGCGTCCACTCTAGGCTGTCGGCATGGTCACCTCCCCGCGACGAACGGCCCGGATCCTCACCGCCGAGCAGGCGGCGACCCGCGTCTGGGACCTCGTCGTGATCGGGGCGGGGAGTGCCGGCCTCGTCGGCGCCAAGTCCGCCGCGCACCTCGGTGCCCGAGTGCTCATCGTCGAGGCGCACCGTTTCGGCGGTGAATGCCTGCACACGGGATGCGTCCCGTCGAAAGCGCTGATCGCGGCGGCCAGTGCCGCGCATTCGGCACGGGAGGGAGGCGAGCTCGGCGTCTCCGCGACGGTGCGGGTCGATTTCCCCGCGGTCATGGCGCACGTGCGTCGCGCGATCGCCGCGATCGCGCCCGTGGACAGTCCCGAAGCGCTGGCGGGTGAGGGCGTGTTCTCCGTGCAGGGGCGCGCGACGTTCGCGGCCCCCCGGACGGTGGTGGTCGACGGGCGGGCGATCCGCTTCCGCGACGCCCTCGTCGCGACCGGAAGCTCGCCGCGTCTCCCCGACGCCCCGGGCGTGGGGGGTGTGGACGTGCTGACGAACGAGACCTTCTGGGACCTCGACGAGCAGCCCGCGCGGCTGCTCGTGAACGGAGGGGGCGCCGTCGGATGCGAGATCGCGCAGGCGATGGCCAGGCTCGGGAGCACCGTGACCGTGGTGCACCGCGGCGAACGGCTTCTGGAGAAGGAAGAGCCGCGCGCATCGGCCATCGTCCTCGACGCGCTCAGGGCCGACGGGGTCGACGTGCGTTTGGGCGTCTCGGTCACGGAATGGGCGGGCGAGGAGGGCTCGACGGGGCCGACCGCCGGCGGTCTCGCGCGGCTGAGCGACGGCGCCGAGGTGCGGTTCGATCGGGTGCTCGCCGCGCTCGGCCGTCGCGTCGACACGTCCGGTCTCGGTCTGGACGCGGCCGGAGTGCGCCTGGACGACAGCGGTGCGATCGTCGTCGACCGCACGATGCGCACCTCGAACCCTCGGATCCGGGCGGCCGGCGACACCACTCCGCTGCCCCGCTTCACCCACACGGCCGGCATGTACGCCAGCGTCGCGGCGACGAACGCGGTGCTCGGACTGCGACGCGCGATCGAGTCCGACGCCGTCCCGCGCGTCACCTTCACTGCCCCCGAGGTCGCCGCCGTCGGCGTCGCGCCCGCGGATGCCGCGGACCGCGGCCTTCGGGTCGTCGTGCAGCCGAACCGCGAGGTCGACCGGGCGATCGCCGACGGCAGGACTGAGGGGTACACGGCCGTCGTGCTCGACCGCAGATCCCGCGTCCGGGGCGCCGTGGTCGTCGGGCCGCGGGCGGGGGAGACCCTCGCGGAACTCACCGTGGCGACGAGACTCGGCCTGACGGCGGGAGCCCTCGCCGGGACGATCCACGCCTACCCCACGTACTCCGACGCGGGGTGGAGCGCGGTGGTCGCCGACACCCGGCGCGCGCTGTCCGGCGGCGCGGTGGGCCTCGCGATCCGGCTGCTGCGCGTCATCCGCCGCCGGCGCGACTGACGCGGGCGCGGCGTGCGCGGCCCGCGCGGCCGACAGCCGCCCCGGTCAGCGCAGGCTGCGGTATCCGACGACGATGCGCTGCACGGCGCTCACCGCCACGAACAGGCACCACCCGATCGCGATCTGCCACGACCAGAACGGGAGGATCAGCCACAGGGCGTGCACGGCGATCGTCTCGGTGCCCTCGGCGATCCGTCCGAGGAACGACAGCGAGCGTCCGTCGTCGATGGTCCGCCCGGTGCGCTCCGCGATCGAGGAGAAGGCCAGGAACGCCGTGCCGTTGACGTAGTAGGCGAAGAGCACGGCGAGGAACGGCCACCACGGGGCGTCGAACCCCGACGTCGCCCCGATCGCGACCCCCAGTACGGTCGCGCCGTACACCACGAAGTCGGCGGTGATGTCGAGGAAGCCGCCCGCGTCCGACCCGCCCTCATCGGCGCCGGGGCCGGCGGCCGCGCGTCGACGGCGTGCGAGGGTGCCGTCGAGGCCGTCCGCGACCCGCGAGACGAGCCACAGGACGAGTGCCGGCCACCAGAGCTGCAGCGCCGCGGCGACCGCCGACGCGACCCCGATCACGAGACCCGCCACGGTGATCCGATCCGGCGTCACCCCGCGACGATCGATCGCCGCGGTGATCACGTCGAGAGGGCGGCTCAGGGCAGCGCGGACGGCACGGTCAAGCACGGGAGTCCTCCTGCGGTGCGCTGCCTTCCCGCGCCCCCTGCCGCCGTCTCAGGACAGCGGCGGCGATCAATCCGCCGAGCACCAGCACCCCCAGCCCGGCCACCGCCACCCAGAACGCCGGTCCGAGCTCCACGCCGAAAGCGCCGAGCGCCACGTAGGCGGCCGAGCCGGGGATGATGCCCAGGGCCGTCCCGGCGGCGTAATCGCGCGGACCCACGGACGTCAGGCCCGCGCCGTAGTTGATGAGTGTGAACGGGATGATCGGCACGAGTCGGGCACCCAGCACCGCGAGGAATCCTCGATCGGCGAGAGCGGCGTCCACGCGTGCCACGCGGGCACCCGTGAGCTTCTCGACGGCCTCGCGCCCCAGCGCCCTCCCGATCACGAACGAGGCGGCCGAGCCGAGGAGAGCGCCCACGTAGACCATGGCGAGCGCGGGCCAGAAGCCCCACACCACACCGGCGGCGATCGTGAGGATGTTCTTCGGCACCGGGGTGAGCGTGATCGCCGCATAGCCGGCGATGAACAGTGCCGCGCCGCCGATTCCGAGGCCCTCCGCCCAGTCCCGCACGGCCTCGACATCGCTCGGCGTGAGGAGGAACCCAACCGTTCCGGCGACGGCGACGAACAGGAGGAGGATACCGAGACGGATCGCCGCCCTGCGGCGACCCCGAGGGGCGTCCTGATGATGCATGTCGTCAGCGTCCACGGCATCCCTCCGACCTCCTATAGCCTAGTCCGGCGCGATTCGCCCGGCCCCATCCCGAAACGAGGATCCCCATGACCAGCACCGGACGTCGTTCCCGCCGGGCGGTCGCCGCCCTCGCCGGCATCGCCCTGCCGCTCGCGGCGCTCGCCGCGTGCGCTGCTCCCTCGACGGGCGAGACCTCGACGTCCTACGACGACTGGGATGCCGTGCTCGACGACGCGAAGGGGCAGACCGTCCAGCTCTGGATGTACGGCGGCGACGACCAGGGCAACGCTTACGTCGACGACGTGCTCGCTCCGGCGGTCGCCGAGTACGGGGTGACGCTGGAGCGGGTGCCCGTCACGGACACGGTCGATGCCCTCAATCGCGTGTTCACCGAGATGCAGGCGGGTCGGGACGACGGCACGGTCGACCTCATCTGGGTCAACGGCGACAACTTCCGCACCGGCAAGGAAGCCGACGCGTGGCTCTGCGGCTGGACCGATCTGCTGCCCTCGATGGCCGCGACCGATCCCGACGATCCGCTCCTGCAGTCGGACTTCGGCACCCCCGTCGACGGGTGCGAGGCGCCGTGGCACAAGGCGCAGTTCACGCTGGCGTACAACGCCGAGGCGATCCCGGACCCGCCGACGACCCTCGAGGGCGTGCTGGAGTGGGCCGAGGCGAATCCCGGCCGGTTCACCTATCCGGCGCCGCCCGACTTCACCGGTTCGGTGTTCCTGCGCGAGGTCCTCGCGAGCGTCTCGGGTGGAGCGGACGAGGTTCCCGCGCAGTTCTCCGAGGAGGCCTTCGACGAGCTGGCCCCCGCCCTGTACGAGCGCCTCGCGGAGCTCGCGCCGAGTCTGTGGCGCGGCGGCGACACGTACCCCGCCGACGAGGCCGAGCTCGGTCAGCTGTTCGCCGACCGGCAGATCGACATGACGATGACCTACGGTCCGGCCACCCTCACCGGACTGGTCGCCGACGGGACCTACCCGCCGGGGACCACCGTCCTCCCGCTCGAGGACGGCACGGTGGGCAACGCGAGCTTCCTGGGGCTCCCGGCGAACTCGGACGCGATCGCCGGGGCGATGGTCGTCGCCGATGTCGCGCTCTCGGTCGAGCAGCAGGTCGAGAAGGCCAAGCCGGACGTCTGGGGCCAGTTCACCGTGCTGGACATCGACGCCCTCGGGGACGACGACCGTGCGCTGTTCGACGCCCTGCCCGAGTCGCCGGTCGTGCCCGGTTACGAGGTGCTGTCCGAGAACGCGCACGGCGAGCTCGCGGCGGAGTGGGTGCCGGCGCTCGACGAGGGCTGGCGGAAGAGCGTCCTCGCTCGATGAGCTTCGCACCGGTCACGCGACGAGGCGGGACGCGCGGCGAGCGGATGCGCAGTGCGCTCCTCGTGCTGCCCGCCGTCGTCGTCGCGGCCGTCGTGGCGGGCGGCGGACTGGGCGCGACCGCGCTGCAGGCCCTCGGGCTCATGCCCGTGGCGGGCCCTGTCACGCCGGGACTGGGGGCGTTCACGGCGCACTCGGACGACCTCTTCGCAGCGGTCACGGTGTCGCTCGCGATCGCCGCGAGTGCGACCGTCATCGCCGTCGTCGTCGGCACCGCGGCAGCCGTGGTGATCGCCGCAGGCAAGACGGGCAGCCGCGTGCTCGCGGGGCTCGGGGCGACGGCGATCACCGTGCCGCATCTGATCGGCGCCGCCACGGTGGGGCTGCTGCTGTCGGATGCGGGGGTGCTGCCCCGACTGCTCGGGATCGCGCCGGACGCGTGGCCGGCGTGGGTCGGCGGGCCGCTGTGGGGGGCGGTGATCGTGGAGTTCGCGTGGAAGGAGTCCGCTTTCGTCGCGCTCGTCGTCACGGGGACGCTCGCGACGCGCATCGCGACCTACGACGAGACGGCCGCTCTGCTCGGGGCCGGGCGATGGAAGCGGTTCCGCCATGTGCTGCTGCCCCTGACGGCGCCGACGATCGTCATCTGCGCGACCATCAGCTTCGTGTACGCGCTGGGGTCGTACGAGGTGTCGTGGCTGCTCGGACGTTCGTATCCCGAGCCGCTTCCGGTCCTCGCGGTGCGACTGTTCCAGGGCGTGGCGCTGGACTCGCGTCCCGAGGCAGCGGCCGTCGCCCTCGTGACCAGCGCGATCGCTCTCGCCGTCGTCGGGCTCGCCTTCGCAGCCCTGCGGCGCACAGCGGTGTGGAGGTGACGGGGTGACCTCTCCGGTGCTCGCGGCTCCACGCACCGTCAGTCGGGCGGTCCGGCTGGTCGCCACAGCCGCGCTGGTGCTGTGGTTCGCGATCCCGCTCCTTCCGCTGGCCCTGTGGGCATTCGCCGACGCGTGGTCCTTCCCGTCCCCGCTCCCCACCGCGTGGGGCGGGCAGGGCGTCGCGGATGCGATCGGCTTCGGCATCCTGCCCGCCTTCGGACGCTCGGTACTGCTCGGCCTCGTGGTGGCGGCGATAGCGACCCCGCTGGGTGCGCTGGCCGCGCGCGCTCTGACGTTCGGCGCCGTCCCGTTCCCCCGCGCGGTGTCCGCGCTCCTGCTGGCCCCGATCGCCCTTCCGCCGTTCGCCGCCGTGCTCGGCGTGAACGTCGTGCTGCTGCGTGCCCACGTTCCGCCCCTCGTCGGCGTGGTGCTGGTGCTGGTCGTGTTCGCGCTGCCGTACACGGCGTTCGTGATGCGCGCGGCCTACGGTGCGTACAACCGGTCGTACGAGGAGGAGGCGCGTCTGCTCGGGGCGTCGCGCCTACAGGTGCTGCGCCGCGTGCAGCTGCCCATGCTGGCTCCGGCGCTCGCGCGCGCCGCCTTCCTCGCCTTCCTGGTGGCCTGGAGCGACTACATCGTGACCGTCATCGTCGGAGGAGGCGCGCTCGTCAGTCTGCCGCTCGTCGTCGCGGGAGCGACGTCGGGGTTGGGGAACGACGCGGCCGTCGCCGTCATGTCGCTCGCCTCGGTCATCCCTCCGATCGCGCTGCTGCTCGCGGTGCTGGCATTCGGCGGACGCCGCTCGCCTCGCGCGGGCGCCTCGCGCGGGGGTGCGGCATCCGACCGCGGGGCGGCATCCGACCGTCGCGCGGCATCCGATTCCTCTCCGGCAGACGTGTCGGCCGTCCTCCCACAGTCAGGAACCCCGTCATGAGCGCCGATCTCGAGGTCGTCCGACTCGACAAGCACTTCGCCGGATCGCCGACCCCGGCCCTGCGCGACTTCTCCCTGCACGTCGCCGCGGGGACGTGCACCGCCGTCCTCGGTCCGAGCGGCTCCGGCAAGAGCACTCTGCTGCGCGTGATCGCGGGTCTCGAGCGCGCGGATGCCGGGCACGTGCGCATCGGCGGGCGGGAGATGGACGAGGTGGATGCCGAGCGGCGCGGCGTCGGCATGGTCTTCCAGCGGTCGCTGCTGTTCCCGCACCTGTCTGTGCGGGACAACGTCGCCTTCTCCGACAGGATCCGGGGCATGGGTCGGACACAGGCCCGGGATCGGGCGGAGGAGTACCTCGGGATGGTGCGACTCGGCGGATTCGGAGACCGGGGCGTCGACGAGCTGTCGGGCGGCCAGGAGCAGCGCGTGGCGATCGCGAGAGCGCTCGCCGCGGAACCTGCGGTGCTCCTGCTCGACGAGCCGTTCAGCGCACTCGATCCGGCGCTGCGCAGCGACATGCACGACCTGCTGGATGCTGTCCGGTCGCAGGTCGCGCCGACGATCGTGCTCGTCACCCATGACCGCGACGAAGCGGCGCGAGCCTCGGATCGCATCGCCCTCATCGAGCACGGAGTGCTCCTGCACGAGAGCGACGTCCACGACGCGTACCGTCGGCCGCAGAGCCTCCGCGCATCCGTGCTGATGGGCGGTCGCAACGCCGTGCGAGGGGCGGTGCGCGACGGCATCCATCAGAGTGCCCTCGGGGCCGTGCCGGTGCCCGGCGCTGTCGACGGGACCGGTGTGATCGTGGTGCGACAGGAGGACGTGACCGTGCAGGACGACGAGCCCGGCCGTGCGGCGGGAACCGTCGACGCCGAGGCCCTGGTGTTCGGCGGTGTGATCGAGGACGTGCGCGTCACGGGACCTCGATCCGAGGTGGTGGTGCGGTGCGGAGGCGTGCTGCTGCATGCGGAGGATGCACCGACACGGTCGCGTCGCATCGGCGAGCGGGTGTCGGTCGTGATCCCGGTGGGGGCGGTCCACGTCGTCGCCGAGTAAGGCCGCGCGCGGTGGGGCGCGCGGTGGCCGCGCGGTGGGTGTGCGCGCAGTGGGGCTGCGCTGTCCGTCAGCTCGCCGCGGGCTGCGCGGCGCCGGTCGTCCTCACCGCGGTGAGTCCTGCGGGCCGCGACACGACCTGCGGTTCGGCGCCGTCGCGCAGTGACGGCAGGGGGAGCAGGCGGCGCAGTTCGATGTTCTCGATCGGGTCGAGGACGGAGTGCTGCACGCAGGCGGGAACAAGGCGTCCGTCCTCGGGGTGGGACATGGCGTACATGCACGCGCCCAGGCGCTCCTGCGTCTCCTTGAGGAGCGGGTCGTCGGCGACCACGCCGTTCTGCATCATCTCCCAGGCCGGCGCGACCTGCTCGGCATCCATGAAGTTGTGGATCACGAAGGTCTTGAACGACACGGCGCCCTTGCGCGCCTCGCGGATGAGACGTCGGAGTCCGCCGGCGCGGCGGACCACGCGGCGGCCGAGGCCGATCAGCGGCGGGATGTCGCCCGGGTGCGATGCGATGGCTCTGATGACCTTGACGACGAGCGTCGACTTCGGGATGCCGCCGAAGATCATGCCGCCGAAGTGGGCGAGGAAACGGTCTCGCGCGGCGATGTCCTTCGGGTCGTCGGGGTCGAGCAGCGGCGCGAAGCTGCCACCGACGCGCACTCCGACCGTCGAGCGGTTGCATCGGGGGTCGCCGAACTGGGTCGCCTGCCACGGCAGCTTCTGTCCGGCGCCGCGTTCGATGCGCTCCCAGACCGCGTCGATCGTGACCTCGCCGAAGTCCTCCCGCCACCGCCGGTCGTCGCCGATGAACGCGGCAGGCTGGAAGGACATCATGTCGAACGGCATGTCGAGCACGTCTCGCGTGACCTGCTCCACCTCGTCGACGTTCGACGGCGTCACCGTCATGTTGTGCGCGAGGTAGCTGTCGACGCCGTGATCGCGCTTGAGGTCGATGAACATCTGCGCGAACTTCTCACGGAAGGGATTCAGTTCGGCTTCGCTCCGCGGACGCACCGCGCCGCGGCGTCCGCGCATGAGCGAGTCGAAATGGGCGGCGAACGAGACCTTGTCGAAGCGAGGCGTGCCCTCCCCGTCGAGCACGAGGTCGAGCAGGTAGTCGTACTCGAAGTCGCCGTGGGTCATCGACATCGGCTCGCGTCCGGCGTCGCGCATCGCGAGGAGCGCCTGTGCGTGGTCTTCGGCGGGGAGAAGGCTGACCTCGCCGCCGATCAACTGGGCGTGGGCGCGCGGACCGCGGACCTGTCGGAGATAGGACATCTGCGATGCGACGTTGTCGACGGTGTGGTCTCCGTCGATCCTGACCTTGTTCGCGTCTGCGGAGTGGTAGCAGGGCGAGCAGGTGAGGTTGCATTTGGGGAAGACGCCGTGGGTGCCCTCGCATCCGACTGCGCACCGCCCGAGCAGCTGGTTTGGCGTCTTCGCGTGCTCGGGCAGTTCCGCCCAGCGCAGCGCGAGGGCGCGCTTGGTCTCAGGGTGGATGGGCCTCGTGTCGAGTTCCCAGCGCTTGAGCATCGTTGCCAGTCCCATGGTGCCCTTTCCGGCCGGCCGTTCGCGCGGCAGTCCCCGGGTTGTTCGGTGCGGCGGTGCAGTCGGATTGGTGCCGCGATCCCATCCTGCTCCCGTCGTCGCTGCGAGGCGAGAGCAGAAGCCGATTTCAGTGGAAGAGCACGATCAGGTAGGCGGCGAACAGCACGAGGTGGGTGGCGCCGTGAGTCGCGGTGACGCGCTTCGCGGAGAACGTGGTGACCGACAGCAGCAGCGTCGCGCCGAGCATGAGCAGATTCGCGGGAGACTCGGCGAGCACGACGGTCTGGCCCGTCAGCATCCCGATGACGAGCACCGCCGGGATCGTGAGTCCGACCGTCGAGACGAGTGCGCCGTGACAGAGGTTGGTGACGCGCTGGGCCTCGCCGGCGAGCGCGGCGCGGATCGCGGTGATCGACTCGGGCAGGAACACGATCGCGGCGATGAGCACCCCGGCGAGGGCCGGCGGGGCTCCCAGACGAGCGAGGCCGTCGTCGAGCAGCGCGGCCATGTCGTGCGACAGGAGCACGATCGGGAGCACGGTGACGACGAGCAGGGCGAGACGCACGGCGACCTCGAGACGATGCGCGCGCAGAGTCGCGAGGATGCTCGTGCATGAGCGTGCGCCGGCCGCGACCGCGCCGGGCGTGAGAGTGCCGGGCGTTACTGTGCCTGGCTCGACGGCGCCGGCCTCGACAGTACCCACCTCGGTGAAGTCGGCGGCCTGGGCGCCCATCTGGCGCACGAGGAAGAACGCGTACACGCCGAGGGTCAGCACGACGACGGGAATCTCGTGCGCTACCGTGTACGAGCCGTCGACGCCGATGAGCGCGGGCAGGCCGAACGCGAGTGTGACGAGCAGCACGAGCATCGCGAGATAGGCGGAGGTTCCCGTACGGTTGTGCTGCAGCCCGCGGTGGCGGATGCCGCCGACCAGCAGCGCGAGGCCGATGACGAGGTTCATGATGATCATCGCGACCGCCATGACGGAGTCGCGGGCGATCGTCTGATGCTCGCCGGGCCCGAGCATGACGGCCGAGATGAGGATGACCTCGATCAGCACGATCGACAGCGTGAGGACGAGAGACCCGTAGGGGTCGCCGAGGCGGTGGGCGAGTGCTTCGGCCTGCTTCACGACGCCGAACGCGCAGACGAGGATGACGGCGACGATCGCGACGAGTCCGACGACGAGCACGGCGGCCGGTGCGGGTGTGGTGAACAGCGGGTGCGCGATGAGCACCGCGGCGAACGAGCCCCAGCCGAGCACGATGCGTGCGACGTCGCTGCGCCCGATGAGGCTGCGGAGGGATGTGTGCGGGGTGAGCGACATGGTCGCGCTCCTTCGAGTGGGGCCGTCCCCGATCGAGATGACGGCCGGGTCGTCCCGATCGCCGCGCGGTGCAGGTGCACCGACGCTCACAACACGGATCCAGGATAGGCGAGGAACCGGAGCAACAGCTGTGCACGTGGCACCTGCGTTCTTCATCCGGGAGTCCGTCATCCCGCGCGGGCGGGTGCTGCAGGGCGTCTGCCAGATCGCATCGGACTGCTGTCCGGTCGCGTCGACCCGCGTGCGGGAAGGCTGAGCCGCGGAGCGCGCCAAAGACGCGCAGGGTCCCACCAGGCGGGCCCCCGCACTTCCGGTATGCCCTCCTTCATGCGGATCTCCCACCCGGAGTGGTCGAGTGACCGGTGGTGCCACCAGCAGAGGGGGACACCGTTGTCGGTGTGGGTGGGTCCGCCTCTGGCATGTTCGGTGACGTGGTGGATCTCGCACCAGGACGCCGGGACATGGCATCCGGGGATCAGGCATTCCTTGTCGCGTGCGACGATCGCTCGTCGTTGGTGCACAGTGAACACGCGGTCCGTGCTGTCGATCCCGACGATCCGGCCCGCGTCCATGGTGACGCGCTGGATCGTGCCCGAGCACCCGACGTGTGCGGCGACCCCGACGGGCAGCTGACTCTCTGCGCCCGGTGCGCTCGCCCTGCCGCGCCCTGTTGCGAGATCCGTCGCGTCGACGGTGACGACGAGGTGGGAGCCGCGCCGCCCAGGCTGGGCATGTCACGGTGGCGAGCGGCGATCCCCAGCGCTGCGGCGAGAGCGTCGTGACGCTTCTGCATCGCCGTGCGGTCATCGATCACCGCCCGAGGGTCGGAGTTGAAGGGATCGAGCTCACCGACATCGCTGCCGCCGACACCCGAGCCGCCGACGTCCGCGCCGCTGCCACCCGAGCCGCCGGCATCCGGACCGCCGACGTCCGAGCCGTCCGCGCCCGAGCCGCCGGCCTCGGTCGGAGAGAACCGCACACCGAGTCGAGGCGGCCCGTCGCCCTTGGGGTTGTTCTGAGCGTCGAAGATCAGCTCCAACTGCGCGGCGACGTCGGGCGTCAGCGCGCCCGAGATGGTCCGGAGCCCGTTGCGCAGCCGTCCGACCGTGATGCCCCGCCGTCTCGCGGCTTCGTCTGCGGGTTCCGCGCCGTCGGGATCGAAGATGGCGGCCAGAGCCTCGGCGAGCAGTCGCAGGTCCTCCGGCATCGGAGCCGGCCCGCGCTCGGAGCTCCGCCCCGCGTCGGTGGCTGCCCGCGCGCCATCCGAACCACCCGCATCTGCGCGCCCCGCGTGCGCATCGTCACGTGCGCCCCTGGCCGCATCGGCGAGAAGCTCGTCGGCGCGGAGGCGCTCGTCGAGACCGATCCGATCGCGCACCTGCTCCATCGGCGCCGTCGCGGCGAGCACGCCCGCGATGCCGACCACACCGTCGAGCAGCGCGGTCCGCATCGCGGGCCAGCGGGCAGGCAGACGCTCGCCGGACAGGAGGTTGGTCTGTCGGCGCACCAGGTCGGCGACCTTGCCGAGATGCGTGGCGTCGGTCGTGTCGACGAGGAGCGCTCGCCGCAGCAGCTCGTTCTCGCTGCGGCACCCCGCGGAATGCGGGAATTCGACATCACCCGTCGCGACGGTCTCGACGATCACCGCTTCGATGCGCCGGAACGCGGCGCCCGCCACGGCCAGCACCTCTCTGCGCTCAGGCTCAGTCAAGCCGGCCAGTGCGTCGTCGGCCAGCACCTGATCGAGGTCGGAGATGACCTGGTCGAGGAGGGTGCGGGACCGGGATGACATGCCCTCAGTCAACACCGGGCTTCCGACATTCGCACCGCTCGATCCCGCGGATTTACGCCAGGTCAGAGCTGTATTCCGGTACTCGCGATCCGCGATCCGGCATATCGCCGGACCGAGTCAGCACGCCACCTCTCAGCGCGCCCGCCCCTCAGCGAGGTAGGCGAGCCGGTGCAGGGTCTCCGAGTTGCGCCACCGCAGCAGGGGAGTGGTGAGGAATCCGGGCAGCAGCGTCGCCGGACCGTTCACCGGTTCCTCGTCGATGCGCGCCATGCATCCGCCGTCGTACGTCCGCACGCGGATCGTGACGCGTGCCTCGCCGATGGGCCACCCCTTGGCGCGCATGACCATCTTCCGCGGCGGATCCCATTCCTCCACGACTGTCGTGTCGTCGAGCAGGGCGGGCCAGACGCCCACGGAGTGGTGCAGCTCGGCACCCGGCTGTGGCCAGGTCTCGTCGACGTCGCGCATGCGGGATGCGCCGACCACCCATCCGGGGTAGAGCCAGCCGTCGCCGAGCACTCCGAACACGTCCTCTGGGCGGCAGTCCAGGGTGCGTACGTTCTTCGCCATGTCGTCCACCTCTCGTCGGTCTCGTGCATGGTCCGCGCAGACGGGCACCGCATCCAAGGGGGTTGACGGGCGCCGCGCGACGCCCCAGACAGCACAGCACAGCACAGCACAGCACAGCACAGCACCCGAACGGCACAGCACGGCTCAGCGACAGAACGGCGCAGGACGGCACAGCACGGCTGCCAGACGCGACAGCGCAGTTCCCGATCGGAACAGCACCCGCAGAGCACCCGACTAGTACCACAACACCGCCGCCCGCGCCTCCCCCTGGAACCCTCCCGACCGCTCTGGGAGGGTCGGTGCATGGCACTCATCGATCTCCCCGTGCGGGCCGTCCGCCGCGTCGGCGAACTCGCCCGTGACGACGCTCCCGCCCTCCTCACCCACGGTTACGGCTTCGGATCGCGCATCTGGCGCCGTGTACGACCGGGGGCGCGGTCGGCACCGATGCGTCTGCTCGGCGACGACGCGGTGTTCGTGCGAGGCGTCGAGGGCGTCGAGCTGTTCTACGACGGCGATCGCATCGCTCGTCACGGCGCGATGCCCGCGGTGGTGCAGGAGTCGCTCTTCGGCCACGGTTCCGTGCACAGCCTCGACGGTGACGACCACCGGCATCGTAAGGCGACGTTCGTCGACGTCGCGTACGAGGACGAGCAGGTGGCCCGCCTCGCACCTCTCCTCGAACGGGAATGGGATGCGGAGCGCCGGGCGTGGCTCGACGGCGGCACGCGCAGCGCGTACGACGCGGCGGTCGGCGCCTTCGGGCGTGCAATCATGCGGTGGGCAGGACTTCCGGGCTCCGGAGCGGCGAAGACCCGATGGGCGGCACGTCTCGCGCAGATCGTCGACGGCTTCGGGTCGCCGTACTCGCCGGTGTATCTCGCGGCGATCGCGAACCGCTGGTGGTCCGACCGCCATGCCGCGCGTCTCATCGAGGCCGTGCGCGCGGGCGCCCTGCGTGCGGAGTCGGGGACCGCCCTGTACGAGTGGGCGCACCACCGCGACCGCGGTGGCGACCTGCTGCCGGCGCGCGTGGCCGGTGTCGAGCTGCAGAACAGCATCCGTCCGATGATCGCGGTCGCGCGGTTCGTCGCGTTCGCCGCGAAGGAACTGCACGATCGCCCCGAGTGGCGCGACCGCATCGCGGCCGAGACGGCCGAGCGCGGAGCGCTGGTCGGCGGTCCGCTGTCGATCATGTTCGCGCAGGAGATCCGTCGCACGGCGCCGTTCGTGCCCATGCTCCCCGGCTGGGCGATCGCCGACATCGACATCGATGGCCAGCACGTCGACGCCGGCGGACGGGTCGTGCTCGACCTTCTCGGAACCAACACGGACGACCGGTTCTGGGCGCGCTCCGACCGCTTCGACCCGGAGCGCTTCCGCGACGTGGGCGACGACTACGAGTCGCTCGCGGCGTTCGTCCCGCACGGCGGCGCCGACGTGCCGACCGGCCACCGCTGCCCCGGCGAGAAGCTCGCGATCTCGGGGCTCGCCGCCGCGATCGCGACGCTCAGCGATCCGCGCCTGCTCATCCTCGGCGCCGGCCTCGACGTGAACCGACGCCGTCTTCCCACCAAGCCGCGGTCCGGCGCACTGGTGCGGTCGGCGACGGCATCCGGCAGTCGCTGCCCGTTCCACTGACCCGCCCTCGCGGTTCCGCACGCTCTCCCGCAGGCTGTCAAGGGGAGGGCGCGATCGCGGGCGAGCACGGATGCTGGACGCCACCCCTCACGAGACGGGTGAACCACTCGACGAACGGAGACACCATGTCCGACCCGACCTCCACCTCGGATGCCGAGAACTCGTCGCACGACGAGACACCGATGGTGCCGCACGAGCTCACCCCGGAGCAGCTGTCCGACGACCCTGTCACGGGCGATCCCGAGGCCACGGGAGCCGCGGACGGAAGTTCCGAGGACAGCGCCGACGAGACCGGCGTCTGATCGGCACCCCGACCGGACGCCCCAGCGCCGGTCGCCACCCCCGCGGCGACCGGTCCCGACGCCCGCCGCACGGATTCCCCCTTTTCCTCGTGCGGCGGGCGCCTTTCCGCTCGGGCCAGGGGCCGGTGATCGGGCTCAGTCCCTCCCCGACACGTCCGTCCCCTCCGGCAGTTCCGTCACCGGAGCGATCACGACCTCCTGCACCTTCCAGTCGAGGTCGGTGATGCGGGCGGCGAGGTCGGCCGTCTGCTCGACAGTGACCCGCGAGCGCCGCGGCACGACGAACGCCTCGATGTGGAAGACCTGTCCCTGATCCCGCATCCGCACCGACGCCTCCTTGACCCACGGCTGCGAGCGCATGGTCGAGAGGATGTCGCCGGCCAGCGGATGCGGATGCTCGCTGTCGAACGTGCGGGCACGCTGGTCCATGAGGTCGATGATGGCGGTCTTGGTGTTCTTCACCCCGTCCCACACGATGCCGAGCGAGATGAAGAGGGCGGCGGCGCCGTCGAGCCACCAGAGGCCCGCACCGACTCCCAGCACGCCGACGATCGACGCGACGGTCGTCTGCCAGTCGGCCTTGGCCATGTCGGCGTCGGCGTACAGCAGCTTGTTGTGCAGTACGGGAGCGAGTCGCGCCTTGGCCGGGCCGTAGAAGAACACGGGGCCGACGATGATCACGGCCATGACGGCGACCATGAACCAGCCGAGCCAGACGGTGTGACCCCAGAGGTTCACGGTGCCGATCGTGGGATGTTCGGCGGCGATCAGCCCGGTGACGGCCTCGATCGCGAGGTTCGCGCCGACGGAGAGCAGCGCGACTCCGGCGACGAGGTGCCCGACGCCCATCGCCCGGTGCAGTCCGTACGGGTGCTTCACGGTCGGACGCCTCCGCACGAAGAGCAGCGCGATGAGGAACGCGAACTGGGGGATGAGCGACAGCATGTCCTCGATCCAGGCCGTGCGCATGGCCTGCGAGCCGCTCACGACCAGCGCGATCACCGCGATCGTCACCGAGGTGTACGCGATCGTGAACCACTCCCATCTGATCGCGCTGCGCAGCGCCTTCTGCTGCTCCTCCGGCAGCTCGGTGCGTCCGATGCGGTCGACGGCGCTCACGATCCGACCTCCTCGTCGAGGTAGGTCTCGAGTGCGGTGAGGAACCCGTTCTCGCCGAGCGGCACGAGCATCACGATCGGTCGCCCGTGCGCGCCCTCGATCTCCGGGTATCCGCGCGTCATACCCGCTCTGTCGAGCCAGGGGCTCCGGTCGGTCATCCCCCCGACGACGAGGTCCAGGTCGCCGCGCTCCAGCATCCCGACCAGTGTCTCCTCCGATCCCTCCGTCCAGTCGACATCGGCGTCGACCGTGTCGGCGAAGCCGGTCACGAGCTCGGGCAGACTGCCGTCGGGTCCGCCTCCGCCGTCGTCGGCGATCAGTCCGGGGTCGGCGGAGAAGCCGACTCGCAGCTCCGCACCGCGCACGCTCTCGAGGGTCCCATCGGGGTCGATGGGGATGGTGAGTCCGCACCCGGAGAGCCCGCCGGCGAGGAGCAGCGCCGCCGCAGCCGCGCAGATTCGTGTCGTTCTCATGGCGGCAGGATCGCTCCGTCTCTCTCGCGGTCGCAATGCTGTTGACGGGCGCTGTCGGCGAGGCTAGCGCCGCATCCCCGCTACGGTAGGCACATGCGACAGGCCCTGCGGACGTTCGGACGCATCCTCGCCGGGCACTGGCCCGCTCTCATGGCTTGGTATCTCGGGGGCGAGGCCGTGCACCGCGTGCTCATCGAGCTCGCGGGCGTCGTCGGCGGCCTCACGACCCTCGGCGGTCTGCTGCTGCTTCCGCTCGCGGTCGCCGCCCGCCTCGTCTCGTACGTGGCGATGTACCTGACGGTTCGTCCTTCGCTGCCGCACAGCAGGCGGGAGGATGCCGGCGGCGCCCGCGAGTTCGCCTCGGCCACCCTCGCCGCGATCCTGCCGTTCTTCGCGTTCTACACGGCGTGGGGAATGCTCGACGCGGACCAGATCGAGTTCTTCCGCATCGCCAGTGCGATCGCGCTCGCCGACTCCGGGTACCAGCTCGATCAGGTGGGCGACCGCGGCGGCCTCATCGGGGTCGGCGTGCTGCCCGTGGCGGTGCTCGTGATCGCGCTCGCCGCCCGCATCGTCTACCTGCGGTTCGCCGACCGACTGCCGCGCGGGGTCGTGGTGCTCGCGGTGTACGCCGAGGTGCTGTGGACCTTCATGCTCTTCACGCTCGTGGCGCGGTGGTGGAGCGGCGTGCTCGCCTGGGTCGGCGAGCGCGAGGTCGTGAGCCGCCTGCAGGTGTTCGGCGACTGGTTCGCCGTGAACCTCGCGCCGGTCGCGGCGGTGTGGGAGGCCGCGACCTGGATCGTGGGCATCGTGATCGCCGCCGTGATCGTGCCCGCGGCGTGGCTGACGGTCGCCGGTGTCGTGTTCGGCACGACGTTCGACTCGACCCCCGGGTTCTCGCGCTGGGGCTCGGGTGCTGCGCGCGGCACCGCGATGAGCATCGCCCGCACGCTGGTGATGCGGCTCGAGGGACTCTGGGCGGCGGTGGCCGTGATCTGGCGCGGTGGACCGCTGCTGTTCGGCGCATACGTGCTCGCCTACGCGCTGTGGGCTCTGGCGGAGCAGTCGGGCACACGCGGTCTGCTGCAGCTCATCGGCGGCCACGAGGCGTCGTTCTGGGCGGGGGCGTTCCCGCTCGCGACGCTCGCCGTCGCGGCCTTCGCTGAACCGCTCCGCGTCGCGATCGTCGCGACCGCCTACGACGAGGTCATCGGCCGCCCGCAGGCGGGACTCGACACGCGCCCGTCAGGGTTCGACGAGGAACCGGGCGGTCACGTGGTCGCCGCCCTCGACGTCGAGGAGGAGCGGCCCCTCGGCGTCGTCCGGCAGCAGGAACACCGCGAGGATGCGGTACGACGACCCCTCGATGGTGCATGACCTCTCGTCCTCGTCGTAGGGCACGTCGAGTCCGTCCCGCGAGCTCAGCCAGGTGCGCGAGGTCGCGGGCTCGGTCACGCTGATCGTGCAGGAGCCGGCCTCCGGCCCGCCGCTCGACGTCAACCGCACGCTCAGCGACCGCGTGCCTTCCGGCGCCTCGAACTCGCCCCATTCCGCCCCGGACAGCGACAGCGTCTGACCCGCCACGTCAGCGCTGGATCCCGCCTCCACGACGCGGCTCTCCGGGCGGATGGCGGGGAGCACGTCGAGCCAGACGTAGGCGCCCACGACGGCCACGATCGCGACGGCGAGCGCGAGGAGCGCGACGCGCTGCCGACGGAGCCGGATCACGGCGTCACCAGACCGGAGCGGGTGATCTCGACGGTGTCCTCGCGGGCGATGCCGTCGAGGGGGAGCGCGATCACGACGAGGTCGTCGAGCTCGGCGGTGTAGTAGTCGGGGGTCAGTCGCAGCTCGGCGGTGCCGGAGTCGACGTCGGCGGGGAGCTCGAACGCCAGCATCCCGATGGTGTCGATGCCGACGCGCAGCGGCGTGCCGACCAGCGACGCCGTCGGGCGCTCGCTCGCCTGGAACACGCGGTCGCCGATCGCGAGGGTCGCGAGTCGGATCGACGCATCGATCTCGGTCTCGGGCGCCGAGACGGTCACGGTCACGACGAGCCAGTTCCCCTCGGCGCTCCAGCCGTCGTCGGTCTCGACCGTCTGCGCGAAGCGCGCCCCGACCGCCGTGGCGACGAGCGCCCGCGACGATACGGTCTCGTCCATCGCCCCGCGCCGCTCGATCGGGGCGACGAGCGCGTCGTCGTCGGGTGTGAGCGCGACGAGCGCCCCGGCCCCGACCACGAGGCAGGCGCCGATGATCCAGGGGAGGGCGCGGTTTCTCATCGGTCCTCCGATGCGGTGGCGACCACGCGGGCGACGAGACCGTCGGGTCGCCACGTCACGACGCGCGACGAGAGGATGACGGTGCCGCGGCTGACCTCGGCCTCATGCACGTCGAGGGCGACGGCGCCGTCGGCGAAGGCGTCGGCGGGCACCGGCCAGGCGATCGTGACCTCGTCGGGGACGCCGGGCTGCAGGACGACCTGGCCGGCGGAGCCGTCGGCCCGCCAGACCGTCGCGCTGCCGGTGGCGTCTGCGCCGTGCAGGTCGAGCAGCGGCTCGGCGGTGTTCACGAGATTCGCCTTGAGCAGGTCGGCCGTCGTGCCGACGCCGATCGGCGCGTCGGCGAGGTTCTCCATGCGCGCCGTCAGGACGAGCAGCTTCTCGCCGGGCTCCGCCTCGAGGTACTCGGACTCGACGGCGTCGGCGAACGCGACGTCGAGCACGGTGATCGCATAGGTCGAGGTGCGCACCTCGTCGCCAGCCCCGACCTCGGCGGCCTCGGTCGTCGAGCGCGCCAGACCTCCGGTCACGATCACGATCACGACGACGAGGAGGACGGATGCCGCGACCACCCACACCCATCGGGGAACCTCGCGCAGCGCGCGGCCCCACCGTGACAGCACGGCGCCGACCCGCGTCTGCTCCCCCGAGATCGTCACGGGGCCAGCCTAGTCAGACCACGGGTCGGGGCGTGGTCGGCGTCAGCGACAGGTCTCGAACACGTGCCCGTCGGCGTCGGCCGGCTGCAGGTCGCGGTCGCGCAGCACCATCGACACGGGCGAGTCGGGGTCGGCGCACATCTCGGCGAACGGGCGGGGCAGCTCGTCGGTGTACTCGATGTCGATCACCTGGTCGTCGTACACCGCCGTGTAGGCGCCGCACTCCTCGTACGCCGCGCACTCCTCGACCACCGCGAAGTCGAAACCGGCGCGGTCGCGCAGCGCAGCGGCATCCTCGGCGGCGTTCTTCTGCCCTGCCGCGAGACCCGATGCGTGCGCCCGCTCGACGAGCAGCGTCGCGAGCGCGAGGTTGTCGTCGAGGGTGAGTGCGTCGTCCGAGCGCGTGTACGAGTCGAGGTTGTCGAACTCGACGGCGTCGAAGCCCGACTCCGCGCAGCCGTCGATCCACGGTCCGACCATGGCGGCGATCCGGTCGCGGCGCTCCGCCGTCGACGTGTCGAGGAGCGCCTCGTCCGGCCAGTCGGGGTCGAAGACGGGCTCGCCGTCATCCTGGAGGAGCAGGTCGTCCGCCCAGTCGTCGAGCTCGCCCGGCTGGGTCTGGAAGCCGTTCACGTAGCAGATCGAGTAGACGCCGTCGGCGGGCTCGGCCGACCGGTCGCGCCCCACGATGCCCACCCCGTCGGCCGGTTCGTAGGCGCCGCCGAGCTGGTAGTCGGGCACCGCGCCCGTCGGGAGCAGCGCGACGTCAGCGGATCCGGCCCCCGACGCGGTCGGCCCTCCCCCCGCCACCTGCTCGCCGGCGCAGCCGACCAGCGCCACGCCGACCACGGCTGCGGCGAGGAGAGCGGATGCCGCGCGCCTCACCGCGGCAGCGCAGAGTCGTCGGCCGTGCGGTCGAGGCGCCCCGTGACGAGGAACACCGCGATGATCGCGATGATCACGTACAGGTACACCGACAGGCCCGCGAACGCGAGCAGCGGACTGCCGGTGCCGGAGCCGCTGTCGACGCCGCCCGTCGCGAGGAACGTCGTCGGGTCCGTGACCGCGTGCAGCAGGATCGGCCAGACGAGGCTGCCGGTCACGCGGAGCGTCAGGTACATCGCGACCCCGAAGAAGAACGTGAAGCCCATCGTGAACAGCACGGTGCCGACCGGCTGCCCGCTGATGAGGTTCGAAGAGCCCGGTGAGGAAGGTGAGGAGGATCACGCTCACCGCGTAGGCGCTCCAGTCGGTCGCGCCGACCCGCAGCAGCGCGGCGACCACGACGATCACGGGGGCGATCCACATCCAGCCGCGACCGCGGCCCGGCTGGCGGCCGAACAGCTCGGGGAGCCATCTCACCGATGCGGCGAAGGCGAGCAGGAGGGCGGAGCCGATGACGACGGGGAGCAGCAGCGTGATCGTGACGCTCGCGGGGTCGTCGAACGGGTTCCTCACGTCGTACCGGCCACGGAATACGATGCCGATCAGCTGAGACGCGCCGATGTAGAGGGCGAGGTAGATCGCGGCGACGAAGATCGCACGCCACCACCCGCCGCGCTCCCAGAAGCGCTGCCAGGGGGAGGCGCGCCGGGCGGCCGTGGTGGCGTCAGTCACGTCTCACACCGTACAGTCCGGCGATCTCCTTGGACCCCATTCCCTCTGCGTACGTCGGGTGCTGCGGCCAGCCCTCGGGGGAGTCCTCCCACTCCTCCTGGCGTCCGTACGGGAGCAGGTCGACGAGACCCTGCAGGTGGCTGAGCCGCTCCGTGCCCCGTCCGTTCGTGTGCCACGTGCGGTAGACCGTGTCGCCGTCGCGCAGGAACACGTTCACGCCGAAGCCCTCGTCGGGCCCCGCATCCATGTCGCCCCCGAAGGAGCTGTCCGCACTGGAGTACCAGGCCATGCGGTTGCCGACCCGGTCTCGGTAGGCGAGGGCTTCGTCGATCGGACCGTTCGTCACGATCACGAAGCGCGCGTCGTAGTAGCGCTCGATCACGTCGAGGCGGGTGAACTGCGAGGTGAACCCGGTGCACCCGGGGCACTGCCACTCGTTCCCGTCCGACCACATGTGGTTGTAGACGATGAGCTGCGGATGTCCGTCGAACACCTCGGCCAGACGCACCGGGCCCTCGGCGCCCACCAGCGTGTACTCGGGCAGCTCGACCATGGGGAGTCGACGCCGCTGCGCGGCGATCGCGTCGAGCTCACGCGTCGCGGCCTTCTCACGCACCCGGAGATCGGCGAGCTCGCGGCGCCAGGTGTGGGCGTCGACCACGGGCGGGAGGGCGTTCTGGGGTGTGCTCACGGCTGGCCTCCGATGATCGGCGGGATCGTGCCCCCAGTCTGCGCCCGACCGCCGACAGCGTCAACGATCCGCGGCATCCGCGGCCGGAGCCGGCTCGCCCTCGGCGGGGTTGCGGCGGATGCCGACCCACGACACCACCCCGCCGAGCGCGAGCAGTGCCGCGGTCACCCAGGTGGCGTTGTGGAAGCCGCCCAGGTCGAGGGTGCCGCCGATGATGGTCGAGAGCATCGCGACCACCAGGAGCCCGGCGACCCGCGAGACGGCGTTGTTCACGGCCGAGGCGATGCCCGAGCGTGATTCGTCGATCGCCCCGAGGATCGCCGAGGTCAGCGGCGCGACAGTCAGCGACAGCCCGAGCCCCATCACGATCATGGCCGGGAGCACCTGCCACCAGTAGTCGAAGTCCTCGGCGACGAGCAGCAGCATGACCGCTCCGGCGGCCATCACGAGCGGGCCGACCGTCATGAAGATGCGGGGTCCGAACCGGCCGGCCCACGATCCGGCTCGCGAGCTCAGCAGGATCATGAGGATCGTCATCGGCAGGCTCGCGAGACCGGCGGCGGTCGCCGAGAGGCCGGCGCCCTGCTGCAGGTACACGCCGATCACGAAGCCGTTGAGCGACAGGGCGGCGTAGACGAAGAGCGTCGCGAGGTTGCCCCACGCGAAGTCCCGCACGCGGAACAGCGACAGTGGCATGAGCGGTGCCGCCGACCGCTGCTGACGCACGAGGAACAGGGCGAACAGCGCGGCGCCGACCACGCCGGGCAGCCAGATCGCGGGGGAGCCCCAGCCGAGGTTGGGCTGCTCGATGAGCGCGAAGACGACGGCGCCGAGGCCGACCGCGCAGAGGATGCCGCTGACCCAGTCGACCCGCACGCCGCTCGGTCTCTCGTTCAGCCTCAGTCGGGCGAGCAGCAGCAGGGTCACGCCGATCGGCAGGACGTTGATGAGGAAGACGAACCGCCAGGAGAGGAAGTCGACGAACAACCCGCCGAGCAGGGGGCCGACCAGCTGCGCGCCGGTCGTGAACGCCGTCCACACGCCGATGGCCCTCGCCTGCACGTCGGACCGCATGGTCGCGGTGATGAGCGCCAGCGAGCTCGGAACCAGCAGGGCGCCCGCCGCCCCCTGGGCGGCGCGCGCGATGATGAGGACGAGGGGATCCGGTGCCGCCGCGACCGCGATCGAGGCCACGCCGAAGGCGATCAGGCCCACGCGCATCACGAGCACCCGGCCGTAGGCGTCCGACAGTGACCCCGCGAGCAGGATCAGCGCGCTGAGCGTGATGAGGTACGCGTCGACGACCCACTGCTGCGTGGTGATGCCGCCGCCGAGCTCCCGGCTGATGGCGGGCAGCGCGACGGTGACCACGGTGCCGTCGAGGAACGTCACGAACGAGGCCAGCACCGCGACCGAGATCACCAGTCGCTGCAGGGGAGCGAAGCGGGAGGATGCCACAGGCCGACACTACTGCGGCTCGGCACCCCCGCGGGCGGTCGTCGCGCGGTACAGATCGCGGAGCCCGGTGAGACCCCGCTTCTCGAGGGCGCGGAGCTGACGCTGCGCACCGGTGCCCTGCTCCCGGACGTGAGCGAGCTGTGCGGTCGCGAAGGCGTCGTCGCCCTGTGCCGCGAGCGCCGGCGCGATGCGCGAGAGCATCCGGTCGATCACATCCCGCGCCGGAGCCGCGTCGCCCGTCGTCGGGTCGACGATCCTCGCCTCCTGACCGAAGCGGGAGGCGGTCCACAGGGACGCGTCGATCGCGTCGAGTCCGATCTCGGGGCCGTCGTCGAGGTCGTCGCTCGCGACGAGAGCGCGGCTCAGTGCCACCGCCAGCATCGCGTCGTCGACGTCGAGCTGCGTGTCGCACACGCGCACCTCCACGGTCGGATACCGCTCCGACAGTCGGGCTGTCCAGCCGATCGACGAGGCCTCGGTGATGCCGCGCAGCGCGAGCAGCCCGTCGACGCGCGCCCGGTAGTCGGTGTAGTCGTGCGCGTGCGGCGGCGTCCACCCCGTGGGCAGGCGCCGGGTGAGGATCGACCGCCAGCTCGCGAAGCCGGAGGGGCGGCCGTCTGCGAACGGCGAGTTGCCGGTGATCGCGAGCAGCGCCGGCATCCAGGCGCGGATGCGGTTGAGTGCCCGCACGCGCTCCTCGTCGTCGTGCACCTCGACGTGCACGTGCAGGCCGTTGACCTCGTGCGTGCGGGTCAGCCCGCCGAGGATGCCCGCGACCTCGTCGTAGTGCGCCGAGGGGGAGACGACCGTCTCGTCGGACCACACGAACGGAGTGCCCGTGGCGGCGACGATCGCGCCGTCGGGCGCCGCCCCCGCGGCCATCGCGGTGCGCATGCCGTGCAGCTGAGCGACGGCATCCGCTGTCGTCTCGAGCGGAGACGAGGCGGTCTCGAGCTGGGAGGTGAGGAACTCCGGGGTCACCGCGCCGCCTGCGCGCTGACCGACCAAGCGGTCGCGGAGTCCCTGGTTCATGGTCAGGGGAACGAGAGTGTCTTCGTCGAGGAGGAAGAACTCCTCCTCGATGCCGAACCTGGCCACGACCGTGCCCTAGTGGTTGCGCAACGCCGAGATCAACTCGGCCTTCCGCTTGCCGCTGTACCCGGTGAGGCCGAGTTCCTTCGCGCGCTTCCGCAGCTCGGGGACCGTCCAGTCCTCGTAGTCGCCGTGCTCGCCGCCGCGGCGGCCGACGGCGCTGCGGCCCTCCTTGGCCGCGGCGTTCGAGATGCGCGCGGCCTTCTCCTTCGACGCTCCCTCGTCGCGGAGCTCTTCGTAGAGCTCCGGATCCTTCAGGGAGCTGTTCCTGCGTCCTGGCATGTCGTTCTCCTCACTCACGTGGCACTGCTCTGCGTCAAGCCCCTCGTGCGGGGCGTTCGTCCGGGTCTACCGTGAAGCCATCGAGACGGGCGTGCCCTGCGCCCCGGAGAAGGGAAGACCGATGAATATCCTTCTGATCATCGTCATCGTGATCGCCGTCATCCTGGCCATCACGGGCGGACTGGTGCAGTCGCTCCAGTTCCTCCTGTGGGTGGGTCTGGTCCTGCTGGCCATCGCCGTGATCGCCTGGTTGATCCGATCCATCTCGGGTAACCGCACGCGCTGACCCGTCACCCAGTGAGGCCCGCTTCGGCGGGCCTCACTGCTGTGTGAGGGCTTATTCCTTGAAGCCGTCGCGGATGCTCTCGCCCGCCTTCTGCGCGGCATCCTTGACGTTCTCCCCGGCCTGCTTGGCCGAGGCCTTCGTCTGGTCGGCCTGGCCCTCGGCCTCGAGGCGCTCGTTGTCGGTCAGCTTGCCGACGCCCTCCTTGATCTTCCCGCCCAGCTTCTCGGCGTTGTTCTTGATGTCGTTGTCTGCACTCATGATGCGTCCTTTCATCGTCCGATCAACGGGACTGCCACCCTCGCACGACGCCTGCCAACCGACCACGGGATTGACAACGGACCCCGCGCATGACAGCACGATCCGGCGGTCGACGCGCACGGGATCCGGGGCTACTGTGGGCCACAGGCGGGTGGTCCTGCCCGCTCTCACACCCGGCTGAGGCCGACGACGGAAGCGGTGCGCGATGGACTCGATGATGATGGACGCCTGGCGGACGAACATGACCTCGGCCTCCGAGGCGACGACCATGGACCTGGCGGCGATGGACATGTCGGTGCTGCAGGCCTGTATGGACGCGTGCTCGGCGTGTGAGCAGGCGTGCACGGTGTGCTCGACGCAGCTCATGGACTGCGCACCGGCCTGCATGAACTGCGCCGACATGTGCAACACGATGATGCGCGCCCTGATGCGGATGCAGGGCATGACCCCCGCGTCGATGATGGCCATGCTCGACGCGTGCATCGCCATGTGTCAGACCTGCATGGACGAGTGCATGGAACACGCGGCGCACAGCGACGTCTGCCGCATGTGCGCCCAGGCCTGCCAGGCGTGCATGGACGCCTGCATGGCCGTGCGCGACATGATGGTCCCGGCCTGACGCGGATCTCGCAGCGACGAGACGAAAGCGCCTCAGTCGCGCGCGACGTTGAACTGGATGCGCCCGACGGCGAGCACCCCGTAGCGCTCGTGCAGGGCGACGGGCGTGCCGGCCGGAGCCTCGAGCGCGGCACCCGCCGCGTTCCAGAGCGCGTGCGCGACGCCGTCGAGCGTGCGCACCACGACGTCGCCGGTGCGCGCGTCCGCGTGCTCGACGATCGCGTCGACCCACTCCGAGGGCGTCGCCGATGCGAGCCTGGCCTGGATGAGGTGCAGCGCGTGACCGGGTGCATGCGAGGAGCAGGCGTCGCCGCGGTGGCACATGCACGCCGAACGCTCACGCACCGTCGAGGGTGAGAGGCGGTTCTGCGGCGTGGACACGGCTGGCTCCTTCGGGATGCGGTCGGGTGGGTGTTCCGGCCAGCGTAGGCGCGGCATCGGCCGGAGCGAACCCGCACCGACACGAGGCGAAACAAACAGGCGTATACTCGCCGGGTGCTGTTGTCGATGAGCGCTCCCGGGATGCCGGTGCGGGCGCGGAGCGGAGCCGCAGGCGCATCTCGCGCCGCGGGCAGAGGCTGACGATCGGCCGGAGGCGGAACATCCCGTCACCGGTGTCGCGTCGTACCCGGCATCCCGCCGGTCCTCTCTTCCGACCCCCAGCCGCCGTCGGCGGCCTGTTCTGAAAGCACACACTCTCATGCGTCCCATCGACGAGCGCGCCCTGCGCGCCTCCTTCATCAACGCCACCCGCAAAGAGGTCTCCGACATCTCGCTGCCGCCCGGCTTCGACGAGATCGACTTCGACAAGCTCGACTACCTCGGGTGGACCGACCCCAAGCTGCCGCGCCGCTCGTACGTCGTGGTGTGGATCGACGACGTCGTCATCGGCGTCGTCCTGCAGCGCGCCGAGCAGCGCGTGCTCGCGCGAGCCCAGTGCTCGTGGTGCGAGGACGTGACGCTCCGCAACGACGTGCAGCTCTACACCGCCCGCAAGGCCGGGCCGGCCGGACGCAAGGGCGACACGATCGGGAACCTGACGTGCGCCGAGTTCGGCTGCTCGAAGAACGTGCGCGTGCTGCCACCGCTCGCGTACCAGGGGTACGACCGCGAGCTCGCGCGCGAGATGCGGATTCTGAAGCTCCAGGAGCACGTGCAGGCGTTCGTCAGCGCGGTCGCCGGCTGAGCGAGGCCGGAGGCGCGCGCCCGGTGCGCCTCCGGCCGGGTCAGGATGCTGCGACGACGGCGCGCACGTGCGCGTGGGCGGCGTCGGCGAGTTCCGCGGAGAGCCGCGCGAACTCGTCGACGCTGCGTCGACCCGGCCAGTCAGCGGGGAGCATCGCCGGCGGCAGGCCCGGATCGACGTAGGGGAGCACCCGCCATCGGTCGAGCAGGTGCACGTACGCCGCGAACGGCGCGGAGGGCAGCGTCTCGAGCGATCGCTGGAAGGCGAGGTGCTCGGCGCGGAGCGCGGCGAGGTCCCACCAGCGGGCGGCGGCGTCGGCCACCGACCCCTCGACGACCGGGTGCGCGCCGCGGAAGAGCGTGACCCAGTCCCGTGCACCGAGCCCGGCGACGGTCTCCTCGACCTCGCCCTCCAGGTGGCCCGGACAGATCAGCAGCGCGGCGGAGACCGCGCCGGCGCCGATCCACTGCAGACGGCGACGCAGCTGATGCCGCACGCTCCTCGCGCTCTCCGGGATCGAGAACGACACGAGGCACCACGCATCGGCGTCCGTCATCTCGCGCATCTCGAAGATGCGGCGGTCTCCGCGTTCGAGCATCGCGACGGCACTCGGGTCGAGGCGGTAGCCCGGCGCGTCGCGACGCTCGGCGAGCAGGAGGCCCTTCTGCTTGAGGCGCGTGATCCCGGTGCGCGCCTGCGCGGCGGGGATGCCGAGGTCGACCGCCAGCGCGACGAGATCGGCCGTCGAGATCCACCCGCCCAGCGGGCGCAGGTACAGGCCGATCAGCGTGCGCAGCAGCGACGCGGTGCTGCCGGGGCGGGCGTCGATGTCGTCGAGCACCGCCGCGGCACCCGTGTCAGTCACGCGCGTCCAGGGCGTCGCGAACAGCGAGCACGCCGCGGACCGTCTCGGCGTACGACGTGCTGAGCGGCGACAGTCCGAGACGGATGCCGTCGGGGAACCGGAAGTCGGGGATGATCCCGTCGGCCCAGAGCCGCTCCGTCACGGCGCGGAAGTCGGGGTGGCCGATCGTGACGTGTCCGCCGCGCGCCGCTGCGTCGCGCGGGCTGAGCAGCCGCACGCCGAGCGGCGCGAGCACCGCGTCGTAGGCGCGCACCGCGAGGTCGGTGAGAGCCTGCGATTTCTCGCGCACGGCGTCGATCGTCGCGTGCTCGATGAGGTCCAGCATCCCCTGCATCGCGAGCATCGACGTCACCGGCGGGGTGCCGCTCAGCAGCTGGCGGATGTCGGAGGCCGGCACGTATTCGGGTCCCATCGCGAAGATGTCGGCCGCGCTCCACCACCCCTGGATCGGCTGCCGCAGCACGTCCTGCAGCGAATGGCGCAGGTAGGCGAAAGCCGGGGAGCCGGGCCCGCCGTTGAGGTACTTGTAGGTGCAGCCGACCGCGAGATCGACGCCCCACGCGTCGAGCTGCATGGGCACGACGCCCACCGAGTGGCACAGGTCCCACATCATCAGCGCGCCGGCCTCGTGCGCGGCCGCGGTGATCGCCGGCATGTCGGCCAGCGCGCCGGAGCGGTAGTCGACGTGGCTGAGCGACACGACGGCCGTGCGGTCGGAGATCGCCGCGACGACGTCGGCGACCTGCACGCCGTGAACGGGATCGGGGTCGATCCAGCGGATCGTCGTTCCGGTCTCGGCCGCCACGCCCTCGACGAGGAAGCGGTCGGTGGGGAAGTTGCCCCGCTCCATCACGATCTCGGTGCGGACCGGGTCGTGCGCGACGGCCGCCCGCAGCAGCTTGTAGATGAGCACGCTCGTCGAGTCGGCGACGACCGTCTGACCGGGCTCGGCGCCGAGGGCGATCGCGCCGATGCGGTCGCCGAGCTCCAGCGGGAGTGCCATCCACTGCTCGTCCCACGAGCGGATCAGCCGCGTGCCCCAGTCGTCGCGCGCGAATGCCGCGAGGCGTTCCGGCACGTCGCGCAGCGGGCGGCCGAGCGAGTTGCCGTCGAGGTACGCGTGCACCCCCGGCGCATCGGCGAACGCGTCCAGGTGCGCGCCGAGCGGGTCGGAGGCGTCGAGGGTGGCGGCGAGCTCGCGCAGCGTCTCGTCGGCGGAGGTGTCGACGGCGTCGGCTGCGGTGTCGGGGGCGTCGGGCTGGGTCATGTCAGGCCTCCAGATCGGCGGTGGTCAGAGGGCGGGCGAGGGTCGGGTCGGCGTCCGGATGCGGCAGGACCAGCAGCACGGAGGCCGGGTCGCGGGGATCCACGGGGGCGAGGGTGCGCAGGAGCGGGATGCCGTCGAGCCCCGCCTCGCGCAGCGCCGCGACCTCGAGGGCGTTCACATCGACCGGGGCCGGGCCGTTGCCCATGTCGGTGCCGTACAGCACGGTGCCGCCTGCGGCGTGGAATCGGCGCACGTTGTCGACGGGGATCGCCCGCAGGTCGCCGTGGATCGCGAGCGTCGAGATCCACGACACGGATGCCGCCTGCTCGGCGATCTCGTCGTCGGTGAGACGTTCCGAGAAGGGCGCGTGCGCGAGGGCGTCGACGCCCAGGCGGGCGACCCGCTGCGCCTCGCCGACACCTTCGGCGTGCGCGACGACCGGCAGGCCGCGTGCGCTCGCCGCATCGACGATGGTGCGGAACGACTCGTCGGAGAAGACCGGACCGGCCGTGCTGTTGCTCGCGACCTTGACGCGGGTCGCCCCGGTATCCGCCATCTCGGCCACGACTGCGGAGGCCTGCTCGGCGTCGGCGATCTCGCGGAACGAACCGGGCGGCGCCCAGGAGCGGTCGGACGGGTAGCCGCCGACCGGCGTCAGGAACGCGCCCGCGTACTCGATGCGGGTGGCGCGTTCCGTCTCGTCGCTGCGCTCCTCGCTCGACGACCGGGGTCCGTCGCCATCCCGGTCGCCCCGCGAGCGGAGCGGGCCGACATGCGCTGCGCGCGCGTACGACGCGACGACCCCGGGGTTCGCCCCGAGGTCGACGACCCGCCCGAGCCGCGAGCCGGCGAGCCGCTCGTGCTCGACGAGCTGCAGGTGCACGTGGTGGTCGGTGAACCCGCCGACGATCACGCCGTCGAGGCGGGGGAGATCGGATGCCGCGGGCTCGCCGCGCAGCAGCATCCGCTCGCCGTCGAGGGCGACGACGCCCTCGCGCCACCCCTCGCCGTCGAAGAACGCGGCGGCCCTCATCAGCCGCCGATCTCGGTGCGCACGGTGTAGAGCTCGGGGAAGAAGGTGAGGTCGAGCGCGCGCTGCAGGAAGCCCACGCCGCTGGACCCGCCGGTCCCCGCCTTCATGCCGATCGTGCGGGCCACGGTCTTGAGGTGGCGGAAGCGCCAGAACTGGAAGTTGTCCTCGAGGTCGACGAGGTCTTCGCATGCCTCGTAGAGGTCCCAGTGGGTGCCCGGGTCCCGGTAGATCGCGCGGATCGCCGGGACGAGCTCGGGGGTCTCGCGGTACGGCAGACGCACGTCGCGGTCGAGGATCTCGGCGGGCACCGGCAGTCCGCGGCGGGCGGCGAAGCGCAGGAACTCGTCGTACAGCGTGGGCTTCTCCCATTCGGCTTCGAGCAGCGCGCGGTGGGCGGGGTGGTCGGAGAACACGCCGAGCATCTTCTCGTTCTTGTTGCCGAGCGCGAACTCGACGGCGCGGTACTGCACCGACTGGAAGCCGGACGAGTTGCCGAGCGCGCCGCGGAACTGCGCGTACTCGGTCGGGGTGAGTGTCGCGAGCACCGACCACTGCTGCGTGATGACGTCCTGGATCCGCTTGATGCGCGCGATGCGCTTGAGGGCCTCGCGCAGGTCGTCGCGGGCGAGCAGCTCGCGCGCGGAGGACAGCTCGTGCAGGAGCTGCTTGAGCCAGAGCTCGGTGGTCTGGTGCTGGATGATGAACAGCATCTCGTCGTGGTGCTCGGGGACGCTGACCGGATGCTGCGCGGTGAGCAGCTGGTCGAGCGACAGGTACGACCCGTAGGTCATACGCCCGGACAGGTCGGTCACGATGCCCTCTTCGAGTGCGCGCTCGTTCTCGGTGCTCATGGCACGAACATATCACTTTCGTGCCGAGCGTCACAGAGGTGAGATATGAGCGGTGCCCTTGCAAACTGGACCGTACCAATTGTTTCAAACAGGTTACGTTTCGGGGATGTCGGCCGATATGGTGTCATAGTCGTTCGTGAACTGGACCGTACCACTTGGAGGAAAGATGCGAAGGACGAGAACACTCACCCTGGGTGCCATGGTCCTGTCAGCGGCGCTGCTGGCAGGATGCTCCACCGGCACGAGCGGCTCCGGCGGCTCCGACGGATCGGGAGAGGGCACCGTGAAGCTGGTCGCCTGGCCCGGCCCGGAGGGCGATGCGATGGCCGAGGTCGTCGACGCCTACAACGCCGGCCAGGGCAAGGACGACGGCATCGAGGTCGAGCTGACCCTGCTGTCGCGACAGGACACCTTCTCCAAGGAGACGGCCCTCATGGCGTCGAAGTCCTCCGACGTCGACATCTACTTCACGGCGTCGTACAACATCGGACAGTTCGCGCCGTCGCTCGACCCTCTCACCGACATCGACACCTCCGCGTACTTCCCGGTCGCGGCCGAGGGTCTCACCTACGAGGACGAGCTCTACGCGTTGCCGCTCGACGTCAGCAACCACTTCCTGCTGTACCGCAAGGACCTCACCGACGCCCTGCTCGCCGACCCGGCCGCGCAGGCCGAGTACGAGAAGATCAGCGAGACCGTGCTCGGTGAGAAGCGCTCCCCGAAGGACCCGACCGAGTGGGACCTCGACGACTTCAAGGTCGCCGCCGCCTACTTCTCGCAGAGCACGAACCCGGCGTCGCCCACGGAGTACGGCACGATCCTCCAGGCGAAGAACCTGCTCTACAACACGATGATCTGGAACGACGTGCTGTGGGGCTACGGCGGCAACTGGGAGGAGGACGGCAAGGCCGCCCTCACGAGCGACGCCGCGAAGAAGGCCGTGCAGCTGTACGCCGACATCTACGAGAACGAGTGGACGTCGCCCGACAGCGCCCAGGCCGAGTTCCCCGAGACGCAGGCCGCGCTGCAGTCCGGCGACACCGCGTTCGCGGTCCAGTGGTCGGCGGCGTTCGCGCAGCTCAACGACCCCGAGCAGTCGCCGGACGTGGCGGGCAAGATCGCGATCGCGCCGGTCCCCGGCGGGCAGACGCACGTGCACGCGCTCGCCGTCTCGCTGAACAAGTACAGCGAGAACAAGGATGCCGCGAAGAAGTTCCTCTCGTTCCTCGCGACGACCGACGCGATGACGCAGTACGCCGAGGCCGGCGGCATCCCCGCGATGCCCGAGGTGCTGGAGGCGCAGGCGTCGCTGAACCCCGCGTTCGCGCAGGTCTCCGACAGCATCTCCGAGTACGGATTCTCCGAGCCCGTGTTCCCGCAGACGTTCCAGGCGTACAGCAAGCTCGCCGAGGACCTCAGCGGGGCGTGGGTCGGCCAGGCCGACGTCGACGAGGCGCTCGAGACGGCCAACGCCAACCTGCAGGAGCTGCTCGACCGCTGATGCCTCCGGGGTGGGCGCACAGCGCCCGCCCCGGACACCACGACACCTCGAGGAAGGTCGACGTGCCATGAGTCACACCGCCGAACGCGCGAGGACGATCAGCGCGGAGCGCCGCAAGCGCACCGTCGCCGCGACCGTGCTCAGCCTGCCGCTGATCCTGTTCGCAGCGGTCTTCGTCATCTACCCCCTGGCCACGGGAGCGCTCACCGCGTTCCAGAGCAGCACGCTGCTCGATCAGTCGAACGAGCTGAACGGCATCGACAACTTCATCTCGCTGTTCCGCAGCGACGGTTTCGCCAAGGCGGCCGGGTTCACCGTCGGGTTCTCCGCGCTCGTCGTCGCGATCGAGATGCTCCTCGGCTTCGCACTCGCGCTGCTGATGAACCGCGCCTTCCCCGGCAAGAAGCTCTTCTTCACGCTGCTGCTGCTGCCGATCATGATCGCGCCCGCCCTGCTGGGCGTCATGTTCCGGCTGCTGCTGAACGGCGACATCGGCGCGCTGCCCACCCTGCTCGAGAGCGTCGGGCTCAGCGTCTCCCTGTTCTCACCGGACTCGGTCGTGCCGCTCCTCGTCGTCCTCGACGTGCTGCAGTGGACGCCGTTCACCTTCCTCATCATCTACGCGGGGCTGCAGTCGCTGCCGAAGGAGCTCCTCGAAGCGTCCGCGATGGACGGGGCCGGTTATTTCCGCTCCCTCTTCTCGATCGTCGTGCCGGTGCTGAAGCCGGTGCTCTTCGCCGCGTTCTTCCTCCGCGCCATCGACGCGATCCGCACCTTCGACGTCATCTACGTGCTCACCGCCGGCGGACCGGGCACCACCACCACGACGCTCAGCATCTACATCTACAAGACGGCGTTCGAGGCGGGCGACTTCGGCAAGGCGGCCGCCGCCGCGCTCGTCGTGCTCGTCTGCCTGCTGCCGTTCGTGCCGTTCATCGTGCGACGCATCACCTCGACCGGAATGGAGGGGAAGCGATGACCACCGAGACGCTCGTCCGCCCCGCGAAGGGCCGCGCACGCTCCGCGGCATCCGACCCCCGCCCGCTGAAGTCGGGCCGCCGCTGGCTCTTCACCGCGCTCGCCGCGATCGTCGCGCTGATCGTCAACGTGCCGCTGCTGAACGCGGCGCTGGTGAGCTTCAAGCCCGACGGCGAGATCGCGAAGAACCCGCTCGCGCTGCCCGCGTCGCCCACGCTCGACCACTACGCGAACGTGCTCTACGCCTCGGGCTACGACTTCCCGCGTTTCTTCGTGAACTCGGCCCTGATCGCGGTCGGCACGGTCGTGGTCGTGCTCGTGATCGCCATCCCCGCGACCTATGCGATCGTGCGCCTCGGGTTCGGCGGTCGGTGGATCATCAGCAGTGCCTCCGGCCTCCGTCTGCTGCCGGCGATCTTCTTCGTCGTGCCGTTCTTCCTGCTGTTCTCGTCGCTGGGGCTGCAGGACACCATCCAGGGACTCATCGCGGCGAACGCGTTCCTCAACCTGCCGCTCGCGATCATCCTGCTCTCCTCCGCCCTCGGCGACATCCCGCAGGAGATCGAGGAGGCCGCGGCCGTCGACGGCGCCAACATCTACCGCACGCTCGGATCGGTCGTCATGCCGCTGCTCGCGCCGACCGTCGTCGCCGTCTCGGTGCTGGTCTTCATCTTCAGCTGGAACGACTACCTGTTCGCGCTGGTGCTCTCGACGTCGAACGCCACGCCGGTGACGCTGGGGGCGGCGAACTTCATCACCAGCACCGGCATCCGCTGGGGCGACATCTCGGCGGCATCCGTGCTGTCGACGCTGCCGCCGCTGCTCTTCGCGGTGTTCGCCCAGCGATACCTTGTGAGTGGGCTGTCGTCGGGCGCGGTCAAGGGATGAACCGGGCAGTTCAGGAGGGACGGACGATGCCGCACAAGTACGAAGAGGTCGCAGCCAGCATCCGCGAATCGATCGCGCAGTCGATGTCACCGCACGACGCCCTCGCCTCGGAGCGCGAGCTCATGGCGATCCACGGCGTGAGCCGGATGACGGTGCGGAAGGCGATCGCGACCCTCGTCGACGAGGGACGGGTCTACAACGTGCACGGCTCGGGGACGTACGTCGGCTCCGCCGACATCTTCTCGAAGACGCCGAAGCTCACGTCGTTCACGGAGGACATGATCAGCCGCGGCTCTGTTCCCTCGTCGCGGGTGCTCGAGCTCGCTCGGGTGGATGCTCCGGATGCCGTCGCCGCAGCACTCGGCCTCGCCGCCGGCGACGAGGTGACGCACATCCGCCGACTGCGTCTCGCCGACGACGTGCCGATCGCGATCGAGGACGTGTACGTGCCCGTGTCGGTGCTCGCGATCGAGTCGCTGAACCTCGGCGCCTCGCTCTACGAGCAGCTGCGCGAGGCCGGGCACGACGTCTTCCGCGCCGAGCAGGAGATCAAGGCGATCACCCTGACCGATCAGGAGAGCCAGCTGCTGGAGGTACCCGCAGCCGAGGCCGCGCTCGCCGTGACCCGGGTGAGCTCGTCGCGACGCGGGCAGCTGATCGAGTTCGCCCGCACGATCTATCGCAGCGACCGCTACACCTTCCAGCTCGCCGTCACGAGGGACGACAAATGACCTCGGCGCACACCGACATCGCCCTGCCCGCCCGGCTCCGCGCCCTGCGCGGCGGTCTCGTCGTGTCGTGTCAGGCATATCCGGGGGAGCCGCTGCGCCACCCGGAGTCCATGGCCCGCATCGCGCAGTCGGCGGTGACCGGCGGCGCGGTGGGGATCCGCGCGCAGGGGCTCGACGACATCCGCGCGATCGCCGAGGCCGTCACCGTGCCGCAGATCGGTCTGTGGAAGGTCGGAGCGGAGGGCGTCTTCATCACCCCGACGCTCGAGCACGCGCTCGCGGTGGCGGAGGCCGGGGCGGACATCGTCGCGATCGACGGCACGCGGCGACCGCGCCCGGACGGGCTGACGCTCGCCGAGACGATCCGCCGGTTCCGCGACGAGACCGGACTGATGATCATGGCCGACGCGGGCAGCGTCGACGATGCGCTCGCCGCAGAGGACGCCGGCGCCGACGTCGTCGGCACGACGCTGTCGGGATACACGGGAGAACGTCCCGTGTCGGACGGGCCAGACCTCGAGCTCGTCGAGATCCTGGCCTCGCGGCTCACCGTGCCCGTGCTCGCGGAGGGGCGGATCAGGACACCGGCGGAAGCCAAAGCCGCGCTGGATGCCGGTGCCTACTCGGTCGTCGTCGGCACCGCCATCACGCACCCCGCCACGATCACGTCGTGGTTCGTCGACGCGATCACCGCGGTGTGATGACCGACGGGGAGGGCGCGGACATGGTGGGGCTCGCGATCGACATCGGCCAGACGCAGGCGCGCATCCGGGTGCTCGGCGTTGCGGGGGCGAGCGCGGGCGAGCACAAGGTGCGGGGCTTCGCCTACGGCGGCGACCTGCTCGCCGTGATCCCGGAGATCGTGGACGACGCGGCCGGCATGCGGGGTCTGGACAGGATCGATGCGGTGACGGTGGGGAGCAGCGGGCTGTACGGGCGGGTGCCGGCGATCGACGGGATGGCGCACCGGCTGCATCGCGACCACGGTGTGCGGCGCACGATCGTCGCGGACGACGCGGTCACCGCCTACCTCGGTGCGAGAGGGGATGCGCACGGGGTCGTCGTCGCGGCGGGCACCGGCATGGTCGGCCTCGGTCGCGGACCGCGAGGTGCCGCACGGGTCGACGGGGTCGGCGGCATGATCGGCGATGACGGCGCGGGATGGTGGATCGGTCGCCGAGGGCTCATCGCGGCGATCAGTGCGGCGGACGGGCGTGCTCCGGCGTCGCGCGCGCTGCTCGCACGGCTGGAATCGCGGTTCGGAGCGGTGGCGGAGTTCCCCGCCGTGCTCGCCGCTGACGAGCATCCGGTCGCCGTCGTCGCGTCGTTCGCGAAGGACGTCGCCGAGGTCGCGCGCGAGGGCGACGAGGTCGCGACGGGCATCTGGCGGGAAGCCGGGGCGCACATCGCGGGTGTCGTCGTGGCGGCGGCGACGCGGTCGGGGCTCGACGGCGAGGTGCCGTGGGTGCTGCTGGGCCGCCTCGGTGCGGCGGACGACCTGCTGCGGCCGGGATGGGAACCCGCGCTGCGTGCGGGGCTGCCCGGTGCGGCGCTCGTCGCGCCGGACGGGATGCCGCTCGACGGCGTCACGCGGCTGCTCGACGTCGATACGGCGCGGTTCGGCGCGATGGTCCGCGCGGTGGAGCTCTAGGGGCGGAACCGCGTTTCGTCTCGCTTCGCTCGCTCGACGACCCAGGCCCCGCGGGTCGTCTCGGTCACTGTAGCTGGACTCATCGCGTGTCGCCGTGCGGCGCTCGTCCGACGGCTGCGGGAGCCGTGACGGAGGTCTCGCGAAAGACGGAGAACGGATCATCCGCCACAGACGATTCCTCCTCGGGACGCTCTCGATCCGGTCTCCTCGTCTCGACGATCCCCAGGATCACGGCCACCGCGATCCACACCACGATCGCCGCGGTCAGGAGAAGCAGGATGAGCGCGAGCAGCCAGAACGCGATGAACAGCGGAAGGGAGAAAAGCGCGATCACCTGGGTGCCCCCGTCCCGTCGAGCGCCCGTCGATCGCGCTCGTATCTGCGCTGGTAGGCGAGTTCCCAACGCCCCGGGCCTCCGCGGTGCTCGACGATCGCGTCGATCACGATGCGGATCACGACGTTGACGCCGATCGGGATGAGCAGGATGAACAGCAGGCTCGCCAGGACGATGCCCGCCCAGAACGGGAACGCGAAGAGGGCGACCAGGAGGGAGCCGTTGTCCATGCGCTCAGGGTAGTCCGTGTCAAGGGGTCGTCCATTCTCGACGAGCACCCTTCCGGGTGGATACCGTCGGATGATGGGCGACAGCATCGAAGCGCGGACTTTCACGCGCCAGGACCGCACGCAGTTCCGCGCGAAGACCGAGCGGTGCCTCGACGCGCTGGCGTCCATGCTCGCGGACGGGCGGTTCGCCACCGTCGATGCGCCGGACTCCCAGCTCGGGATGGAGATCGAGCTGAACCTGGTCGATGAGCACGGGGCTCCCGCGCGGAGCAACGAGGCCGTGCTCGAGGCGATCGCGTCCCCGGCATTCCAGACGGAGCTCGCACGCTTCAACGTCGAGATCAACGTGGCGCCGCGGCCCATCGGACGCGGCCATCTCCGAGAGCTGGAAGACGTCTTGCGCGGTGCGCTCGACGTCGCCGACCAGCGGGCGCGATCGACCGGCAGCGGCCTGGCGATGATCGGGATGCTCCCGACGCTCGACGAGACGCACTTCACGGAGCGCTGGTTCTCGGCAGATCCGCGCTACAGCCTGCTCGGGCAGCAGATCCTCGCGGCGCGCGGAGAGGACATCGAGCTGCAGATCGACGGTGTCGCGCTGGGCGACGACCGCCCCGCCGACCAGCTCGCGATGGTGTGCGACACGATCCTGCCCGAAGCTGCGTGCACGTCCGTGCAGCTGCACCTCCAGGTCGCCCCCGACTCGTTCGCCTCGTACTGGAACGCGGCGCAGGCGATCGCCGGCCCGCAGGTGGCGCTCGCCGCGAACTCCCCGTTCTTCGCGGGCAAGGCACTCTGGCACGAGACCCGGATCCCGATGTTCGAGCAGGCCACCGACATCCGTCCGCAGGAGCTCAAGAACCAGGGCGTGCGGCCGCGCGTGTGGTTCGGAGAGCGCTGGATCACGTCGATCTTCGACCTGTTCGAGGAGAACTCGACCTACTTCTCGGCCCTGCTGCCCGTGTGCTCGGACGAGGACCCGTTCGAGGCGCTCGACGAGGGGCGAGCCCCCGAGCTGTCCGAACTCCGCATGCACAACGGCACGGTCTACCGCTGGAACCGTCCGATCTACGACGCCGGCGACGGGACCGCGCACCTGCGCCTCGAAAACCGGGTGCTGCCCGGCGGCCCGACCGTCGTCGACGTGATGGCGGATGCCGCGTTCTACTACGGACTCGTGCGGAGCACCGCTGAAGCCGACCGCCCCATCTGGACGCAGATGACTTTCGACGCCGCCGCCGAGAACCTGCGGGAAGCCGCGCGCGGCGGCCTCGAATCGCGCTTGTACTGGCCGGAGGTCGGCTGGATCAGCCCGCGCGAGCTTGTGCTGCGGCGGCTGCTCCCGGCCGCGGCCGAAGGATTGGACGCGTTCGGCGTCGACCCGGACGTCCGCGACCGGTACCTCGGCATCATCGAGCAGCGGTGCCTCACCGGCCGCAACGGTGCCGTGTGGCAGCGCGAGAACGTGGCGGCTCGCGAGCGGTCCGGCGCGTCACGCACCGACGCGTTGCACGGCATGCTCGCGGACTACATCGAGCGGATGCAGTCCGGCGAGCCCGTGCACACCTGGACGCACTGATCTGGACGCCCGCCGGGCTGGCCGCTACAGCGCGGGGGTCCGCGGCGGGGGAGTGCGACGGCCCCCGGCAGCGCCGACCGCCTCGAACGCCGTCGCGAGCCGCAGCAGCGCCGAGTCGTCGTAGGCGCGTCCGGCGAACGTCAGCCCGATCGGCATCCCGATGTCGTGCATGAGCCCCATCGGCACGGTGACCGTCGGGATGCCGAGGTGCCGCACGACGAGGTTGCCGTTCGCGATCCACGTCCCGTTCCGCCAGCCGAGATCGGCCGACGCCTCGTTCACGTCCATGTCGGCGGGCCCGACGTCGGCGACAGCGGGGAACACGACGGCGTCGAGCCCCAACTCGTCCATCCACTCCTCGAGGTCGATGCGGCGGGTCTCCTCCAGACCGCGCAGTCCCTCGGGCAGCTCCGGCATATCGGCGATGCCTGTGCCGGGGTGGTCGCGCACCCAGTCCGGGTACTCGGCGATGTCGTCGTCGAATCCCGTGTAGCGGTCGGGCAGGGCGCCCTCGGGGTGCGGGAAGATCGTCGCCCCGTCGACGGCGGCGAGCGTCGACAGCCGGGGGTCGCCGTTCGCCTGCAGGAAGTCCTCCCACGCCCACGCCGACAGGTCGACGATCTCGCGGCGCAGGTACTCCGCAGACACGAGCCCCCTCGTCGCGATCGTCGGGGCGCCGGGGCGATCGCCCTCGTAGTTCGACACGACGGGGAAGTCGACCTCCACGACCGTGGCTCCGGCGGCTTCGAGGTCGCGCCGCGCGGCCTCCCACCGGGCGATCACCGATGCACGGGTGTCGATCCGCTGGCCCGTGGGACCGCCGATACCGGGGGAGGGGGCCGTTCCGGCATCCGCATCCGCGTTGATGTACAGGCGGGGGATGCCGATGCGCACGCCGTCGAGCGACGCGGCGTCCGCGAGAGCCGGATACGACTCTGGCCGCACGACCGATGCGGCGGGAAGCGGGATCCACGGCTGGGTGCGCCAGAAGTCGCCGCGGGTCTCGACGTCGTCGGCGACGATCACGTCGAGCACCTCGAGCAGGTCGGCCATCGTCCGGGTGTGCGGGACGACCACGTCCATGGTCGGCACGAGCGGCCAGTTGCCGCGGGTCGAGATCACGCCCCGCGAAGGCGTGTACGCGCACAGGGCGTTGTTGGTGGCGGGTCCCCGGCCGCTCGACCAGGTCTCCTCGCCGAGACCGAAGGCCGCGAAGCTCGCGGCGGTCGCCGTGCCCGACCCGTTCGACGAGCCGGACGCGAACGGCGCCGTGAGGAAGTCGGCGTTGTAGGGGCTTTCGGCGCGGCCGTACACGCCGCGCTGCATCCCGCCGTTCGCCATCGGGGGCATGTTCGTCAGACCGAGGCAGATCGCGCCGCCGGCGCGCAGCCGCTCGATCGTGAACGCGTCGCGCTGCGCGACGAGCTCGGCGAAGGCCGGGCTGCCGGATGCCGCGGTGAGACCGCGCACGAGGTAGCTGTCCTTCGCCGTATACGGGATGCCGTCGAGCGGACCGCGCATCTCGCCGTGTGCCCGCCGGGCGTCGGAGGCCTCGGCCTCGGCGTGCGCCTCGGGGTTGCGGACGACCACGGCGTTCAGCGCCGTCGCGGTATCGGGTCCGTCGTACGCGTCGATGCGCGCGAGGTAGGCGTCGACGAGGTCGACCGCCGTGACGGCTCCGCTCTCGAGCGCGTGGCGGAGCTCGGCGATGGAGGCTTCGTGGACTTCGATCATCGGTCTACCTTCGATGGAGCATTTCGTCTCGTCGCTGCGCTCCTCGCTCAACGACCGGGGCGGGGTGCTGTGCGCTCGCTCAACGACCGGGGTGGGGTGCTGTGCGCTCGCTCAACGACCGGGGGTGCAGGGCTGCTGCTGCGTGATGCAGTGGATGCCGCCGCCTCGATCGAAGAGCGCACGCGCGTCGACCGTGACGACGCGACGCCCGGGGTAGGCGTCGGCGAGGATCTCGCGCGCTGCGGCATCCGCCGCCGCGTCCCCGAAACCGCACGCCACGACGCCGTCGTTCGTGACGAGGTGGTTGACGTAGCTCCAGTCGACGAAGCCCTCCTCGTCGCGCAGCGTGCTCGGCGCGGGCAGATCGATGATCTCGAAGCGGCGGCCTGCGGCATCCGTCTGCTCGGCGAGGTGCGACCGCAGCTCGCGGGTGATCGCGTGGTCGGGGTGGTCGGGGTCGCGCTGGTCGTGCAGCAGCAGGCGCCCGGGGGAGAAGATCGTCGCGACGATGTCGACGTGTCCGTTCGTGCCGAAGTCGTCGTAGTCGCGGGTGAGGCCCCGGGGCAGCCAGACCGCCTTCGTGGCGCCGAGGGTGCGAGCCATCTCCGCCTCGACCCGCTGCCTGTCGGCATACGGGTTGCGGCGGGGGTCGAGCTGCACGGTGTCGGTGAGCAGCACGGTGCCCTCGCCGTCGACGTGGATGCCGCCGCCCTCGTTGACGAGCGTCGAGCTGACGAGCTCGGCTCCCACGGCGCCGGCGACGACGTGGGCGTGCTGGGCGGCCTTGCGCCACTGCGCCCACTCGGGGGCGCCCCATCCGTTGAAGATCCAGTCCACGGCGCCGAGGACGCCCGGTCGCTCGTCGTCGATCACGAACGTGGGGCCGGAGTCCCGCATCCAGAACTCGTCGACCGGTGCCTCCACGATGTCGATGTCGCGGCTCAGCATGCGCCGTGCTCTGGCGATCTCCGCGGGGTCGACGACCATCGTGACGGGCTCGAACTCGGCGACGGCGTGGGCGACAGCGGTCCAGGTGCCGTAGCCCTCCTCGCGCTCGGCCGCGGTGTCGCCGAGCGTCGGACCCTCGGCGGGGAACGCCATCCAGGTGCGCTCGTGGGGTGCGGTCTCGGCGGGCATATGCCAGGCCATGGGTGCTCTCCTCGCTGTCGATCGTCCGGCGTCCACGCTATTGAACATGCGATCAACGAGTGCTACGGTAACCCCTGATGAACACCACGTCAAGAGCCCCCTCCCCACGCCGGCTGCCCCCGGAGGAGCGCGAACGCTCCATCGTCGACGCCGCCGTCGCGCTCGCGGCCGAGAGCGGACTGGAGGCGCTGACGATCCGCGCGATCGCCGCCCGCGTCGGCGTGACGCCCGCCCTCGTGGCCCACTACCGCCCGGTCATGGAGTCGTTCGTCGCCGAGGTCTTCACCGCGATCGTCTCGGCCGAGCGCGACGAGGTCATCGCGTCGTACGACCCCGACGCCGACCTGCGGGCGAACCTCCTGCAGCTCATCGAGACCCTGCTCGACGAGCACCGCGACGACGTCGCCGTCGTGTGGGTGCAGTCGTGGGCGCTCGGCGCCCGCAACGAGGCACTCGGCGCCAGGGTGCGCGCGGAGATGGACCTGTGGCAGAGCGCGCTGGAAGACCTCATCGCCCGCGCGATCGCCGACGACCCGCACTCCACGGTCGACCCGGGGTCGGCGGCGTGGATGCTGCTCGCCATGGTCGACGGCATGAGCGCGCACTCGCTCGTCAAGTGGGCTCCCCGCGACAGGGCCGCGCTCGCGCGTCGCACGCTCGCGGCCGTGCTCGACATCCCGGCGGACGCCGTGTCGCCCGTCGCACAGACCTCGACAGACAGGTAGGAAGAACCCCATGGGTGCAGAACGCATGCACGCGGCATCCGCGGAGTCGACGGCGATCGTCGATGCCGTGCTCGACTACTCCCGACGACGGATGCTGGCCGCCGACGTGCCGCTCGACAAGCCGCAGACCCCGGCGGAGCTGAACCGCCTCGTCGGCACGACCATCACCGACGGGGGTCTCGGCGCGCAGCGGGCGCTGAGCGTGTTCGAGCACATCCTCGCCCCGGCGTGCCTCACCACGAGCCACCCCTCGTACCTGTCGTTCATCCCGACGGCCCCGACGATGGCGGCGATCGCGTTCGACCTCGTGGTGTCGGCATCCGGACTCTACGGGGGCAGCTGGCTCGAGGGCGCGGGGGCGGTGCACGCCGAGAACGAGGTGCTGTCGTTCCTCGCCGCCGAGTTCGGTCTGCCGGCGACGGCCGGCGGCGTCTTCGTGCAGGGCGGCACGATCGGCAATCTGTCGGCGCTCGTCGCCGCCCGGGAAGCGGCGCGGGCGCGACTGGCGGAGCGCGGCGTCGAGCCGCCCGCGCGCTGGAAGATCGTGTGCAGCGTCGAGGCGCACTCCTCGAACACCTCGGCCGCGAAGGTCATGGACGCCGAGGTGCTGCTCGTGCCGGCCGGCCCGGACGGGGTGCTACGAGCGGATGCCGTGCGCGAGGCGCTCCGCGAGCACGGCGACGAGATCTGCGCCGTCGTGGCCACGGCGGGCTCGACGAACTTCGGGATCGTCGACGACATCGCGGGCATCGCCGCGCTCAAGGACGAGTTCGACTTCTGGCTGCACATCGATGGCGCCTACGGGCTCACCGCGATGCTCGCGCCCGAGGCGCGGTCGATCTTCGCGGGGGTGGAGCGCGCCGACTCGGTGATCGTCGACCCGCACAAGTGGCTCTTCGCGCCGTTCGACTGCTGTGCGCTGATCTACCGTGACCCCGAGGCGGGGCGCCGCGCGCACACGCAGCACGCCGAGTACCTCGACACGCTCACCGAGGGCGACGACTACAGCCCCTCGGACTACTCGATCCAGCTCACCCGGCGTCCGCGCGGGCTGCCGCTGTGGTTCTCGCTCGCGACGTACGGCGTCGAGGCGTACCGCGAGGCGGTCGGTGCGACGATCGCGCTCACGCGACGCATCGCGGACGAGATCGCCGCGCGGCCCGAGCTCCGCCTCGTACGCGATCCGCAGCTGTCGGTCGTGGTGTTCGAGCGCGAAGGATGGGAGCGTGCCGACTACGACCGGTGGTCCGCCGCGCTGCTCGACTCGCAGCGCGCCTTCGTCGTGCCGAGCTCGCACCAGGGGCGGCCCAACACCCGGTTCGCCATCCTCAACCCGCTCACGACCTTCGACGACCTCGTCCGCATCCTCGACACGATGCGCTGACTCGCGATGCCGATGCGCTGACTCCTGATGCCGAGCCACCCCCTCGTGCTCGAGCGGCCCCCTTGCGACCTCTCGCAAGGGGGGTGGTTCGGTTGACGAGGGGTGGCTCGCCGGGGGCGGATGGCGTCAGCGGGTCGTGTGCGCGGCGAGGAAGTCGAGCGTCTGCTGCAGCGCCGTCCGGGCGTCGGGCATGTCGAGATGGAACTGGTATTCGTGCGGCAGTGCCGGGTCGTGCGGGGCGGGCCAGAAGAGCGTCGTGACGTCGACCCCGAGCTCGTCGAGGCGCTTCGCCATCGGGATCGACTGCAGCCAGGTGAGGCCGTCGCCGTTGCCGCCCGAGATGTACGTGGCGGGGAAGTCGGCCGTGACCCAGTCGATGGTCGACATCGTCGCACCCGTGGAGTCCTCGGCCCAGGTCTTGGTGCCGGCGTACGCCCACATCGCCGACTTGAAACCCCAGCCGGCGATGCCGTCGAGCTCTGCAAGCGCTGCGAGGTCGTAGACGCCGCAGTTGAGGATGGTCGCGACGACCTGCGATGCCTGGAGGGCCGGCTCGATGTCCATGATGTCGGCGTAGTCGGGGCTCGTGACGAGCGTGGCCATCTGGCTGGCCAGCTGTCCGCCGGCTGAGTCACCGGCGAGCACGATCTGGTCGGCGTCGACGCCGAGCTCGTCGGCGTGCTCGTCGATGTATGCGAGCGCCTCGTTCAGCTGGTGCACGGCGAGCGGGTACACGCCCTCCGGTCCGATCGTGTAATTCACGCCGATCGTCGTGTAGCCCTCGCCCGCGAGAATCCGCAGATACGGGTCGACGTTCTCCTTCTCGCCCGAGATCCACGCGCCGCCGTGGATCCACACGATCGTGGGGAGAGGCCCGGTGGCGGATGCCGGAGCGAAGACGTCCATCGTGGTGTCGGCGCCCGCGTCTCCGTACGACACGTCGAGCGTCTCGGCGAGGTCGGTGTCCGGCACGTGCCTGTCCATCTCGGCGGCCGTCTCGTCGCCGCCCTTCTCGAACACCGAGCGGATGAGCATCGCCGAGGGCCACGGCGTGAGCGCACTGACGACGGCGGCGATCGCGACCACCGCGACGATGATCAGCAGCGCGATCTTCGTGCGGTGCCACGGGCGGCGGGGGCGCCGCCCGGTCGTCTCGGTCGGTGCACTCTCGTCGGCGGGCGCGCTCGCGGTCATGGGGACCCCTCTCCGCGCAACAGTGTTGCAGTATTCCGGTTGCTGCCGCACCTGTCGGGTCGTCAGGCCGGTCGGCGTCCGAGCCCCCGGACAATGCCCTGCAGCCCATACTCGAATGCCCGATCCACGTCGCCGCCCAGACGGAAAGCTCCGGCGAGCTCCATCTGCAGAAACCCCGTCGCCCACGCGGTGAAGAGGCGTGCGGCGTCGAGCGCGTGCGCGGCTCCCACCAGGGACTCGCAGGCGCGGAGCACCGGCGCCGACGCGCGGTGCAGGGCGTCCTCCGGTGCGACCGGGGTGAACAGCAGGCGGAACGCCTCCGGTCGGTCGTGGGCGAATCGGCGGTACACGGCCGCCAACGCGGTCAGGTCGTCGTGGCTCCTCGCGAGCCGGGCGGCGAGGTCGTCAGCGGCCTCCGCCGCGACCGCCTGCAACAGGGCCTCGCGGTCGCGCACGCGTTTGTACAGCGAGGGGGCGCGCACGCCGACGCGAGCGGCGACGGCCTGCATCGTGACGCCGGCGGGGCCGCTCTCCTCGAGCAGGGCGCAGCCCGCCTGCACGACGGCCTCGGTGGTGGTGCGCTCGGGGGTCGGCATCCGGTTCTCCTGTCGTTGCAAGCCATGGCTATTGACAGTAGCTATGATAGCTACGTAACGTAGCCATCGCAACCGAAGGGACCGCCATGAAGCTCGCACCACACCTGCACCGCCTGGGCAACGACATCGTCGCCTCCTACCTGATCGACCTGCCGGAGGGCATCACTCTCGTCGACGCCGGGATGCCGGGGCACTGGCGCGACCTGCAGCGCGAGCTCGCGGAGATCGGCCGCCCTCTGGCCGACGTCCGCGGCGTCGTGCTGACCCACGGCGACAGCGACCACATCGGGTTCGCCGAGCGGCTGCGCCGCGAAGCGGGAGTGCCGGTCCACGTCCACGCCGCCGACGCGCATCGCGTCCGCACGGGCGAGAAGCCCAAGACCGCGTTGGGCCCGTCGCGCCTCGGACCGATGCTCGGCTTCCTCGCGTACGGCATCCGCCAGCGCGCGCTGCGCACGCCGCCCGTGACCGAGGTGGTGGAGGTCGCCGACGGCGACGTGCTGGAGCTCCCAGGAGCGCCCGTGATCATCGGGATGCCGGGGCACTCGCCGGGCAGCGTCGCCATCCACGTGCCGGCCGTCGACGCGGTGTTCGTCGGCGACGCGTTGACGACGCGTCACGTGCTGACCGGACGCGACGGGGCGCAGCCGGCGCCGTTCACCGATGAGCCGGAGCGCGCGCTGGCGTCGCTCGACCGACTCGCCGCCGTTCCGGCATCCTGGGTCCTGCCCGGCCACGGCGCGCCCTGGCGAGGCACCCCGGCCGACATCGCGAAGGCCGTGCGCGCGGCCGCCTGACGCCGCGCGGGACCCGCGTCAGCGGTCGGCGAGCACCGAGGCTGTGTCGCGAACCGTCAGCTGGGGCGGATACAGACCCATGACGTGCAGGGCGGCGGCGTGGTTCTCGGCCGTCGATCCGGCGCACGCGTCGGCGGCGATGGTCACGCGGGCGCCGGCATCCGCTGCGGCGAGGGCGGTCGAGATCACGCAGCAGTCGGTCGACACCCCGGCGAGCACGACGTGCGCGCCTCGCCCGACCACGGCCTCGATCGCGTCTCCCCACTTGCCGAACGTCGGCAGGTCGACGGTCGGATGCGGCGACAGGTCCCGCGCCTCGGGCACGAGGTCGAACAGCGGGTCGCTCGCCGGTCGGTCCGCGAACGGCCACTCGGCGAAGTAGTCGCCCCAGGCCGTGTCGCGGCCGCCCGTCGGCATCCATCGGGTGACGATCACGTTCTCGCCGAACGACGCGGCGAGCTCGCGGATGCGCCCGATCGCATCGCCGAAGAACGGCGATCCCCAAGCCGAGTCGGGGGAGGCGAAGATCGTCTGCGGGTCGATCACGACGAGCCAGGACGGGGTCCTCGCGCCTGTCGTCGCGCTCACGCCGTCTGCTCCTGGCGGCGGATCCTCCCGGCGCGCGCGAACCACGTGACCGCGAACGACAGCACGAGCGCGAAGAAGACGCCGAGGTTCGCGTAGGCCCACTCGCCGTCGCGGCCGCCGATGAGGAACAGCAGATACCCCTGCCAGTTGTTCCACGGCGCGGCATCCGCGAACGAGTTCACGACGAAGCCCCAGCCGATCACGCTGGCGACGACCAGGGTGCCGATCGACGTCCAGTCCCAGGCGCCGTAGCGTCCGCGGCTGTCGAACAGCGCCGCTTCGTCGTAGTCCGCCCGACGGCGGAGGATGTCGGCGATGAGGATCCCGGCCCACGAGGCGAGCGGCACGCCGAGCGTGATGAGGAAGCTCTGGAACGGACCGAGGAAGTCGGTCGCGACGAACACGACGTAGATCGTGCCGAGGGTCAGGATGACGCCGTCGATCGCGGCGGCCGACGGGCGGGGGATGCGGATGCCGAGGCTCAGCAGCGTCAGGCCGGACGAGTAGATGCCGAGCACGGCACCGGAGACGAGGGCCAGGACGGCCGTCAGCAGGAAGGGCACGAGCACCCACACGGGGAGGATCGTGGCGAGCGCGCCGATCGGGTCGCCCGCGATCGCGTTCAGGAGGTCGTCGTCCGAGCCGCCGAGCAGCAGACCGAACACGACAAGGATGACGGGGGCGACCGATCCGCCGATCGTGTTCCACGCGACGATCGCCCCGTCGGAGGCCGTGCGCTTCTGGTAGCGAGACCAGTCAGCGGCGATGTTGATCCACCCGAGTCCGAATCCGGTCATCACCATCACGAGCGCGCCGATCACCTGGCCGATCCCGCCGTCGGGGCGCGCCAGCACGGCCGCGAGGTCGATGGTGGGCGCGGCGAGGATCACGTACAGCACCGTCACGATGCCGGTGATCCATGTGAGCACCGACTGCAGCCGCATGATCGTGTGGTACCCGAGCACCGAGGCCGCGACGATGAGCGCCGCGACGATCACGGTCGCGATGATCTTCAGGGCGATGCTGTCGCCGTCGCCGCCCAGTTGCGAGATGACGGTGGCGGTGGCGAGCACCGCCATGATCGCGAGGAACGTCTCCCAGCCGATCGAGGTCAGCCACGACACGATGCCGGGGATCTTCTGCCCCTGCACGCCGAAGGCCGCGCGCGACAGCACCATGGTCGGCGCGGAGCCGCGCTTGCCGGCGATCGCGATGAGTCCGCACAGCAGGAACGACACGACGATTCCGATCACCGACACGAGCGTCGCCTGCCAGAACGAGATGCCGAAGCCGAGCACGAACGACCCGTACGACATGCCGAACACCGACACGTTGGCCGCGAACCACGGCCAGAACAGGTCGCGGGGCTTCGCGGTGCGCTCGGACTCGGGGATGATCTCGATGCCCGCGCGCTCGATGAGGGCGCCGCGGGTCTCCACCGGCTGGATCTGCGTCATCTGCTCATGATGGCACCGCGGCAGGGCGGTGGGGCAGAGCGTGACGATCAGCCGGCGAAGAACGCTCCGGCGACGCGCGTCAGGTCATGCAGGTCGGAGACGCCGGCGAGCTCGCGGGCGGAGTGCATCGACAGGATCGGGATGCCGACGTCGACGGTGCGGATGCCGAGGCGGGTCGCCGTGATGGGGCCGATCGTCGACCCGCAGGGCACGTTGTTGTTCGACACGAACTCCTGGGTCGCGACGTCGGCGGCGTCGCACCAGTCGTGCCAGGCGGCGGAGCCGACGGCATCCGTCGCGTAGCGCTGGTTGGCGTTGATCTTGAGGATCGGGCCGGAGCCGAGCACGGGCTGCACCACGGGGTCGTGCTTCTGCGCATAGTTCGGGTGCACCGAGTGGCCCACGTCGCTCGACAGGCACCATGACGAGGCGAAGGCCTGACGGCGCTGCGAGGAGTCGGCGCCGAGGGCGTCGTACACGCGGCCGAGGATGTCTTCGAGGAACGGTCCGGCCGCACCGGAGCGCGAGTTCGAGCCGAGCTCCTCGTGGTCGAACGCGGCGAGCACGGCGATGGGTCCGGAGGCGGCGACGCCGGCCTGCGCGAGCGCGACGACCCCCGCGTGCACGGACGCGAGGTCGTCGAGGCGGCCCGAGGCGAAGAACGCGTCGTCTTTGCCGAACACCGCGCCGCGCGCCGAGTCGGCGATGACGACGTCGTAGCCGCGGATGTCGGATGCCGAGAGGCCGGCCGATCCGGCGAGCTCGGCGAGGATGTCGGCCTCGGCGACGTCGCCGATGCCCCAGACGGGCTGCGTCTCGGCCTGCTTGTCGAGCGCGAGGCCGTTGTTGTTGACCCCGCGGTCGAGGTGCACGGCGAGCTGGGGCAGACGCAGCAGCGCTCCGGTGTCGGCCAGCACGACGCGTCCGTCGGCGAGCGCGAGGCGTCCCGCGAGGGTGAGCTCGCGGTCGAGCCAGGAGTTCAGCAGCGGGCCGCCGTAGACCTCGACGGCGGCCTGCAGCCAGCCGCGGCCGCCCGTGGTCGGCTGGGGCTTGAGCTTGAACCCGGGGGAGTCGGTGTGGGCGCCGAAGACGTGGTTCGGTGTCGTCGCCGTTGCGTCCTCCGGCACCGTCCACCCGATCGTCGCGCCGTCGCGGATGACGACGTACCGCCCGCCGGGGCGGATCTCCCACGCCTCCTCCTCGTGCAGTCGCTCGAACCCGGCGTCTTCGAGGCGACGGGCCGTCTCGGCGGCGGCGTGGTAGCTCGACGGGGACGCGGCGACGAAGTCGGCGAGGTCGTCGGCATGGGCGAGGGCGTCGGGGGTGACGGGCATGGTCGACCTTCCTGATGGGGTCCTTCGATCGTAATCGGAGGGGCGCGGGGCGGAGGCGGGCGGCGGTCGTTCCCGATGGCGCCGCGCTCGCCGCATCCGGTGTTCCAGCATTCTGATAGTGGACGTACAGCCCGCACTCAGCTATCGTCCTTTGGCGAGGGAGTTGCGTCGTTTCGAACGGCGCGGGGAGACTCCGGGGGAAACAGGGGACAGCTGTGTCTGCACACGCTCACTCGTACATTCGTCGTGCCATTGCGGGGGCCACGGCGGCACTGCTGCTCGCAGCGGGGCTGACGGTCGTCACCGAGACGGTCGCGCCGCTGCCTGCGTCTGCTGCGCAGGATCCGACGCAGTGCGCCGGATCGCTGTCGCTCGCGAACGGCAGCTTCGAACAGCCGGCGTTCACCGCAGGCGTGTCGATCGTCAACGAGAGTCTCGTGCCTGGGTGGCTCACCACCGCCACCGACAACCAGATCGAGATCTGGCGCTCCCCGGGCAACCCGCGGGCGTACCCCGCCGCTCAGGGCTCGCAGTTCGCGGAGCTCAACGCCACCCAGGCGAGCATGCTCTACCAGGACGTCGCGACCACGCCGGGGCAGACGCTCTACTGGTCGCTCAAGCACCGCGGTCGTGAAGGCACCGACACCATGCGCGTCATGATCGGCGTGCCAGGCGGCACGCTCGTGAACGTGAGCGGCCCGCTGGCCGACGGCACCGCCGCGTGGGGCACCCACACCGGCTCGTACACCGTGCCCGCAGGCCAGACCACCACCCGGTTCGGATTCCAGGCCGTCAGCACGGCCACCGGCAACCAGTCGGTCGGCAACCTGCTCGACGACATCGCCTTCGGCACCGGGCCGTGCCTCATCTCGACGAAGACGGTCGCGAACCTCACCCGCGGCGGCACCACCGCCGAGGTCGGCGACACCTTGCGCTACACGGTCACCACCCGCAACGACGGCGGCAACCCGGCGCTGCAGTCGATCTCGACCGACGTCCTCCCCGCGGGCATCGACTTCGTCCCCGGCTCCCTCCGCATCGTGAGCGGAGCGGGAGCCGGTGCGCTCACCGACACCACCGGCGACGACCGCGGCGAGTACGCCTCGGGCTCGCGCACCCTGCGCGTGCGGCTCGGTGAGGGAGGAACGGCCACCGCCGGCGGATCGATCAGCGCCGGCACCGCGACCTCGTACACGTTCGACGCCAAGGTCAGAGCGGATGCCGCGGCGACGACGATCGTCAACGAAGCGCGCGTCGCGTTCCGTGAACCCGTCACGAACATCGACCGCACCTCGGTCACCCAGGAGGCCGTCACCCCGGTGAACCCCGCGGCCGACCTCGCGATCACCAAGACCCTCGACACTGCGCCGCTCGTGGCCGGCCGACCCGCGACCTTCACGATCGGCGTCACGAACAACGGTCCGCAGACGGGCACCGGCGTCACGGTGACCGACGCGATCCCCGCCGGCCTCACGGGCGTGCAGGCGACCCCGAGCTCCGGCACCTGCAGCGTCACGGGCACCGTGTCGTGCGCGCTGCCCGACCTGGCCGTCGGCGCCAGCGCCACGATCACCGTGACAGGCACGGTCTCGCCGTCGTTCACGCCCGGCGCCGCGCTCACGAACACGGCCACCGTGTCTGGGTCACGCTTCGACCCCGTCCCCGCCAACAACACCGCGACCGCATCGGGGACCAGCACCGCCCTCGCCGACGTCTCGGTGACGAAGACGCACTCGCCCGCCGCCCCGGTGGCCGGCCAGAACGTCACCTACACGCTCACCACGCAGAACGCCGGACCGTCGGAGGCCCGCGACGTGCGGTTGAGCGACCCGCTCGACCCCGAGACGACGTTCGTCAGCGTGTCGACGCCGCAGGGCACCTGCGCGGTGGCCGACGGCATCCTCGACTGCGCGCTCGGCACGCTCGCGCCGGGCGCGACCGTGGTGACCACCGTGGTCGTGCAGATCGCGGCCGGAGCGACCGCGGTCGTGCAGAACTCCGTCGCCGTCACGAGCAGCACCCCCGACCCCGACCCGAGCAACAACGTCGACACCACGAGCTTCCAGCCCGAGATCGTCGCCGACCTCGCGGTCGTGAAGACGGCATCGGCCGCCCAGGTCGCCGCGGGCGGCACGGTCGACTTCTCGCTCGCCGTCAGCAACCTCGGCGCGTCGGATGCCGTCAACGCCGCACTGGTCGACACCGTCCCGACCGGGTTCACGGTCACCGGCGTGCAGGCGCCGGCCGGCGCGAGCTGCACCTTCACGGCGACGGACGTGCGCTGCGTCTGGGACCTGCTCCCCGTCGGCGGACCGACCACGGTCGTCGTCAACACGGTCGTCGCCGCCGACGCCCCCGTCGGATCGGTGATCAACACGGCATCCATCGCGTCCCCGGCCGATGACCCGAACCCGGCGAACAACTCCGACTCCGCCGAGGTCGAGGTCGTGCAGAGCGCCGACCTGGCGATCGTGAAGTCCGCGCCGGCGACGGGCGTCCCCGGCGGGGCGTTCGCGTACACGCTCGTCGTCACGAACGGCGGCCCGTCGGTCGCCCGCGGCGCCACGCTCTCCGACACGCTGCCCGCCGAGCTCCTCGGGGCGACGGTCGCGGATGCCGGCTGCGTCATCGCCGCCGGCACCGTGTCGTGCGAGCTCGGCGACCTCGCGCCCGACGCGTCCGTCACGGTCACCGTGAACGGCACGTGGAGCGCGACCGCGACCGGGACGATCCGGAACACGGCGACCACGACCTCGTCGACCCCCGACCCCGACACGGGCAACAACTCCTCCACGGTCGACGTCGCGCTCACCCCGAGTGCCGACGTGAGCGTCGTGAAGACGACCACCACCCCGAGCGTGCCGCTCGGCGGCACCGCGTCGTTCATCATCACCGTCAGCAACGCCGGGCGGTCGGCCGCCGCGGGTGTCGTGGTCTCCGAGCTCGCTCCGCCCGGACTCGCCGTGACCGCGGCGACGCCGTCGCAGGGCACCTGGGCTCCCGCCGACCACCAGTGGACGGTCGGCACGCTGCTGCCCGGGGAGTCGGCCACGCTCACCGTCACAGCGACGGCCACGGTCGTCGGCACCCACACGAACACCGCCACCGTGACCTCGCCGACGCCCGACCCCGATCCGTCGGACAACACGGGCACGTCGACCGTCGAGGTGACGCCGTCGGCCGATCTTGCGATCGTGAAGACGAGCTCCGTGAACCCTGCGCCGTCGAACGGGCCGATCACGTACACGATCGTGGTGACGAACAACGGACCGAGCCCGGCATCCGCCGTCGCGGTCTCCGACCCGCTGCCCGCCGCGCTGCTGAACGCCACGACGCCCACCGCAGGGTGCTCGATCACGTCGGGAACGCTGAGCTGCGCGGTCGGCACGCTCGCCGTGGGGGCGACCTTCACGGCCACCGTGAGCGGAGTCGTCGACCCCGCAGCGCCCGGCACGACCCTCGCGAACACGGCGACGGTCACCTCGACCACCCCCGACCCCGACCCCTCGGACAACACCTCGACCGTCGAGGTGCCCATCGCCGGCACCCCGCGCGTCGAGCTCGTCAAGAACGTCGCGGCTCCCGTGGACGCCACGGGAGACGGCCGGATCGGCGCGGGTGACACGGTGTCGTACACCTTCACGGTGCGCAACACCGGCGACGTCACGCTCACCAGTGCCGCCATCTCCGACCCGCTGCTCGGTGCGGGCGCGCTCGACTGCCCGACGCTCGCCGCACCCCTGGCCCCCGGGGCGTCGGCCGCATGCGGACCCGTCGTCTACACGCTGACCCAGGCCGACCTCGACGCGGGCGACGTGCACAACGACGCCACCGTCGTCGCGGAATCGCCGCGAGGACAGGCGACAGACGACGCCTCCGCCGACGTCGTGGTGCCCGCCGTCAACAGCATCGTGCTGACGAAGACGCCCAGCACCGTGATCGACGTCGACGGAGCGGGGCAGGTCACGGCCGGCGACACCATCGCGTACACGTTCACGGTCACGAACACCGGCACCACGACGCTGCAGAACGCGGTCATCACCGACCCGATGCTCGGCGGCACGGTCGTCTGCGCAGCGCTCGACGGCACGGCGCTCGCGCCCGGCCAGTCGGTGCAGTGCGCACCGGTCGACTACGTGCTCACGCAGGACGACATCGACGGAGGCGTCGTGCGCAACACCGCCACCGTGACGGCTGACGCCCCCGACGGCACGGTGTCGGACACGGCGTCCGCGTCGGCCGACATCGACCGCACCGCGGGCATCGAGCTCGTCAAGACGCCAGGACAGGTGCAGGACGCGGATGCCGACGGCGCGATCGGCGCGGGCGACACGGTGTCGTACACGTTCACGGTGCGGAACACCGGCACGACGACGCTCACCGACGTCACGGTGGCGGACCCGCTGCTCGGCGCAGGGGCCCTGTGCACCATCCCGCTGCTCGGCGTCGGAGGGTCGGCGGACTGCGGACCGTACACGTACGAGCTCACGCAGCAGGACATCGAGGACGGGCGCCGCCCCAACACCGCGACGACCTCCGGAACGAGCCCGCTCGGTCCGGTGGGCGACACCGCAGCGGCCGAGGTCGTGTTCGCCGGCACACCGGCCGTCGAGCTCACGAAGACCCCGGGGCAGCCCGTCGACGTGAACGGCGACGGCATGATCGGCGCCGGCGACACCGTCGCGTACTCGTTCACGATCCGGAACACGGGAACCACCCTGCTCACCGACCTCGTGCTCGACGACCCGCTGCTCGGGGGAGCAGTCGTCTGCGCGGCGCTCGACGGCCTCGCGCTCGCACCGCAGACGTCGGTCGACTGCGGTCCCGTCGACTACCTGCTGACGCAGGCCGACATCGACGCCGGCACCGTTCGCAACACGGCGACGGTGACGGGCCAGTCGGTCGCCGGGCCCGCCGACGACGACGCCACGGCTGACGTCACCGTCATCGGCACGGACGCGCTGGCCCTGCTGAAGTCGGCCGCCGCGGTCGTCGACGCCAACGGGAACGGACGGACGGATGCCGGCGACACCATCGCCTACACGTTCACCGTCACGAACACCGGCACGACGACGCTGACCGGCGTCGCGGTCTCCGATCCGCGCCTCGGCGGCGACGTCGTGTGCGCTGCGACCGAGCTCGCTCCCGGCGAGTCGACCGTGTGCCAGGGTCCGGCCGCCGTGCTGACCCAGGCCGAGATCGACTCGGGCGAGATCGTCAACACCGCGACCGCCACGGGCACCGGCACCGGGACAGGCACCAACGGGCAGCCCCCGACGGCCGAGGACACCGTCGTGACGCCGCTCGTCGTGCAGCCGGCGATCGCGCTCGAGAAGACCGGCGGCGACTACGTCGACGCGAACGGCTCCGGCCGCATCGACGCCGGCGACACGATCGCCTTCCGGTTCGTCGTGACCAACACCGGCGCGAGGACGCTGACGGACGTCGTGATCGACGACCCGAAGCTCGGAGGGGCGCTGGACTGCGGCATCCCGACCCTCGCTCCCGGCGCGACGGCGTCGTGCGGGCCCGTCTCGTACACGCTCACCGCTGCGGACGTCGCGAACGGGACGGTCGTGAACGTCGCCACCGTGAGCGGCGCCGCCGGGACGATCATCGTCACCGCGGCGGCGACGGCGACCGTCGACGTGACGGCGCTCGCGACCACCGGTGGCGTGATCACCGGGCTGGGCTGGGCGCTCGCCCTGCTCGCGGTGGGCCTGCTCGCGCTCCTCGTCTCGCGGGTGCGGCGCCGCGAGATCGCGGAGTGAGGTGGAGGTGGACGGGATGCCGATGGCAGCCCGTTCACCTGCCGGCCACGTTCGCGGGGTACGGTGGTCTCGATAGCGCCTAGGGTTCCGGGGCGCGGCGGAGGTCCTCGGATCGCCGTCGCCCCGACTGGTCCGAGCGGCGCCACGGCAGCCCTCCGCAGGGCCGCCGTCATCTGACAGGACAAAAGCCCGGAGGACCCTGTTCGTCGCGCCCGCGGCGGATGGAAGGGTCTCCCGTGTCGACACTCGCCTTCGTCCTCGTCATCGCCGCAGCGGTCTCGCACGCCGCGTGGAACGTCATCGCGCACGGCGTCAGTCGCGCGGGGACGCCGTTCCTGTGGTGGGGTGCCGTCGGCAGCACGGTCGTCTGGGCCGGCGCGATCCCGTTCACCGGCGGCATCGGCGCCGACGACCTCCTCGCGTTCGCCCTCGGGGTCGGCGTGTCCGGCGTGCTGCACGTCGTCTACATGGCCGTGCTGCAGCGTGGCTACCGCGAGGGCAACCTCTCGACCGTCTACGCGACCGCGCGCGGCACGGGGCCGTTCCTGTCGGTGATCGTCGCGGTGCTCCTGCTCGGCGAGCGGCCGTCGATCGTCGCACTGGTGGGCGTCGTCGCGATCATCGTGGGAGTCGTCGCGATCGGGCTCGTCGACCGCGGTCGCGCGACCCGGCGCGGGCGGGGGATCGACCTCGGGATCGTCTTCGGACTGCTCACCGGGGTCGCCATCGCCGCGTACACGATCTGGGACGCCAACGCCGTCCGCACCTGGAACCTCTCACCCGTCGCGTTCATGGTCGGGACGACGCTGCTCGAGATCCCCTTCTACTCGCTCGGCGTGCGGCGCCGCTGGGCGGCCGTGCGGATGCTGTGGCGCACCCAGTGGCGCAGGGTCATCGCGTTCAGCATCCTCTCCCCGCTGTCGTACATCCTCGTGCTCACCGCGATCCAGATCGCACCGGTCGCGCTCGTCGCGCCGCTGCGCGAGGTGAGCGTCGTGCTCGTGAGCCTCTTCGGTGTCTTCGCGCTGAAGGAGAGCAGGCCCGGGTGGCGCATCGCCGCGTCGGCCGTCGTCGCCGCGGGGATCGTGATGCTGGCACTGTAGATTCGACCCCGTTCGCTGTGTGAATGGGGTTGTGGTGGTGTGGGAGTTCCGGGCGGCTCGTCCGTCGGATGCAGGGTGGATGGCCGAGCTGCGCGCTGTCGTGATGCGGCCCGATCTCGAACGGCTGGGGCGCTTCGATGCGGTGCGGGTGCGGAGCCGGTTCCTCGATGCGTACGTGCCGGAGCTCACGCGCGTCATCGTCGTCGACGGAGCGGATGCCGGACTCATCGCGGTCCGGCCCGAGCGCACCGAGACCTGGATCGAGCACTTCTACCTGGATCCGTCGCTGCAGGGGAGGGGGATCGGCGGCTCCGTGCTGTCGACGCTCCTCGCGGAGGGCCCGGCCGCCGGACCGTTCCGGTTGAACGTGCTGCAGGGGAGTCCCGCGCGGCGGCTCTACGAGCGGCACGGCTTCGTGCAGGATGCCGCGGACGAGATCGACGTCTTCATGGCCCTCGCCGCGCCGGGGCGAGATGCTCCCACCGCAGGTCGTTGAGCGGGCGGATGTGCCCCCTTCCCCGGGTCGTTGAGCGAGCGGAGCGAGACGAAACGCGGTGGGGTTTCGGTCGGGTTCTGTGCCTGTCCTCGATCCTGTCCGGTAGCGTTCCAGAGTTCTGGAATACCCTTCTGACCTGGCCCGTTTTTGCGTGGTTTCCCCCGTGTGAATGTCGGTGGTCGCGGGTTGACTGTCCGTATGACCCATCCCGCCGAGACTCTCGCTCAGGTCGTGTCCGACCTGGATGTGGTGCTGTCCGACAACACCCTGGCGGGGTTGTCCGATGCGGATCGGGTGCGGGTGTTTCAGGCGGCGGGTGCGGTGTTGCGGCGGGTGGACGCGGTGGTGGTGGAGACTCTGGGGTCGACGAACCCGGTCGATCTCGCCCACGGGGCGGGGTGTCGGAGCGTGCAGGAGCTGGTGCAGCGGACGCTGCTGGTGGATGGGCCCGGTGCGGGGCGGGTGGTGAAGGCGGCGGGTCTGGTGCGGCGGGAGTCG
>NZ_JAVAYD010000011.1:0-109746 GCF_041954735.1 Microbacterium sp. LS_15 | reverse complement strand
GGGGTCGTCGGCGGCGTCAGATGTGGAGAAGGGACAGGTGGGGAGTGACCTCGCGGCGTTCGGGGAGCACGATCGGGTGCGAGCCCGCCATGACCTCGAGCACGCGGATGACCTGGCAGGAGTAGCCGTACTCGTTGTCGTACCAGACGTACAGCACAACGTCCTGCTCGTTCGCGATGGTCGCGAGTCCGTCGACGATGCCCGCCCGATGGGATCCGACGAAGTCCGTCGAGACGACCTCGGGGCTCTCCACGTAGTCGATCTGCTGACGCAGCTTGGAGTGCAGGGAGACACGGCGCAGGTAGTCGTTGAGCTCGTCCTTGACCGCCGGGCGTTCGAGCGTGAGGTGCAGCACCGCGAGCGAGACGTCGGGCGTGGGCACGCGGATGGCCGATCCGGTGAGCTTGCCCTCGAGCTCGGGCAGAGCACGGGCCACGGCCTTGGCCGCGCCGGTCTCGGTGATGACCATGTTGAGCACCGCCGAGCGTCCGCGGCGGTCGCCGCTGTGGAAGTTGTCGATGAGGTTCTGGTCGTTGGTGAACGAGTGCACGGTCTCGACGTGTCCTCGGACGATGCCGTAGGCCTCGTCGACCGCCTTGAGCACCGGGGTGATGGCGTTGGTGGTGCAGGAGGCCGCCGTGACGATCCGGTCGTCGGGCGTAAGCGTCTGGTCGTTGATGCCGTGCACGATGTTCTTCAGCGCGCCCTTGCCCGGCGCGGTGAGCAGCACCCGTGCGACGCCGGTCGACTCGAGGTGGCGGCTGAGGCCGGCCTCGTCGCGCCAGCGCCCCGTGTTGTCGACGACGATCGCATCCCGGATGCCGTGGGCGGTGTAGTCGATCGATGCGGGGTCGTCGGAGTAGATCACCTGGATGCGGGTGCCGTTCGCGATGATCTGCTCGGCCTCCTCGTCGACGGTGACGGATCCCGCGAAGCGTCCGTGCACGGAGTCGCGCAGCAGCAGCGAGGCGCGCTTGACGAGGTCGTTCGCGGAGCCGCGGCGGACGACGATGGCCCGGAGCCGCAGTCCGCTTCCGCCTCCGGTGTGAGCGATGAGGATGCGGGCGAGCAGCCGACCGATGCGGCCGAAGCCGTACAGCACGACGTCGGTGGGCTCGGCGGCCGTCGCCCCGAACGCGGGGGCGAGCGCCTGAGCGAGGTGGTCGGCGAGCGGTGCTCCGCTGTCGCGGTGACCCTCGACGAGGCGCGCGACGTCGAGGGAGGACGCGCCGGGAGCCAGCGCGTGGATCGCCTCGATGACGGCGAGCGTGTCTTCGAGTGCGAGTTCTTCGTGTCCGAGCTGAGCGACGCGGTCGTGCACCTCGACGATGCCGGTCGCCGAGAGCCCCACGAGCCGGTGGCCGTGCAGCGAGGTGACCACGTCGCCGTCGCGCTTGAGTGCGCCGATGAGCGGGATCATCCGCTCGGCGAGCTCTTCGCGGGCCGTCCAGGCGTCGTGGGGTGCGGCGGTGTCGTTCATCTGCGTCCTTGCATGTGTGAGCGCGCCGAGGTCGCCGGCGCGCGGGTTTGCCGGGTGAGCTTCGGGGGATGCCACCAGGGTACGCGGCGCGCGACGGCGCGAGGAAATCGGGAGGGCGCCGAGCGCGGCGACGGTCTCGCCGGGCTCCGGCGCGGTGGCCCGCCTCAGACCGCGAGGCACAGCACGGCGACCCCTGCGGCCATCGCCCACGACTCGACGGCGAGCAGCGTGTCGGTGCGCCGGTCTGACGAGGGTTCGATCACGCGCTCCGACACAATCGTCCAGAGCACGACGCCGATGACCCCGATGATGCCGAGCACCGACAGCACCCCGGTGAACGCGGGGCCGTGGTCGTGCGCGCCCGCCGGGACGCTCGCGGGTGCGGCGGCCTGAGCCGCGACCGTGTCCCACAGGCAGATCGCGAGCACGAGCGACACCACGGCGCGGTGGAAGCACATCGGGGCGGAGCGCGAACCGCGGACCCCGATGGTGCCGACCATGGCCGAGAGCAGGAGGGCGACGCCGATCACCAGCCGCGGCAGCGTCTCACCGCCCGCGACGGCGAGCGCGAGGATCGACGCCGACCGCAGCAGGGCCATCTGCCGCGCCTGCCAGGGAACGCCCCTGCCCGCTGCGAGGCACGCCACGCCGGAGATCACGCCGGCGAGCGCCATCAACCACGGTGCCGCGGGGACGAGATGATCCACGGGGAGAGCCTAGTGGGACCCTCTCCCGCGCCCTCGGCCCGCGCTCTGGCGACGGGACGATCTCACGCCGTGAGCGCCGCGATCGCCACGCGCAGGATGCCGTCCGCGTCCGCGAGCGCGGCGCGCGCGGCATCCGGCTCCGCCCCCGTGGTGAGGATGAGGATGGCGAGCTTGACGGAGCCGTCGGCCGCGGCGAGCGCGGACGACGCCTGGCCGACGTCCGAGCCCGTGAGCTCGGTGACGGTGCGGATCGACCGCGCGTGCAGCTTCTCGTTCGTGGCGAGGAGGTCGACCATCACGCCGTGGTAGGTCTTGCCGAGGTTGATCATCGACAGGGTCGTGAGCATGTTCACGACCAGCTTCTGCGCCGTTCCCGACTTGAGGCGGGTTGACCCGGAGATGAACTCCGGGCCGGTGACGACCTCGATCGCGATGTCGGCGACCGCACCGATCGCCGAATCGGCGTTGGAGGCGATCGCGACGGTGAGCGCACCGATGCTGCGGGCGTACTCCAGTCCGCCGATGACGTAGGGGGTGCGCCCCGATGCGGAGATGCCGACCACGGTGTCGCGCTCGGTCAGGTGCAGGTCGCGGAGCGATTCGCCGGCCGCGCGGTCGTCGTCCTCCGCGTTCTCGACGGCGGAGCGGATCGCGGTCTCGCCGCCGGCGATCAGGCCGACCACCATCGAGGGATCGGTGCCGAAGGTGGGCGGGCACTCGCTCGCGTCGAGCACGCCGATGCGTCCTGCGGTGCCTGCGCCGATGTAGATGAGGCGGCCTCCGCGGCGGAACCGCGCGGTGATGCCGTCGACGGCGGCGGCGATCTCGGCGCTGCGGTCGGCGACGGCATCCGCCACCCGCCGGTCTTCGGCGTTCATGCGGCGCACGAGCTCGGCGGTGCCGAGGAGGTCGAGGTCGCCTCGTTCGGTCGTCGACGCCTCGGTGCCGAGGGTGGACAGCTCGTCGAGCAGAGCGGACAGTCGCTGGTCTTCAGTGGGCACGGTGTGCGGACCTCTCGGGGATGGGGTGCGGGAGGCTTCGAGAGCCTCGGGTGCGGCGCTCGCGCGCTCTGGTTCTGCCGGTTCTCCTTCAGCCGGCACGGTGCACGTACCTCTCGTGCGGGAGCGGGGCTCCGGGGTCTGCGCGTCGGGCGATGAGCAGCGCGCCGTCGAGGGCGTCGCCCGCGGCAACCAGGGGTTCGCGACCGGCGTCGCGAAGGGCTCCGCCGAGGAGCTCTCGGAACCAGGGGTGCTGGGTGAGTCCGCCGTGCAGGGCCACGGCGGTGGTGTGCGCGGCAGCCGCGACGGCGGAGTCGACGAGGAGGCGCGCCCCCTCGTCGGCGACCGCACGTGCGACGGGGTCGCCGTCGGCGGCGGCGTCGAGCACGAGGGGCGCGAGGGTCGCGAGCCTGCGGGCGAGCGGCGAGTCCTGCGCGAGCCACTGCTGGAGCGCCTCGATCGGACCGATCGCCGCGGCGACACGGGCGGAGAGGATGGTGGGGGCGACGAGTCCGGCGGAGGCGCGGAGCACGGCGCGCAGGGCTTCGCGGCCGAACCACGATCCGCTGCCGAAGTCGCCGACCTCCGGTCCCCATCCGTCGACGAGCCGGATGCCGTCTGCGTCGACGCCGAGGGCCGCAGCTCCCGTGCCGGCGATCAGGAGCACGCCCTCTCCCCCGTCGAGGGCACCGACGTGCGCCGAGACGACGTCGGACGTGACGGCGACCGGGACGCCGAGCAGGGCATGCAGTCGCTGCGCCAGCTCGGATGCCGCGGCGGGTGCGGCCCAGGCACCAGCGGCACCGACGGAGACGGCTTCGTAGCCGGCGATGCCGGAGGTCAGCGGGAGGATGGCGGCGAGCGCGGCGTCGATCCCGCCGGCGGCAGCGAGTCCCGGCGAGCCGATGCCTTCGACCGCGGCGCGGCGCTCGGGTCCGGAGACCACGACACGGCAGCGCGACTTGCCGAGGTCGACGACGAGCACGGAGGGGTCAGGCATGAAAATAGTGTACGCATAAGCACTAGATCGTGAAAGAATTGTTCACGAATCGGACGTCGGAGAGACATGAGCATTCAGACGCGCATCGCGGGAGCGGCGGAGACGCTGCCCCCTTCCCTCGCGCGCATCGCGCGTGCCGTGAGCGACAATCCCGGGATCGTCGTCGACAGCACCATCACCGAGCTCGCGGCGATCTGCGAGACCTCCGTCGCATCGGTCGTGCGATTCTGCCGCTCTGTGGACGTCGACGGATACGCGGCGCTGCGCATGGCTCTGGCCGCCGAACTCGGGCGCGAGTCGGTGCAGTTCAGCGCTTCGACGGGGTTCGGCTCGGAGATCTCCCTCGACGATTCGCTGCGGGAGGCGACCGCGAAGGTCGCCGCTCTCGAGGTGCTGGCGATCGAGGAGACGATCGCCGGCCTCGACGACGAGCGGCTGGACGAGGCGGTGGCCGCCCTCGACGGCGCCCAGCGGATCCTCCTCTTCGGCATCGGTGCCAGCGGACTGGTCGCCGCGGACTTCGGGCAGAAGCTGCTGCGCATCGGGCGCGCGGCGGTCATCCTCACCGACGCACATGTGGCGAGCGCGGCGGCCGCCCTCTCCGCCGACGACACGATCGCGGTGGGCATCTCGCAGTCCGGCACGACGATCGAGACCCAGCGCTTCCTGGAAGCCGCGCGCGGCGCCGGCACGAAGACCATCGCGATCACCGGTGTCGCGGATTCGACCGTCGCGGCGTCCGGCGACGTCGTGCTGCTCACGCACGCGAGGGAGCCGCGCCTCCGCGCCGGGGCGATGGTCAGCAGGATCGCGCAGCTCGCGCTCGTCGACTGCCTCTTCGTCGGGGTCGCACGTCGCCGCAGAGCGGATGCCGTCGAGGCGCTGCAGCGCACGGCCGAGGCGACCCAGGTGCTGCGCGCGGAGTGAGCCGCGCGGCGCGACGGCACGGCATCCTCCCGCGCGCGCGGATCTCGCGTCGGCGGGGTCTCAGCTCTGTCACTGACGCTCGTGCCGATGCGTGCCGACGGAGCCGGCCGTGCGGAGGAACACGATGATCCAGCTGAAGATGAGCACGGCGGCGATCAGCTCGACGGCCGTGAGGTTGTAGTAGCCGACCGCGAAGAAGGCGGCGAGGAGCACGATCACGAGCACGTAGGCCCAGCCGAAGGCGACGAACACTCGCGGGATGCTTCGAAGGGACCAGGGCAGCCCGATCACGACCACGGCGAAGACCACAGCCATCCCGGTGGCGACCGTGTTGTGGAGGAGGAAGAACTCGTCGACCGGGAAGATGCCCACGCACGCGAGGAAGATCCCGACGAGGATCAGCCCGGTGCGCACGATGAGGCGTCCCCGTCGGTCGATCGGATCGTCGACGGGCAGCCCGGCCGTCGCGTAGCGGGCGATCGTCGTGACCATGACTCCCGCGATGATCAGCGTGACATTGAAGGCGATCGAGGCGCTGTTCGTGCTCATGCCGAGCGCGGAGAGGTTGTCGCGCCACCAGTGCACGTCGCTGGAGGCGAGCATGCTCGCGAACGCTCCGACCACGAGGAAGACGGCGAGGACGAGCGACAGGACCATCGGGGTCAGGGCCACGGCGCTGAGGAAGGCCACATAGGCGGTGAGCCCGAAAGCGACGGCGACGAGCACCGCGCCGGGGAAGGCGAAGACGGGCGCGTCGGTGAAGCTCCGCTCGAGCAGTTCGGCGATCCCCAGCCAGCCCAGGTAGGCGATGGCCGCGTGGGCGAAAGCGATCGCGGCGAGGTCGTACCACCGCAGCCGGTCGCCCGGCACGCTGAACCCGTCGCGGAGGCCGTCGACGCTCGGCTCGTCGGGGCGGACCGCGAGGCGGCCTACGGCGAAGGCGAGCGCAGCGGTGATCGCTCCGCCGTAAGCGACGAACGCCCCGATCGAGCCCGGGCCGCTGATGGGGAGCTCCCGCCCCCAGAACACCGGGAAGGCGACGAGGAATCCGACGGCGAGCACGACCGCACCGACGATGAGGGCGGTGGCCTCGAAGACGGCATCCGAGGTGGCAGGTCCGCGCAGCTGGCCCAGCACTCCGGCGATCGCGTCGCGGATCCGGCGGAGCGCGCCCGTCCCGTCCCTCCCGTCGGCTGTCCCTGCTGCGTGTCCGCGCGCCGTGCCGGCTGCGTCGTCGCCCTCCGCGAATCGCATGCTGCCTCCTGCGGACAGCTTAGGACCGGGTCGCGGCACGCCCCCGAGGCTGGGCCGTGTGCGCCGCAGTAGCCTGGGGAGGTGACCGAGATCGTTCCCGCCCGCGCCGTCCTGCTCGACATGGACGGCACCCTCGTCGACTCGACCGCCGTCGTGGAGAGGCTCTGGCTCGCGTGGGCGGAGCCGCACGGCCTCGACCCGGCGACCGTGCTGAGCGTCGTCCACGGGCGGCAGGGTCATCAGAGCATGGCGATCATGCTTCCCGAGCGCGATCACGCGGTGAACCTGGTCGAGAACGAGCGGATGCTGGCGACCGAGGCGAGCGACGTCGACGGCGTCGTGGAGATCCGCGGGGCCGGCGACCTGCTGAGAGCGCTCGCGGACGTGCCGCATGCGATCGTGACCTCGGCCAACGTGCCCCTGATGAACGCGCGGATGGGCGAAGCGGGGCTCACGGTCCCTCAGCTCGTCGTGACGGCGGAGAGCGTCTCGGCCTCGAAGCCCGATCCCGAGGGGTTCCTGCTGGGCGCGAAGCTGTTGGGCGTCGACCCGGCGGACTGCGTGGTGTTCGAGGATTCCGGCGCCGGCATCCAGGCCGCGCACGCGGCGGGCATGCGCGTGATCGGGATCGGCGCGCACGCCGCGGCCCACGCCCCCGAGTACCAGGTCGCCGACCTCACGCAGGTCTCCGTGCGAGCGGGAGCCGACGGAGGGTTCGAACTCGTCGTGGAGTGAGACTGCGGCTGTCCGGATGCATGGTCTCCGCGCTGCATTCCAGGGTTCCGGAGTACTTCATCTGATCGTCCGATTTCAGCGCTGATCTGGGTCTCGAATGTCGGTGGTCGCTGATTCAGTGGGGGTATGACAGCACTGGCGGACGCGACGGTCGAGCAGGTGGCGGCCGTGGGCGCGCTCACCGGAACGCTCGTGGCCGTCGGCCGCGCGATCAGCTCCCTGATGGCCTGCCGCGACGGGCTCCTCGCCTCCGGTGCGCGGATCGCGCTCGAGACCGTTCAGGGTGCCGCGGAGCGCGATGACAGCCGGGCCCACGATCTCGGCGAGATGGCAGTGCGCGCCGTGGCAGCGGAGTTCGCTGCCGCGCTGCACGTCAGCGATCGCACCGTGCAGCGCCGCATGGCCGACGCCGAGCTGCTCGTTCTTCAGTTCCCCGTGCTGTGGCAGGCACAGGGAGACGGGCGGGTGAGCGCCGCACACTCGAGGGTGATCATCGACGCGGGGCTGCACCTCGACGACGCCGACGATCGCGACGCCTACACCGCAGAGATGCTCGAGTGGACGCAGACCGAGTCACCGAACCGCCTGGCCCGCCGCGCTCGACGCGTGGCCGACCGACTCCAGCGCCGCACCATCGATGAGCGTCACCAGAGCGCCCGCGAACAGCGCGCGGTCTGGGTGAAGGATCGGGCCGACGGGATGGCCGAACTCGGACTCCTCGGGCCGGCCGCCCTCGTTCACGGCGCCTACGACCGCATCACTGCGATGGCGAGGTCCGTCGTACGCGAGCAGAAAGAGCGCACCACCTCGGCGGCGGAGCGCACGACCCCGGCGGCGGGGCACACGACGCCGGCTGCGGAGCACACGACCCCCACGACCGCGGCTCCAGACGCCGGGCGCGATGGCGCGAGCGCTCCGTTCTCGTTCGGCTCGGTTCGCGATTCGTTCGGGATCCCTCGGGTCAGCGAGCCCGCGCCCAGGACGCTCGCTCAGATCCGGTGCGATCTGGCACTCGACCTCGTCCTCACAGGGGCGCCGGCCGGTCACGATTCCGCCGACGGGATCCTCGCGGCGATCGCCGGATCGGTGAGTGTCACGGTTCCCGTGCAGACGTTGATGGGGACGAGCACGATGCCGGCGGAGCTCGACGGACGCGTTCCGATCGACACCGCCACCGCGCGACAGCTCGCCGGCGGCGCGAGCGGATGGGATCGGATCCTCACTCACCCCGTCAGCGGTCGACTCCTCGCCGTCGACCGGTACCGTCCGTCAGCGGAGCTGAGACGGCATCTCAGAGCGCGCGATCAACGCTGTCGGTTCCCCGGGTGCGGTCAGCTGCCTCGCGAGTGCGACGTCGACCACACGCAGGATCATGCGCTCGGCGGCTCCACCCATGCGGGCAACCTCGGCACTCTCTGCCGCCGTCACCACCGCCTCAAACATCACACGCCCTGGCACGTCGAGCACCTCGGCGACGGTGTGTACGCGTGGACCAGCCCCACCGGGCGCACCTACCTCGACGCTCCTCCCGCACAGAACACGGACACGCGCCTGGAAGCGCAGACGAACACGGACACGCGCACGGACACGGACATGCGCGTGGACACGGCCACGAACACCCGTGGCTCGACACCACCGAGGGCGGCCCCTCCGTTCTGACACCTCGACCGTTCTGACACCTCGACCGTTCTGACAGCTCGACGTCATGGTGCTGCTGCGAACGGTGTCACTCGGTCGCGCGCTGCCCTCAGACCAGCGCGAAGTCCTCGAAGATCAGCGTCGTCCTCGTCGACCGGATCGACGGGATCGCCTGGATGTCCTCGAGCACGATCCGCCGCAGGTCGCGCGCATCGTTGGCGCGAACGAGGAGGATCACGTCGAAGTCGCCGCCGACGAGCGCCATGTGCTCGATCTCGGGGATGGCGCGCAGCCGCGCGCTGACGTCCTGCCACGTCGCCTGCTCGATCGCCAGTGTCACGTACGCGCTGGCGTGATGCCCGAGCAGCACCGGATCGGTCCGCACCGTGTAACCGGTCACGACTCCGGCATCCGTCAGCCGCTTGATCCGCGCGTGTGCGCCCGCCCGCGAGATGTGCACCGCGTCGGCGATCGCCGTCATCGACACCCGCGCGTCTCGGCGCAGCTCATCGAGGATCGCGCGATCGACGTCGTCCAGCGTTGTCATGGCACCCCTTCATCCTGTGCTCGAATTCTGACACTTCGCGCGCGTGGAGGGCAATCATCGAGCAGTCATCCACGAATAGCCTCATCCTCTTGGACGACTGCGCATCGCAATGCATCCTTTCTTCATCGGGTTCGGCAAGGAGGGCGAACGGATGAATCACGCAGAACTGCTCCCGCGCGACGAGGCGGTGCAGCTGATCGACGCGACGGGCCGACCGGTCGCCGACGACGGTTACCCGCTGCCCGACGACGGGGCGCTCCTCACCGCCTACCGCGGACTGGTCGAGGGCCGCCGCATCAACGACCAGGCCAGCGCCCTCGTGCGTCAGGGGCGGCTCGCCGTGTACCCGTCCTCACACGGGCAGGAGGCCTGCCAGATCGGCGCCGCACTCGCGCTGCGCGACGCCGACTGGCTCTTCCCCACCTACCGCGACTCCGTGGCAGTGATCGCTCGGGGCGTGGCACCCGCCGAAGCGATGGTCCTGCTCAAGGGCGATTGGCATTCCGGCTATGACGTCCGCGCTCATCGCGTCGCACCCCAGGCCACGCCGCTCGCCACCCAGCTGCTGCACGCGGTCGGCTTCGCCTACGCCGCCGCGCAGCGCGGCGAAGACACCGTCGTGCTCGCTCTCTGCGGCGACGGTGCGACCAGCGAGGGCGACTTCCACGAAGCCCTGAACTTCGCCGCCGTCTTCCACGCGCCGGTGGTGTTCTTCGTGCAGAACAACGAGTTCGCGATCTCCGTGCCCCTGAGCCGCCAGACCGCAGCGCCCTCGCTCGCGCACAAGGCGATCGGATACGGGATGCCGGGGCGCCGCGTCGACGGCAACGACGTCGCCGCCGTCCTGTCTGTGCTCGGCGAGGCCGTCGACCGCGCCAGGACCGGCGGCGGCCCCACCCTCGTCGAAGCGCACACCTACCGGATGCAGGCCCACACCAACGCCGACGACGACACCCGCTACCGCGAGCGCGAGGAGGTGCAGGCCTGGGTCGCGCGAGACCCGCTCACCCGCCTGCGCACCCACCTCACCGCGAGCGGAGCGCTGACCGACGAGCTCGAGAACGAGATCTCGGCGGGAGCGGAGGAGATCGCCGCGGCCATGCGCTCCGCGCTCAACACCGACACCGACCTCGACCCCGAAGACCTGTTCCGCTTCGTCACCACCGAACGCTCGCCCCAGCTGCAGGAGCAGTGGCACCAGCTGCGCGAGGAGATCGAACGCGACGCGCTCGGAGACGACCAGGAGACCCACTCCGCAGGAGGCGTGCGATGACCATCACCCACGACCGCATCGACGTCGACACCCCGGCATCGACCGTCCAGACGCTCACCATGGCGGCCGCCCTCAACCTCGCCCTCGCCGACGCCATCGCCGAGGATCCGGCAGTGGTCGTGTTCGGCGAAGACGTCGGCGCCCTCGGCGGAGTCTTCCGCATCACCGACGGACTGACCGCCCGCTTCGGCGAAGACCGCTGCTTCGACACCCCGCTCGCAGAGTCCGGCATCGTCGGCACCGCGGTCGGCATGGCCATGAACGGCCTCCGTCCGGTCGTCGAGCTGCAGTTCGACGCGTTCGCGCTCCCCGCCTTCGAGCAGATCGTCAGCCACGTCGCGAAGCTCTCCAACCGCACGCGCGGTGGCATCCGCATGCCGATGGTCATCCGCATCCCCTTCGGCGGAGGCATCGGCGGCGTCGAGCACCACTGCGACTCGTCCGAGGCGTACTACGCGCACACGCCAGGACTCACGGTGGTGAGCCCCGCCACACCCCAGGACGCCTACTCGCTGCTCCGCGCCGCGATCGCGTCGCCCGACCCCGTCGTCTTCCTCGAACCGAAGAAGCTGTACTGGACCAAGGGCGAGGTCGACACCGACGTGACCGTCGACATCGGCTCCGCCCGCATCGCGCGCGACGGCACCGACGTCACGCTGATCGCCTACGGCGCATCCGTCCCGCTCGCCCTCGACGCCGCCGAGGCCGCGGCCGTGGAAGGACGCAGCGTCCAGGTCGTCGACGTGCGGTCGCTCACGCCCTTCGACGACGAGACCGTCACCGCCGCCGTGCGCTCGACGGGACGCGCTGTCGTGATCGCCGAGGCCCCCGGCTTCGCGAGCGTCGCCTCCGAGATCCAGGCCCGCGTGTTCGAGCGCTGCTTCGAGTACCTCGAAGCCCCGGTGCGCCGCGTCACCGGCTTCGACACCCCGTACGCACCGCCGAAGCTCGAGCACTGGTATCTGCCGGACGTCGACAGGATCCTGGATGCCGTCGACTCGCTGCACTGGGAGGACCGACCGTGAGCACCGGCACCCGCACCCCGACCACGACCGCCCCCGCCTCGCGGACCTTTTGTCTGCCCGACCTCGGAGAAGGACTCACCGAAGCCGGACTCGTGCAGTGGCTCGTCTCCGTCGGAGACAGCATCGTCACCGACCAGCCGATCGCCGAGGTCGAGACGGCGAAGAGCATCGTCGAACTGCCCTCGCCCTATGCCGGAGTCGTGACCGCCCTCCACGGAGCAGCAGGCGACACCATCGACGTCGGCGCGCCCGTGCTCGACGTCGCGGAAGAGGGCGGAGCCGAGCAGGGCGAGAAGAAGACGGATGCCGAGGGCGCCCGCCCCACCCCCTCCGTCGAGCACGACACGTACCGCGCGGAGGAGCGCGCCGGGTCGGGGAACGTCCTGATCGGCTACGGCACGTCGGGACGCGCGACGTCGGGACGTCGGCGCCGTCCGGCCACGGTGAGTGAGCGGCGACAGACCGCGAGCGTCGAGGTGGACACTCCGACCGAGCCGTCCGCCCGCAGGCCCGTCGCCGTGCGCTCCCCTCTCGTGCGACGCCTCGCTCGCGACCTCGGCCTCGATGTGCACGCGATCGTCCCCACAGGTCCGGATGGCGCCATCACCCGCGCCGACGTCCTCGCCGCGGCGGTCGACAGCGCCGTGGACGGGATCGGGAAGGACCCGGATCGAGCGAGTCCCGCCACTACCGGCACACCGGGCGACCGCGAGCACCCGACCGTCGACGGCCTCGCCATCCGCTCACGGGAACGCCTGTCACCGCTCCGCAGAGCACTGAGCGCGCGACTTTCGCGCAGCCGCTCCGAGATCCCCGAGGCGACCGTCTGGGTGGACGTCGATGCGACCGACCTCTGGAACCTCCGCGCCGACATGGCACCCGCAGGGGGCAAGGCGCCGTCGATCACGGCGATCCTCGCCCGCTTCGTGCTGCTGGCCCTCGCGGAGCATCCGGTCCTGGCCTCGCGCCTCAGCGACGACGGATCGGAGCTGCTCTCCTTCGAGGGCGTCAACCTCGGCGTCGCCGTCGACACCGACCGGGGACTCCTCGTTCCAGTCGTGCCGAGCGCGCACACGTGCAGCGTCGAGGAGCTCGACTCCGCACTGCGCGAGCTGTCGGCCACGGCCCGCGACGGACGCATGCCTCCGGAGCGACTCCGCGGCTCGACCTTCACGCTCAACAACTACGGCGGTCTGGGCGTCGACGGATCGGCCGCGATCATCAATCACCCCGAGGTCGCGATCCTCGGAATCGGCCGGATCATCGAGCGCCCCTGGGTGGTCGACGGCCAGATCGTGCCCCGGCGCATCGCCCAGCTCTCGCTCGTCTTCGACCACCGCGTCTGCGACGGCGGCTATGCGGCGAGTTTCCTCCGCCGCGTCACGGAACTGATCGAGCATCCGCTGCGCGCCTTCGGCCAGGTGTGAACCGCGGAGGGTCCGGACGCGACCCTCGCGGGCATCCGCACGTACGCCCGGATCCTCGATTTCGCTCTCGCCATGCGCTACGCTCGGCAATTACTGACCGATCGATCGGTTGGAAATGCAGAACAATGGAGTTCGCCATGACGTCAGCAGTCTCGGAACCGACCTCGACCCGACGGATGCCCGCCGAGGAACGCCGCGTGCTCGCGAGCACGCTCGTCGGCACGTCGATCGAGTGGTACGACTTCTTCATCTACGCGCAGGCAGCGGGTCTGGTCCTCGCTCCCCTCTTCCTCGCCCCGATCGCCGAGAGTAGCCCCGGCCTCGCCCAGGTGCTGTCGTTCGCGACGATCGGGATCTCGTTCCTCTTCCGCCCGCTCGGCGCGATCATCGCCGGACACCTCGGCGACAAGCTCGGCCGCAAGAGGATGCTGGTCTTCACCCTCATCCTCATGGGCCTCTCGACCTCCCTCATCGGCGTTCTGCCGACCTACGCCGCGATCGGGGTCGCCGCGCCGATACTCCTCATCGTCCTGCGCATCCTGCAGGGCTTCTCGGCGGGAGGCGAATGGGGCGGAGCCGCACTCATGGCCGTCGAGCACGCGCCGCGCGGGCGCCGCGGGCTCTTCGGCGCCTTCCCGCAGATCGGCGTCCCCGTCGGCATGATCCTCGCCACCGCGACGCTGTGGGTGCTCACGACCTCGATGTCGCCGGAAGCGTTCCTCGAGTGGGGCTGGCGCATCCCGTTCCTCCTGTCGATCGTGCTGATCGGCGTCGGCTACCTCATCCGCCGCGCCGTCGACGAGAGCCCGATCTTCGAGGAGCTCCAGCGGCGTCGCAAGGAGGCGTCAGCACCCCTCGGCATCCTGTTCCGCAAGAACACGAAGCAGGTCGTGCTCACCGCGCTCATCTTCATCGCGAACAACGCCGCCGGCTACCTCCTGATCGCCTTCTTCGCGACGTACGCGGTCACGGCTCTCGGCATGGAACGCCCTCCCGTGCTGCTCGCCACGACCCTCGCCTCGTTCGGATGGCTGATCTTCACCCTGTGGGGCGGGCACCTGTCCGATCGCCTCGGACGCGTGCGCACCTTCCAGATCGGCTACGTGGCGCTCGCGCTCTGGGCCGTGCCGATGTGGTTCCTCATCGACACGGCGAACATCTTCTGGTACTTCGTCGCCCTGTTCGTGATGACCTTCGCCCTCGGACTGTCCTACGGACCGCAGGCCGCGCTCTACGCGGAGATGTTCCCCGCGAACGTGCGCTACTCGGGCGTCTCGATCGGCTACGCTCTCGGCGCCATCCTCGGCGGAGCCTTCGCCCCCATGATCGCCGAAGCGCTGCTGAACCAGTTCCAGGCGGCATGGACCATCGGTCTCTACATCGCCATCGCCTCGGTGATCTCGCTCATCGCGGTGTCGCTGGTCAAGGAGACGAAGGGCGTCGACCTGCTCGGCTGATCCGACGCCGTCTCGGGCGACGCCCCCGTGTGCCATAATTACCATACGATCGGTCAGTAATTCGGTTCCGATCGCCGAGCCCGCCGCGACGACGCAGTCAGGAGATCGAGATGACGGACGCCTACCTCATCGGGGGAACCCGCACCCCGGTGGGTCGCTACGGCGGCGCACTGGCCACGGTCCGCCCCGACGACCTCGCGGCGATCGTGGTCGGCGAGGCCGTGCGGCGTGCGGGCATCGACGCGGCCCACGTCGACATCGACGAGGTCATCCTCGGTGCCGCGAACCAGGCGGGCGAGGACAACCGCAACGTCGCCCGCATGGCCGTGCTGCTGGCCGGGCTTCCCGACACGGTTCCCGGGATCACCGTGAACCGGCTGTGCGCGTCGGGCATGTCGGCGGTGACCATGGCGGCTCAGGCGATCCGCGCCGGCGACGCCGACCTGATCGTCGCCGGCGGGGTCGAGTCGATGACCCGTGCGCCCTGGGTGCAGGCCAAGCCCGAGAAGGCGTGGGCCAAGCCCGGAGCCGCCTACGACACCTCGATCGGGTGGCGGTTCCCGAACCCGCGTCTCGCCGCGCGCGACAAGGCGACGTTCACGATGCCCGAGACCGCCGAGGAGGTCGCGCGCCTCGACGGCATCGGACGGGAGGAGGCGGATGCGTTCGCCGTGCGTTCCCAGCAGCGCGCCGCGGCGGCGATCGCCGCCGGCCGGTTCGCGGACGAGATCGTCGGAGTGGAGGTCGGAGACGACCGCGTGCTCATCGACGAAGGACCGCGCCCCGACACGACGCTCGAAGCGCTCGCCCACCTGCGCCCCGTCGTGGCGGGCGGCACGGTCGTCACTGCCGGCAACTCCAGCTCTCTCAACGACGGGGCGTCTGCTCTCGTCGTCGCCAGCGGCGACGCCGTCGAGCGCTACGGGCTGGTGCCCCGCGCACGCATCGTCGTCGGCACGAGCGCGGCGCTCGCCCCCGAGGTCATGGGCCTCGGCCCCGTGCCGGCGACCGAGAAGGCCCTGCGCCGCTCCGGACTCCGGATCGACGACATCGGATCCGTGGAGGTGAACGAGGCGTTCGCCACGCAGTCGCTGGCCTGCATCCGCCGACTCGGACTCGACGAGGCGGTCGTGAACGCCGACGGCGGCGCGATCGCCCTCGGCCACCCGCTGGGCTCGTCCGGATCGCGGCTGCTCGTCACCCTGCTCGGTCGCATGGAGCGCGAGGGATCCCGCTACGGCCTCGCCACGATGTGCGTCGGCGTCGGCCAGGGCGCGGCCATGATCCTGGAGAAGGTCTGATGGCGTCCACCGCCGACGGCGACTCCCCTCTGCTCGTCGAACGCTCCGACGACCGGGTCGTCGCCACGCTCAACCGCCCCGACAAGCGCAACGCCATCGACCAGGCGACGATCGATGCCCTGCACGAGCTCTGCGCGGAACTGGAGGCGGAGCCGCGCACGCTCATCCTGACCGGCGCCGCCGGCGTCTTCGCCGCGGGCGCCGATATCGCGGAACTCCGCGAACGACGGGCCGCCGATGCGTTGCGCGGCATCAACGCATACGCCTTCATCCGCGTCGCCGAACTGCCCATGCCGGTGATCGCGGCGATCGACGGCTACGCCCTCGGCGGCGGCGCCGAGCTCGCGTACGCCGCAGACATCCGCATCGGCACGCCCAGCCTCGCGATCGGGAACCCGGAGACCGGACTCGGCATCCTCGCGGCGGCCGGAGCGAGCTGGCGACTCACGGAGATCGTCGGCGATGCACGCGCGACCGAACTGCTGCTCACCGGCCGCACCGTCACGGCCGAGGAAGCGCTGCGCATCGGCCTCGTCTCGTCGCTGCACGACAGTAGTGACCTGCTCACGGCGGCCCACGCGATCGCCGACCGCATCGCCCGGAACGATCGCGCAGCGACGGTCGCGACCAAACGTGTGTTCCGCGCACCGCGCGACCGGCATCCGTCCGTCGATCTCGAGGCGCAGGCGGAGCTGTTCGAGAGCCCCGAGAAGTTCCGGCGCATGACCGACTTCCTCGAACGCAGACGCAGGACGCACGAAGGAGAACGGGTATGACCGCCGCACGCGCAGACGTCGGAGTGCTCGGCGACGGACGCATGGGAGCAGGCGACACGCACGCCCCCGCACACGTCGGAGTGATCGGCGGCGGACGCATGGGCGCAGGTATCGCGCATGCGTTTCTTCTCGCCGGCTCGCACGTGACCGTCGTCGAACGTGACGAGGAGGCCGCGCGCGCGGCATCCGATCGTGTCGTGACCTCACTCGAGGCGTCGATCGCGCGCGGCTCCGCGAGCGAGACCTCCGAGGCGTATCGCGCGCGGTTCTCGTCCACGGCCGACATCGCCGGATTCGCCACGTGCGAGCTCGTCGTCGAGGCCGTGCCCGAGGACATCTCTCTCAAGGTCGACGCCCTCACCCGGGTCGAAGCGCAGATCGCCCCGGACGCGGCCATCGCCTCGAACACCTCGTCGATCTCGATCGACGAGCTGGCGGCGACCCTCGACCGCCCCGCGCGCTTCCTCGGGATGCACTTCTTCAACCCCGTGCCCGCCTCCACCCTCGTCGAGATCGTGCGGGGCGCGGCCACCGCTCCCCCGCTCGTCGACGCGGCCCGCGAATGGGTCCAGTCGATCGGCAAGACGCCCATCGTCGTCGCCGATGCCCCCGGCTTCGCGTCGTCGCGCCTCGGCGTCGCTCTGGGACTCGAGGCGATCCGCATGGTCGAGGAGGGCGTCGCCTCCCCCGACGACATCGACGCCGCCATGACGCTCGGCTACAAGCATCCGGTCGGGCCGTTGCGCCTCACCGACATCGTCGGGCTCGACGTGCGCCTCGGCATCGCCGAATACCTCGCCGCCCACCTCGGCGAGCGCTTCGCACCACCCGCCCTGCTGCGCCGTCTGGTCGCCGACGGGCACCTCGGCCGCAAGACCGGCCGCGGCTTCTACGAGTGGGACGAGTGATGAGCAGACGCGACGGACGACGACAGACCCGACGGAAGGACGAGAGATGACCGACATCCTGCCCAGCTACGTGCAGGGCGCGTGGTGGACCCCCACGGATGCGACCGACGCCGCAGAGGTCCGCGACGCGTCGACCGGCGAGGTCGTCACCCGCGTCTCGACCAGCGGACTCGACCTCGGCGCCGCCCTCGCGTACGCGCGGAGCACCGGTCAGGACTCCCTCGGCGGGCTCACCTTCCACCAGCGCGCCGTGCGGCTCAAGCATCTCGCCCTCGCGCTCACCGAGCGCAAGTCCGAGCTGTACGAGATCTCCAGCCGCACCGGCGCAACCTCGCAGGACTCCTGGGTGGACATCGACGGCGGTATCGGCGTGCTCTTCGCCTACTCCAGCAAGGGCCGCCGCGAGCTGCCGAACGCGAAGGTGTACGTCGACGGCCCCGTCGAGAACCTCTCCCGAGACGGGTCGTTCATCGGGCGGCACATATACACGCGCCTGCGTGGAGCGGCCGTGCAGCTCAATGCCTTCAACTTCCCCGTCTGGGGGTCGCTCGAGAAGTTCGCCCCCGCGTTCCTCGCCGGAGTCCCCACGGTCGTGAAGCCCGCGACGCCGACCGGCTACCTCACCGAGGCCATGGTGCGGATCATGGTCGAGTCCGGCCTGCTCCCCGAGGGATCGCTGCAGCTGGTCTCCGGCAGCGTGCCGACCCTGTTCGACGATCTGCGGCTCGGCGACCTCGTCGCCTTCACCGGTTCCGCCTCGACCGCCGAGCGCCTCCGCGCTCACGACGCCGTGCAGACGGGCGGCGTGCGGTTCACCAGCGAGACCGACTCGATCAACGCCTCGATCCTCGGAACCGATGCCGTCAGCGGCACCCCCGAGTTCGAGGCCTACGTGCGTCAGCTCGTCGCCGAGATGACGAGCAAGGCCGGACAGAAGTGCACCGCGATCCGCCGCGCGATCGTTCCGACGGAGCTCGTCGACGACGTGATCGGCGCCGTGCGCACCCGGCTCGCCGAGCGCATCGTCATCGGCGACCCCCGTGCCGAGGGCGTGACCATGGGCCCGCTCGCCTCCACCGCACAGCGTGACGAGGTGCTGCGTCAGGTCGAGCGTCTGCGCGCGGGCGGCGGCGAGCTCGTGGTCGGGTCGACCGACGCCCCGACCGTGCGCCGCGCCGACGGCAGTGAGGGCGCAGCTCCCGACGGAGCGTTCGTCTCGCCCATGCTCCTGCGCTTCCCTGATGCCGAGAGCGACGCCGTGAACGAGATCGAGGCGTTCGGCCCGGTGTCGAGCATCATCGGCTACGACTCGCTCGACGAGGCCAGCGCGCTGGTCGCCCGCGGCGGCGGCTCGCTCGTCACCAGCGTCGCCACGCACGACCCCGAGGTGGCCGTGACGCTGGCGTCGGGCATCGCCGCGTACAACGGCCGAGTCCTGTTCCTCGACCGCGACGACGCCCGCAGCTCGACCGGTCATGGCTCCCCGCTGCCGAACCTCGTCCACGGCGGGCCGGGCCGCGCCGGCGGCGGCGAGGAGCTGGGCGGCATCCGTGCCGTGCTGCACCACATGCAGCGCACCGCCGTGCAGGGGTCGCCCGCGATGATGACCGCCCTCACCGGAGTGTGGCACCAGGGTGCGGCAGCGCGTCCGTACCAGGACAGCGACGGCGTGCATCCGTTCCGCAAGTCTCTCGCCGAGCTGCATATCGGCGACCAGGTCGCCAGCGGCTCCCGCACCGTGACGCTCGACGACATCGAGACGTTCGCGGCGTTCACCGGCGACACCTTCTACGCCCACATGGACGAGGCCTCCGCCGCGGCCAACCCCTTCTTCCCCGGACGCGTGGCGCACGGATACCTGCTGGTGTCGTGGGCCGCCGGACTCTTCGTCGACCCCGCACCCGGCCCCGTGCTCGCGAACTCCGGCCTCGAGAACCTGCGGTTCGTGACGCCCGTGTCACCGGGCGATGAGATCCGCGTCGAACTCACCGCCAAGCAGATCACCCCTCGCGAGACCGACGAGTACGGCGAGGTGCGATGGGACGCCGTGCTCAAGAACCAGGATGACGAGATCGTCGCCACCTACGACGTGCTGACCCTCGTCGCGAAGGAGCGGGACGCAGCGTAGGCGGCGGCGGAGTACGAGGCGCAGTGCCGGTCTCTGCGGGCACGGCGCTGGGTCCCGGTCAGCGCTTGCCGGCGCTGTCGACGGTCAGCGCGTGCCAGCGCTGGGTTCCGGTCAGCGCTCGACGGCGCTGGTTCCCGGTCAGCGCTTGCGCAGACCGTCGAGCGCGATCGCGACCACGTCGTCGGCCAGGCGGTCGGCGCCCTCCCGCCCGCCGGGGCGGTACCACTCCACGATCGAGTTGATCATCCCGAACGTGAGACGCGACGCCACGCTCGCATCGATGTCGTCGCGCAGAGCCCCCTCGTCCTGCGCGTCCGTCACGAGCGCCGTGATCCGACGGTCGAAGGTGCGCCGACGTGACAGCGCCGTGCGCTCGACCTCGGTGTTGCCCCGCACCCGCAGCAGGAGGGTCACAGCAGGCAGCTGGTCGACGAGCACGTGCACCGCGCCCCTCAGCACCTGCTCCAGTCGGTCGGCCGCCGAGCTCGCCCCTGCCGTCGGCTCCTCGACCACAGCCTCGAGACTGCTCAGCGCCGAATCCAGCGCCCGATCGAGGATCTCGTCCTTCGAACCGAAGTGGTGGTAGATCGCGGACTTCGACAGCCCGAGGCGCTCGGCGAGCATGCCGATCGACGTCGCGTCGTATCCGTACTCGTTGAACGCGGCCACCGCGACGGCGAGGATCCCCTGCTGGTCGTAACCGGGGCGACCGCGTCGCGCACTCTGCATCTCGGACATCACGACTCAGTCTCCCACCCGCGGACCGATCAGGCGCGAAGCGCACGGCGCGCACACATCCAGACGTTCAGCGCAGGTCGTAGACCCGCTTGTACTTCCCCTCGCTGCGCGGCAGTGCGCCAGGCACACATCCAGACGTTCAGCGCAGGTCGTAGACCCGCTTGTACTTGCCCTCACTACGCGGCAGTGCGCCAGGCTCTTCGAGGCGCACGGCGACCGTCGACCCGATGAAGACCTTGATGCGCTGGGCGAGAACCTCCGCGGCGCTCTCGCACGTCTCGACCGACAGCTCGGGATGACGCTCGATGCGCACCGTGAGAGCATCCATCCGCCCGTCCTTGGTGAGTTCGAGGATGAAGTGCGGCGTCAGCTGCTCGATACCGAGCACGAGCTCCTCGATCTGCGTCGGGAAGAGATTGACGCCCCGCACGATGATCATGTCGTCGTTGCGCCCGGTGACCTTCTCCATGCGCCGCATCCCCGGCCGCGCTGTACCGGGGAGCAGCCGGGTGAGGTCGCGCGTGCGATACCGGATGACCGGGAAGGCCTCCTTCGTCAGAGACGTGAACACGAGTTCGCCGAGCTCGCCGTCGGGCAGCACGGCGCCGGTCTCGGCATCGATGACCTCGGGCAGGAAGTGGTCCTCCCACAGGTGCGGTCCGTCCTTGCCCTCCAGGCACTCGCTGCCAACCCCCGGACCCATGACCTCGCTCAGCCCGTAGATGTCGAGAGCGTCGATGTCGAGCCGCTGCTCGAGCTCGCGCCGCATCTCGTTCGTCCACGGCTCGGCTCCCAGCACCGCCACCTTCAGCGACGTCGACCGCGGATCGATGCCCTGCGCCACCATCGCATCGGCGATGGTCAGCAGGTAGCTGGGCGTGCACAGGATCGCATCCGGCTCGAAGTCCCGGATCAGCTGCACCTGCCGCGCGGTCTGCCCGCCCGAGACCGGGATGACGGTCGCACCGAGCGCCTCGATACCGGCGTGCGCGCCGAGGCCGCCCGTGAACAGCCCGTACCCGTAGGCGTTGTGCACCTTCATGCCGCGCCGGATACCGGCCGCGCGCAGCGACCGCGCCACCAGCGTGCCCCAGCGGTCGAGGTCGCCGGACGTGTACCCCACCACCGTGGGACGCCCCGTCGTTCCGCTGGACGCGTGGATGCGGGCGACGTCGCTCATCGGCACCGCGAACATGCCGAAGGGATAGGTCTCGCGCAGATCGGCCTTCGTCGTGAACGGCAGCCGCTGGACGTCCGCGAGCGTGCGGATGTCATCGGGATGCACGCCCGCCTCGTCGAAGGTGCGCCGGTAGTGCGGCACGTTGGTGTAGGCGTGCCGAACCGTCTGCTGCAGCCTGGCCAGCTGCAGCTGCTCGATCTCGGGACGGCTCATGCGCTCCTCGGCGTCGAGCTCATCCGCGGAGGGCGGACGGACGGAAGTCGCGGACGCGGATGATCCGGTGGCGGGTTCGGTCGTCATCGACATGAGTGCTCCGGGCGGGGATCAGAGGGACGGGTCAGAAGGTCTGCGAGGTGGTGCGCGAGCGCCCACGGAACTCGGCGACCGTGTCGCCGAGCTCATCGACGACGGTCACGTCGTAGATGCCGGAGCGCCCCGATCGGGAGCGTCGCACGGCGGTCGCGGTCAGGGTCTGACCGGCTGCCGTCGGCTTGAGGAACGAGATGTCGGCACCCGCGGCGACCGTCACCCGGTCGTCCTCGTTGCAGGCGATCGCGAACGCCGTGTCGGCGAGGGCGAACACGAACCCGCCGTGCGTGATGCGAAATCCGTTGGTCATGTCGTCGCGCACGAGCATCGACACGACCGCGTGACCGGGATCGTCGCACTCGACGACCAGGCCGAGGGATGCCGACGCGCGATCGCGCTGCATCATCGCCCGGTTCGGCGGCAGATCCGGTCCCGGGACGGGCGGTGCCCCTGCCGCGGTCTGCTCAGCGGTGCGCGTCTCTGCCATGTCGACCTCCTCGTCGAGTCGGATGCCGCAGCATCCGACCCGACCATACTAACTGAACGATCGGTTAGTAAAGAGGATTCTCCGGATTCGCGAGCACGCGGCGGGCCGCAGCCCGGGCCTCCTCCGCCCCGGATGCCGAGCACGCGGCCTCCGCCGCCCGACGGCAGTCCTCGTGCGTGACCGCCGCAAGCGCCGCCGCCACACGCCCCAGACCGCGGGACGACATCGAGAGAGACGTCACCCCGCATCCCACGAGCACCGGAGCCAGCGCCGGGTCGCCCGCGGCCTCTCCGCACACGCCCACCGGCTTGCCCGCGGCGCGGCCCGCCTGACCCACGGCGTGGATGAGCCGCAGCACGGCGGGCTGCCACGGGTCGTTGAGATCACCCAGCTCACCGAGAAGACGATCGGCGGCCATCGTGTACTGCACCAGGTCGTTCGTGCCGATGCTCACGAAATCGACGACGGCGAACAGCTCGGCGGCGAGGAGAGCCGCCGACGGCGTCTCGATCATGACGCCCACCCGCTCGAGGCCGGCCGAGCGACAGCGCTCGACGAAGCCCCGCGCCTCGGCGACGGTCGCCACCATGGGCGCCATCACCTCGACGTGCGCGGACTCCTGCCGAGCGGCGGCGGCAAGCGCCCGCAGCTGGTCGTCGAGCAGCTGCGGCGAACGCCGGGCGAGACGGAGCCCCCGCACACCGAGCGCGGGATTCTCCTCGGGCTGCGGATCGGTGAACGGCAGGGGCTTGTCGCTCCCGGCATCCAGCGTGCGCACGACCACGCGGCGCCCCGCGAACGGCCCGAGCACCGCGCGGTACGCGGCCACCTGCTCGTCGACGCTCGGCGCGTCACCGCGGTCGAGGAAGCAGAACTCGGTGCGGAACAGCCCGACCCCCTCAGCGCGGGCTGCGGCTGCGGTCTCCGCGTCGGCGGCGCCGCCCACGTTGGCGAGGAGCGGGAGCACTTCCCCGTCGGCGAGAGCGCCGCAACCGTCGAAGGCGATCACCGCGGATGCCGCACGCGCCGCTTCGACCACCTCGGCGGACGGCTCGACCTCGATCGTCCCCTGGTCGCCGTCGACGAGCACGACGGAGTCCGCCGGGATGCCGGTGGCTCCCGCTGCGGCGACCACCGCCGGCAGTCCGAGCGAGCGCGCGATGATCGCTGTGTGGGAGGTCGGACCGCCGTCCTCCGTGACGAGGGCGACGCAGTTGCCTCCATCGAGAGCCGCGGTGTCGGCCGGCGCGAGATCGCGTGCGACAAGCACGAACGGCTCGTCGCGCTCCGGCACGCCTGGCAGATCCACGTCGAGGATCTCGGCGATGATCCGGTCGCGGACGTCGAGCACGTCTGCGACCCGCTCGGCCATCCGGCCGCCGAGGGCCGCGAGCTGTCGCGCGTGCGCACTGCCCACCTCCCAGACAGCGCGGGGAGCGGTGCGGCCCTTCGCCTGGACGAGCGCGGTCGCCTCGGCGACCAGTTCGGGGTCGGAGGCCAGCAGACGCGACGCGTCGAGGATCGCCCGCGACTCACCGCTCGCAGCGTCGGTGCGACGGCGCAGCCGGTCGGCGACGGCGACCGCCGCCCACTCGATCGCCGACACCTCGGCGGCCCGGTCGGCCGGCCCGACGGTCACCGCACCGTCGGGTTCGACGAGCGGTTCGCCGAGCAGCACGACCGGCGCGGAGACGACGCCCGGACTCACACCCCGACCCCGCAGCACGGCCCCCGGAGCGACGGTCGTGGAGCTCGGGTCGGGCGCGGAGGTGGCGGAGACGGAGGACGAGGTGGCGGCGGACGAGGTGGCGGAGACGGAGGAATCGGACCTCGTGGACGCCGGCGGCTCGTCGGGTTCGGATGCGGACGAGGTGCCCTCCCCGAACCCGTCGTCGAACAGCGCAGCGACCCGGTCGAGTGCGGCCTCGGCCCCCGGACCGTCCGCCGTCAGCTCGACCTCATCGCCATGACGCGCCCCGAGCACGAGCAGGCGCGACAGACTCGCCGCCGAGGCCTCGGGGCCGTCGGGCAGCCGCCGCAGCCGCACGACCGCCCCGGCCGACGCGTCGGCGATCAGCGCGGCGGGACGCGCATGGATGCCGAGGGCGTTGCGCACCCGGACAGTGCGGCTGAATGCGGAGCGTCGGGAGTCCGAGCCCGGGGCCGCATCGGAGTCCGCGCCCGGCGCTGGGCCCGGCGCCGCGTCGGGGGCCGCGTCCGAGGCCGCGTCGGGGGCCGACGCGAGGTCGTCGCCCAGCTGCCCCGTCTTGGCGGCGAGCGCCCCCGCGGCTTCGGCGGCGACGGCATCCAACTCGCCCCCGGCCGACGCCGACACCACCGCGGCGAGCAGACCCTCGACGAAAGGCGCGGGCGCCAACCGCACGGGAACGTCGCTGGCGCGCAGCTCGAGCGCGAGCTCCGCGCTCAGCACGGCCGAGCCGAGATCCATGAGCACGAGCACGCCGTCGCAGTCCTCCGCGAGCTCGTCGATCGCCGCCGCGACGGCGACCGCGTCGGTGCCGAGCACGGGCGAGCCGTCGGCATCCGTCCCGGCTCCGGCTGCGACGCGCACCTGCGCGCCGCCCGAGGGGACCATCTGCAGGGCAAGCTCGAGGGCCGCCTCCCCGAGCCGAGCGCTGTGGGAGACGGCGACGACGCCGATCATCAGGACGAGCCGGCGATCGCGGCGGCCAGGGCGTCGAACAGGAGCGTCACCGACGCGGCGCCCGGATCGAGGTGACCGGCGCTCCGCTCCCCCAGGTAGCTCGCCCGCCCCTTGCGTGCGACGAGCGGGAGTGTGGCGTCTCGACCCGCAGCAGCGGCGGTGGCCGCCGCAGCCGCGGCATCGGCGAGTCCTGCACCGCGCGCGACACCCGCGTCGAGCGCATCCACGGCCGGAGACATCGCGTCGAACAGCGTCTTGTCGCCCGCTTCAGCCTTGCCACGGGCGACGATACCGTCGAGCCCCGCGCGCAGTGCGGCAGCGAGACCCGCGGCGTCGAGCTCTGTCACGGCGCCCGCCGTCATGCCCATCCGCAGGAACAGCGTGCCGTAGAGCGGGCCGCTCGCCCCTCCGACCGAGCTGACGAGGGTCATCCCCACGCTCTTGAGCAGCTCGTCCACGGTGGCGGGCGCACCGGCGTCGAGCTTCTCGACCACCGCTGCCATTCCCCGTGCCATGTTCGCCCCGTGGTCGGCGTCGCCGATCGCCGAGTCGAGTTCCGTGAGCCACTCGCGCTTCTCGGTGACCGCGTCGCGGAAGCGGGTGATCCAGTCGACGAGCGTCGCCGTGTCGATCGTGTCGGTCATCGGGTCACACCCCCCACCGGAGTCCGGGGGTGTTCGCCGGAGCGTCCCAGAGCCGCAGGAGCTCGTCGTCCGCGGCCAGCACCGTCACGGAGCACCCGGCCATGTCGAGGGAGGTGATGTAGTTGCCGACGAGGTTCCGCACGATCTGCACTCCCGCCTTCTCCAGCAGGGCGGCGACCTCGGCATACATCAGATACAGCTCGATCTGCGGCGTCGCCCCCATGCCGTTCACCATGACGATCGCGGGCCCGGTGCGGTCGAGGTCGGCGACGATCGGCTCGACCAGCTGACGGGCGATCTCGGATGCCGGGGCGAGGGGCTCGCGGTGACGACCGGGCTCGCCGTGGATGCCGATGCCGATCTCCATCTGATCGTCGGGCAGATCGAACGTCGGCTTGCCCGCGGCGGGGACGGTGCAACTGGTGAGCGCCATTCCCATCGAGCGCCCCTGCCCGTTGATGCGCCGGGCGAGGTCGACGACCGACGCGAGATCCTGGCCCTCCTCGGCGGCAGCGCCGACGAGCTTCTCGAGCAGCACGGTGAGACCGACGCCACGCCGGCCGGCGGTGTACAGCGAGTCCTGCACGGCGACGTCGTCGTCGACGATCACAGTGCCGACCTCGATGCCGTCCATCGACGCGAGCTCGGCTGCCATCTCGAAATTGAGCACGTCGCCGGTGTAGTTCTTCACGATGTGCAGCACTCCCGCGCCCCGGTCGACGGCCTTGGTCGCCGCCTGCACGCGGTCAGGTGTCGGCGAGGTGAAGATCTCGCCCGCGACGGCGGCGTCGAGCATGCCCTCGCCGACGAAGCCTCCGTGCAGCGGTTCGTGCCCGGAGCCACCGCCCGAGACCACTGCGACCTTGCCCTGCGCCTTGGGCGTCGCGCGGGTGATGACGTGCGTCTCGAGATCGACCGAGAGTTCGGGATGCGCGAGCGCCACTCCTCTCAGCGACTCGACGAGCACGTCTTCCGGAGCGTTGATGAGCTTCTTCATGGTGGATCTCCCTTGATCTCGGCCGCACGATCTTCCCGACAAAATCGGAAAGTTATTCGTCAATGTCGAATATGCTCGGGCAGAGTCCTCATGTCAAGGGAGAGGAGGACGGATGATCCAGGCAGAACCCGCGACAGGACGACACACGGACGTCGCCTGCGGAACGGAGCGAACGGGATGATCCAAGCGATCGATCGAGCCGCGAAGGTGCTGGAGCTACTGCAGGGCGCCCGACACCTCGGCATCACCGACCTCGCGGCGGCCCTCGAACTACGGCCGTCGACCGTGCACGGCATCGTCAAGTCGCTGCGGGAGCACGGCCTCGTCGCCAAGGAGCGCGGCGGCCAGCGCTACATGCTCGGGCCGACGCTGCTGCGCCTCAGCAACGTTTATCTCGACACCCTCGATGTGCGCGCACGGGCCATGCGCTGGACGCAGGAGCTCGCACGCCGCACCAACCTTCCGGTACGACTCGGCGCCCCGCACTTCCACGAGGTGCTCGTGATCCACCACGACCTGCGCCCCGACGACAGCCGACAGATGCTCGAGACGGGCGTCGCCATCCCTGCGCACGCCTCCGCCATGGGCAAGGTGCTGCTCGCGTACGACGCCGGATTCCAGCGCACCGTCTTCGAGCGCCCCCTGCGCAGCCTCACCGGTGACACGATCACCGACATCGCACGCCTCACCCTGGAGCTGCCCGCGATCGCCGAACGGGCGTCCGCCGTCGAGGCCGACGAAGCAGTCCTGGGCGAGGCGTCAGTCGCGGCGCCCGTCGCCGACGCGTCGAACGAGATCGTCGCAGCGGTGGCGGTGGTGATGCCGACATCGCAGGCGCCGGCGTCAGACAGCGTGCTCGACGCGCTGCGCGAGACCGCCCGCAACATCTCCCGCGAGCTCGGCGCCACCACCTGGCCACCCCGCCTCGCCCCCGTCGAGGAATAGCGACGGTCGAGCAGAGCGCGACGGTCGAGCAGAAAGACGAGGCGGCGAGTGCGCGCCGCCACGGTCACGGACTCAACCGCGCAGCGCCAACGCGAACGGGAGCACGGCCGTCGCACCCGAGCGACGCAGCGCGCGCGCCGCCACGGTCACGGTCCATCGGCTGTCGACGAGGTCGTCGACCAGGAGGACCGGGCCCGACGGCATGTCGAGATGCTCGGCGCTGAGTCGGTCCCAGAGGCCGGCGAGGCGGAACACGCTGTTCCCTCCGGCCTGGCCGCTCGGCCCACCGCCGACCGGTTCGAGCGCACCGAGATACGGGAGGCGACCGACCTCGGCCAGGCCCCGCGCGAGCGAGTCGACGAGCAGCGGACGCGACCGTGACGGCATGGCCACCACGGCGACCGGCCGCTCACTCCACTCCCAGCGGGCGAGCACACGGATGCAGGCGTCGAGCAGCTGCGGCGTGACCGCGGCGTCGGGAGCATTGGCGGCGAACACCTGACGCAGGGCACCGCCCCACCCGAGGTCCGTCAGGCGCGCGAGCGCTCGACCTTCGTCCGCCTGCTCCTCGGCGGCGATCCGCCCGCGCACGGGGACGTCGAGCCGGTCGGCGCCGGTCGGCCAGGCGCGCCGCGGTTCGATCGGCACCCCGACCCGGTCGAGCGACTCGGCCGCCTGGGCCCCGGCCTGCGTGGCGATCTCCTGCGGGAACCACACCCCCGCGCAGTTGTCGCATCTGCCGCACGGCGCCGCTGTGTCGTCGTCGAGCGCCCGCTGCAGGAACTCCATGCGGCACCCATCGGTCTGCTCGTAGTCGAGCATGTGCTGCTGCTCGGCCACGCGCTCCGCCGCGATCCGCTCGTACCGGGCGGCGTCGTACGCCCACGGCTCGCCGGTGGCGATCCAGCCGCCCTGCACCTTCCGCACCGCCCCGTCGACGTCGAGCACCTTGAGCAGCAGTTCGAGCGGCGTACGGCGGATGTCGACCATCGCCTCGAGCGCCGGTGTCGAGATCGGCGCGTCGCCGAGCGCACCGATCACGCGCTCGGCACGCTCCCGATCCGGCATCGAGGCCGTCGCGAAATAGTGCCAGATGTCGCGATCCTCGACACCGGGCAGCAGCAGCACGTCGGCGCTGTCACTGGCTCGTCCCGCGCGCCCGACCTGCTGGTAGTAGGCCACGGGCGACGAGGGCGCTCCGAGATGCACGACGAAGCCGAGGTCGGGCTTGTCGAAGCCCATCCCGAGGGCGCTCGTCGCGACGAGGGCCTTCACCTCGTTGCGCTTCAGCATCCCCTCGGACTCCTCGCGCTCCTCGGCATCCGTCTGTCCCGTGTACGCGCGCACGTCGTGCCCGTGCTCACGCAGGAGTCGCGCGGTGTCGACCGCCGCGGCGACCGTGAGCGTGTAGATGATGCCCGACCCCGGCAGATCGTCGAGATGGCTGAGCAGCCACGCCAGCCGACTCGCGGAGTCGCGCAGCCGCAGCACGCCCAGGCGCAGCGAGGTGCGGGCGAGCGGCCCGCGGATCGTCAGGACCGGCTCGGACGGAGACGCGTCGGGAAGAGAACCGCGCGTCAGGCTGCCGAGCTGCTCGGCCACGTCGGCCACGACGCGACTGTTCGCCGTCGCCGTGGTCGCCAGCACGGGGACTCCCGTCGGCATCTGCGCGATGAGGTCGCGCAGCCGCCGGTAGTCGGGACGGAAGTCATGACCCCAGTCGCTGATGCAGTGCGCCTCGTCGACGACGAGCATGCCGATGCGCTGCACCAGCGTCGGAAGCTGCTGCTCGCGGAACGACGGGTTGTTCAGCCGTTCCGGCGACACCAGCAGCACGTCGACCTCGTCGCGGTCGAGCTGTGCGAGCACGTCGCTCCACTCATGCGCGTTGGTCGAATTGATCGCGACCGCCCGCACCCCCGCGCGCTCCGCCGCGGCGATCTGGTCGCGCATCAGCGCGAGCAGTGGCGACACCAGCACGGTCGGCCCGGCACCCTGGCATCGCAGCAGCAGGGTCGCGACGAAGTACACCGCCGACTTGCCCCATCCCGTGCGCTGCACGACCAGCGCGCGGCGACGCCCGTCGACCAGCGCCTCGACGGCCTCGAACTGCCCGTCGTGGAAGTCGGCGTCGGAACGACCGACGAGCTCGCGGAGCGCGGCGAGCGCCTGATCTCGGATGCCGTCGCTCGACGCGGTCGGGTACGCGGTGTCGGCGGGGGAAGTCATGCCTCCACTCTGCCCGAGGCGTCGGACATCCGCCGTCCGTCCGTCCACAGGGGATCCATCCCGGTGTCCACCGGTCGCACCGGCAGCAGCCGGCCGCACCGGCAGCAGCTGCCCGGAGCGGAGCCAACCTCCGGCAACGCCGGTAGCGTGAGGACATGATCTCCCGGGAACTCGCCGTCCGACTCCGAGACGCCGGGCTGGGCTGGCACCCCGCCGAGGGCGACCGCTTCCAGCTCGATCTGCCGGACGAGATCGAGCTCGAAGCCGAGGCCGACGTCTTCACCGTGAGCGCGATGACGATCGAGGCGCGGCAGACGCCGAGCGGCACCGACCTCGCCTTCAACGGCACGACCGAGTGGGCGCTCGACGCCGTGACGCTCGCCGACGCCGTCTGGCTGCCGCGCGAGGATCAGCTCCGGCAGCTGCTGCGCGGGACCTTCCGTGCGCTGGTGCGTCTCGAGGACTCGTTCCGCGTCGACGTCGAGATCGCCGGCGAGGCGCGATCGTTCGAGCATCCCGAGCCGGCCGAGGCGTACGGGCGAGCGCTCCTCGAACTCGTCTCGCGCTCTCGCTGAGCACACCCGGGCGCTCTGACAGCGGCCGCCTTGAAGACATCGCCACCGTGTGTCAGAATAACCTAACGATCGGTCAGTAAAGAGCGATCGTCAGGCCCGTCGCACGGAGGAGTCGATGATGACCAGCCCCGCAGACCTCTCCCTCATCGAGGAGACGTCCGATCAGCAGCGCCTGTTCGACGAGCTCATCGCGAACGAGCAGCGCATCGAACCCCGCGACTGGATGCCGGACGCCTATCGCAAGACGCTCATCCGTCAGATCTCCCAGCACGCGCACTCCGAGATCATCGGCATGCAGCCCGAGGGCAACTGGATCACCCGCGCCCCGAGCCTGAAGCGCAAGGCGATCCTCATGGCGAAGGTGCAGGACGAAGCCGGCCACGGCCTCTACCTCTACTCCGCCGCGCAGACGCTCGGCATCACGCGCGACGCCATGATGGACCAGCTCATCAGCGGCAAGGCGAAGTACTCCTCGATCTTCAACTACCCCACGCCGACCTGGGCCGACATGGGCGCCATCGGATGGCTCGTCGACGGAGCGGCCATCTGCAACCAGGTGCCGCTGTGCCGTGCGTCCTACGGCCCGTACGGCCGCGCCATGGTGCGCATCTGCAAGGAGGAGTCGTTCCACCAGCGCCAGGGCTTCGAGATCCTCCTGTCGCTCATGCGCGGCACGGACGAGCAGCGCCGGATGGCGCAGGATGCCGTGAACCGCTGGTACTGGCCGAGCCTCGCCATGTTCGGCCCGCCCGACGACCAGTCCCCCAACTCCGCGCAGTCCATGGCGTGGAAGATCAAGCGCTTCTCGAACGACGAGCTCCGGCAGCGATTCATCGGGATGCTGGTGCCGCAGGCCGAGATCCTCGGCGTCACGCTGCCCGACCCCGAGCTCCGGTGGAACGACGAGGCGGGGCGCTACGACATGGGCGAGATCGACTGGGACGAGTTCTTCGAGGTCCTGCGCGGCAACGGTCCCTGCAACGCCGAGCGTCTCGAACGACGCCGCACCGCCCACGAGGAGGGCGCGTGGGTGCGGGAGGCCGCAGCGGAGTACGCCCGCAAGCAGGCCGCAGCAGATCGCGCGGTGGCGTGATGGCGACCCCCGGGCACGACGAGCACGAGCCCTGGCCCCTCTGGGAGGTCTTCGTGCGGGCGAACCGCGGACTCAGCCACGTGCACGTCGGCTCACTGCACGCCCCCGATGCCGACATGGCGATCCGCAACGCGCGCGATCTCTACACGCGGCGCGGCGAGGGCGTGTCGATCTGGGCGGTTCCCGCCGACGCGATCACCACGAGCGACCCCGACGCGAAGGGCGCGTACTTCGAGAGCGCCGCGGGCAAGAACTATCGGCACGCCGTGTACTACACGGCGTCCGAGGGGGTGCCCCACCTGTGAGCACGGAACCGGACGCCACCCTCCCGGTCGACGAGCGAGCGGGGCGAGACGAAACGCACCACGATGACATCCACGGAGACGTGTCGGTCGACGAACTGCGCCTGAGCGCCGAGCTCTCCGGAAGCGGCGCGGTCGCGGCATCCGCCGACGTCGCCGAGTACGCGCTCCGACTCGGCGACGACGCCCTCATCCTCTCCCAGCAGCTCGGCGCCTGGATCTCCCGCGCGCCCGAGCTCGAGGAGGACGTCGCGCTCGGCAACATCGCGCTCGACCTTCTCGGCCATGCGCGCTCCTTCCTCCACTACGCCGGGTCACGGGACGGACGCAGCGAGGACGACCTCGCGTTCTTCCGCGACGAGCCGGAATTCCGCTGCGCGTGGATCGTGGAGCAGCCCAACGGCGACTTCGCGCAGACCATCGCACGCCAGTTCGTCGTCTCCACCTACATGTTCGAGCTGTACGCGGCACTGCGTGCCAGCACCGACGAGACGTTCGCCGCGATCGCCGAAAAAGCGCTGAAGGAGGTCGACTACCACCGCGACCACTCCGTGCAATGGGTGCTGCGGCTCGCCGGAGGCACCGACGAGTCGCGCCGTCGCATGATCCGCGCGATCGGCGACGTCTGGCCGTACGTCGACGAGCTGTTCCGCGACGACGACCTCGTCGAGCGCCTCGGCGACACCGTCGTCCGCCCCTCGACACTGCGGGCGGGCTTCGACGAGGTCATCGACACCGTCTTCACCGAAGCCCAGCTGGAGACGCCCGCCACCGCCGCCTCGTCCGCGGGAGGGCGCCGCGGTGCGCATGCGACGCCGTTCGGACATCTGCTCGCCGAGATGCAGGTGCTCGCGCGACGGCATCCGGGGGCGTCGTGGTGACCCTGCGCGACGCACGCTCCCTCTCCCGCGACGACGCGTGGACGATCGCCGCGGGCGTCGCCGACCCCGAGGTGCCGGTTCTCACGATCGAGGACCTCGGCGTGCTGCGCGCGGTCGAGATCGACGGCGAGACCGTGCGCGTCGACATCACGCCCACCTACAGCGGCTGCCCGGCCATGGACACGATCCGCGACGACGTCGTCCTCGCGCTCACCGCGGCGGGAGCCGCCCGCGTCGACGTCCGACTCGTGCTCTCACCCGCGTGGACCACGGACTGGATGTCGGATGCCGGCAGGCAGAAGCTCGAACGCTACGGTATCGCCCCGCCCTCCGGACGCGCGGCCGTCTCGTCCGGACCCATCCGCCTCGCGATCAGCGTGCGGTGCCCGCGCTGCGGATCGCTCGACACCCGCGAGGTCTCCCGCTTCGGATCGACCTCGTGCAAAGCGCTGTTCGAATGCCGCGCCTGCCTCGAACCCTTCGATCACTTCAAGGTGCACTGATGAGCGGGGTGCACTGATGGGATTGTTCACGACGCGTCCTGCATCGAACGAAGCGCAGTGGACCGATGCGGCGCCGCGTCCGGCATCCGCAGACCGGCACCCTGCTCGCCGGCGCGCGACGTTCCACACTCTCGCGGTCGAGAGCGTCCGCCCGCTCACCGACGATGCCGTCGAGGTGACGTTCGCCGTCCCCGCCGAGCTGGCCGACGACTACGACCACCTCCCCGGCCAGTACGTGGCTCTGCGGACGACGCTCGACGGCGTCGACGTGCGACGCTCGTACTCGCTGTGCCGACCACCGGAGCAGCGGACGCCCGAACAGGTGGCCGCCGGCGCGCCGACCCGGCTCAGCGTCGCCGTCAAGCGCGACGAGGGCGGCCTGTTCTCCACGTGGGCGCAGACCGGACTGCATCCGGGATTCGAGATCGACGTCATGAGCCCGCAGGGCACGTTCACCTCGGGCCTCGACGACCTCGATCACCGGCACGTCGTCGGGATCGCCGCCGGTTCCGGCATCACACCCCTCATGGCTCTCGCGCACACGGTGCTCGGCCGGTCGGCCACGGCACGGTTCACGCTCCTCTACACGAACCGGGCCACGGTCGACGTGATGTTCCTCGAAGACCTCGCCGACCTCAAGGACCGCTATCCGACCCGGCTCACGCTGCACCATGTGCTGTCGCGCGAGCAGCGCACCGCCCCCGTGCTCTCCGGGCGACTCGACGAGGAGCGGCTGCGCACCATCCTCTCCTCGCTCATCGACCCGGCCGACGTCGACGAGTGGTTCCTGTGCGGGCCCCTCGCCCTGGTCGACCTCTGCCGAGACGTGCTCGCCGATGTCGGGGTCGCCAAGGAGCACGTGCGATTCGAACTGTTCACCACCGGAGACGAGCCGGTCCGCACCGCGCGGCCGGTCGACGTGCGCGCCGGAGAGAAGACGGTGCGCATCGAGGTCACCCTCGACGGGGTGTCGTCGACCGTCGAGAGTCCGGTCGACGCGCACGAGTCCGTGCTGAACGCGGCGCTGCGCGTACGCCCCGATGCACCGTTCGCGTGCGCGGGCGGCGTGTGCGGCACATGCAGGGCGCGCGTGCTGGCGGGCAGCGTCACCATGACCGAGAACTACGCGCTCGAACCAGACGAACTCGAGCGCGGCTACGTGCTGACCTGCCAGTCCCACCCCACCAGCGAACGCGTCGTCGTCGACTACGACGTGTGAGCCGACGTGTCAGAAGGAGCATGAGGTGATCGAACTCGGGATCGCAGACGATGTCGCCACAATCGTCCTGAACGCGCCGTCCACGCTCAACGCGCTCGACGAGCAGGCGCTGCGAGACCTGGGGCGCGCCTACGACGACGCCGAGGAGTCGGGCGTCCGCGCGCTCATCCTGCGCGGTGAAGGGCGCGCTTTCTGCGCCGGACGAGACATCTCGGGCGTCGACCCCCGCGACGACGACGTGATCGGCTACCTCGGCGGCCTCGTGACGCCGCTGCTGCAGCGCATGTCGAGGTTCCCCGCCCCGACCTTCGCGGTCGCGCACGGCGCGTGCCTCGGCGTCGGTCTCGGACTCCTCGTCGCCACGGATGTCGTGTACGTCGCCGAGTCCGCGAAGATCGGGTCGCCGTTCGCGGCGCTCGGCGCGACGCTCGACTCCGGCGGGCACGCCCTCTTCGTCGACCGCCTCGGAGCGCACCGCACCCTCGACCTCATCTACACGGGTCGGCTCATGAGCGGAGCGGAGGCGGTCGGCGCCGGCCTGTTCTCGCGCGTGTTCCCCGACGACGAGGTCGTGCAGGCCACGACGGATGCCGCGGCCGCAGCCGCCCGCGGCGCCACCGCGGCGTTCCTCGCGAGCAAACAGCTCGTCGCCCGCATCCGTGACGAGCGGCTCGCGCTCTGGGACTCCGTCGACGTCGAGAACGCCGCTCAGGCCGCGCTCTCTGACACCGACGACTACCGCGAGGGCTTCGCCGCCTTCCAGGAGAAGCGCCGCCCGGAGTTCCGGGGATACTGAGGCCTGGACTCCGCTTCCCTGGCAGCACATCGGCGCGCAAGGGCCTGGGCGAATGTCCGATGTCGATGCCAGACTTCGGGGATGAAGCTCGCTGACGTCGTCGCCACCGCCGAGAAGGTGACGTCGACCTCCTCCCGTCTCGCGAAGATCGACGCCCTCGCGACCCTGCTCTCGACGGCGGATTCCGAGGAGCTGCCGGTTCTCGTCGGTCTGCTCCTCGCCGCACCGCGGCAGGGCAAGCTCGGAGTCGGATGGCGCGGGCTGTCGGCGCTCGACGCCACGCACGCCGCAGCCCCGGGTCTGTCTCTCTCAGACGTCGACGCTGCGCTCGACGAGCTCGCGGCGTCGTCCGGGTCAGGATCCGCTGCGGCTCGCACCCGCCTCCTCACCGACCTCGCCTCGCGCGCGACGGCGACGGAGTGGGACTTCCTCTCCCGTTCCATGCTCGGCGAACTGCGCACGGGCGCCCTCGCCGGGGTGCTGCTCGACGCGGTCGCCAGGGCATCCGATCGCCCGTCCGAAGTCGTGCGCCGCGCGGCGATGCTCTCGGGAGACCTCGGAGAAACGGCCGTGGTCGCGCTCACCGGAACAGAGGAGGAGCTCGACGCGATCGGACTGGCCGTCGGACGCCCCGTGCTGCCCATGCTCGCGGGGACCGCCTCCAGCCCGACCGCTGCCCTGGAGGTCACCGGCGAGGCGTCGGTCGAGTACAAGCTCGACGGCGCACGCATCCAGGTCCACCGCCACGGCGACGACGTCCACGTCTACACGCGCAGCCTGGCGGACGTGACGCACCGCGTTCCCGAACTGGTCGAGATCGTCCGCGGCCTGCCCGTCGACGACGTCATCCTCGACGGCGAGACGCTGTCGCTCGACGAAGACGGCGGCCCCCGCCCCTTCCAGGAGACCATGTCGCGTTTCGGCGCCGATGCCGCCCGCGAGCTCGCGCTGCGCCCCTGGTTTTTCGACGTCCTGCACGTCGACGGCCGCGACCTCATCGACGAGCCGCTGTCGGTACGCCTCGCCGAGCTCGAGCGCGTCGCGGCAGAATGGCGGATGCCCGGGATCATCACCGCCGACCCGGCGGCCGCCGAGCAGCTGTCACGCGACGCGCTCGCCGCCGGCCACGAGGGCGTGCTCGTCAAAGGCATCGACTCGACGTACACCGCAGGCAGACGCGGCAAGGCCTGGGTCAAGGTCAAACCGGTCCTGACCTACGACCTCGTAGTCCTCGGTGCCGAGTGGGGATCGGGGCGCCGCCAGGGATGGCTGTCGAACCTGCACCTCGGCGCACGCGACCCCGACGGGGAGTTCGGCGAACCGGGCGGTTTCGTCATGGTGGGCAAGACGTTCAAAGGGCTCACCGACGAGCTGCTGCGGTGGCAGACCGAGCAGTTCCCCGAGCACGAGACCCGCCGCACCCAGAGCACCGTCTTCCTCGATCCGCATTTCGTCGTCGAGATAGCGATCGACGGCGTGCAGCGGTCACCGCGCTACCCGGGCGGGATCGCGCTGCGCTTCGCACGCGTGAAGAGCTACCGCGCCGACAAGACCCCGGCCGAGGCCGACACGATCCAGACGCTGCGGGGACTACTGCGCGGGTGACAGACCGGCACCTGCACGGTCAGGCCGTGGGCGGGAGGCCCAGGGCAGGGTCGATCACGCCGATCACGCTGATCCCCGGCACCTGCACGGTCAGGCCGTGGGCGGGAGGCCGAGGTCCTCCTCGCGCACCGTCCCCTGGAACGACCACGGGAAGTTGATCCACAGGTCGGTGTCCTTCCAGGCGTAGTCCGGCTGGATGATCGTCGACGGCTTCGTGTAGATCGTCACCGACCGCACGTCGGCGCCTTTGTCGGTCAACAGCTGCACCGCGAGCGCGAGCGTCCGCCCCGAGTCGGCGACGTCGTCGACGAGCAGCACGCGGCGCCCGTCGAGGTAGTCCATGTCGAGCGCGGGCGGCAGCACCTCCGGCGCGTCCAGCACCGTCCCGATCCCGGTGTAGAACTCGACGTTGATCGCGCCGCAGTTCTTCGCTCCGAGCCCGTAGGCGATGGCCCCGGCCGGCAGCAGTCCCCCGCGGGCGATCGCCACCACGACCTCCGGCTCGAAGCCGCTCTCCAGGATCGACCGCGCGAGATCCCGCGTCGCCGAACCGAAACCATCCCAGGTGAGCGTCTCGCGCTCGATCGAAGCATCCGTCACCGGTCCATTCTCCCTCACGCTCCCCGGCGCCCGACCCGCACTAGAATCGAGGAGTCCGGCCCCGAGCCGGTGCCTGAAAAAGAGGCACGAAGCCCCTCGCAGCGACGCGGCGGCGAGACACATACGGAACGCATCTCTCTCCGTCACTGTCTCGAAAGGCCCTCGCATGCCCACCGTGTCCGCGCACGTCGCCCTCACCCTCGCCCAGCACATCGACGCCGTCTTCGGCGTCATGGGCAACGGCAACGCCTACTTCCTCGACGCTCTCGAGACCCGCACGGATGCCGTGTTCACCGCGGTCCGCCACGAGCAGGGCGCCGTGGTCGCCGCCGACGCCCACTTCCGCGCCTCAGGGCGCATCGCGGCCGGCACCTCCACCTACGGCGCCGGGTTCACGAACACCCTCACCGCGCTGGCCGAGGCCGTGCAGGCGCACGTGCCCCTCGTGCTCGTCGTCGGCGACGAGCCGACCTCGGGCCCCCGGCCGTGGGATGTCGATCAGATCGCCCTCGCCTCCGCGGTCGGCGCCCGCACCTATACGGTCGGACGAGCGGATGCCGCAGCCACCACCGTCATCGCCATCGAGCACGCCCTGACCTATCGCGTGCCCGTGGTGCTCGCGATCCCCTACGACGTCGCGGCCCTGGAGGCCGGCCCCGTCCCTGCCGCGCCGGAGCCCCGCATCCCCGCACCGCTGGCTCCTCGTGGAGCCTTCGCGGAGGGCATGCTCGAGGAGATCGCCGCCGCCCTGCGCGGCGCCGCGCGTCCGTTCCTGCTCGCCGGCCGTGGAGCGTGGCTGGCCGGAGCGAGCGACACCCTCGGAGAACTCGCGGCCCGCACCGGGGCCCTGACCGCCTCGTCGGCGCTCGGCCGCGGAGTCTTCCCCGAGACCGCCTACGACCTGGGCGTCACGGGCGGTTTCGGCGCCGACGGAGCCATGGAGCTCGTGGGCTCCGCCGACGTCGCTGTGGTGTTCGGCGCGTCGCTCAACCAGTTCACGATGCGCTTCGGCGCACTGTTCGCACCCGGCACCCGGGTGTTCCAGATCGACACCGCGCCGGCGGCGACGCATCCGCACGTGGGCGGCTTCGTGCGAGCCGACGCCCGGCTCGCCGCAGAAGCACTGCTGACTCGACTGCGAGCCGAAGATGCGCCGGCGCACGCCGCAGCTGGCCCGTGGCGCGAATCCGTCGACGTCACGGCGGCGCGCGCCTACGAGACCGGCGACGAGCTCGCACCCGATGGCCGGCTCGACCCGCGGTCGGCGGCCACGCGCATCGGCGAGCTGCTGCCGGACGACCGCGTCGTCGTCTCGGACGGCGGCCACTTCATCGGCTGGGCGAACATGTACTGGCCGGTCGCCGCGCCCGATCGCATGATGATGGTCGGTACCGCCTTCCAGTCGATCGGTCAGGGCTGGCCCAGCGTCGTCGGCGCCGCCCTCGCCCGCCGCGACTCCACGATCGTGCTCACCTCGGGCGACGGCGGAGGGCTCATGGCGATCGCCGACCTCGAATCCGCCGTCAGAGCAGCCGGCGGTCGAGGCATGGCCGTCATCTGGAACGACGCCGCCTACGGTGCCGAGGTGAACCTCTACGGCCTCAAGGGCCTGGCGGAGGGACCGATGCGCATCCCCGAGGTCGACTTCGCCGCGTTCGGTGCTGCGGTCGGCGCGGAGGGCGTCGTCGTGCGCACCCTCGGCGACCTGGAGCGCCTGCGCACCTGGGCGGCCGAAGCGCCCGCCGATCGCCGCTTCCTCCTCCTCGACCTGCGGATCTCGGGCGACGTGATCGCGCCGTATCAGCAGGAGATCATTCGCGTGAACTCCTGACCACGCCGTCTCGATAGGCTCACGACATGACCGATTCCGATGTGCTGCGCTACAGCGCCTTCGCCGCGACGCCCGACGGAGGAAACCCCGCCGGCGTCGTCCTCGACGCCGCAGGTCTGACCAACGAGCGGATGCAGCAGATCGCCGCCGAAATCGGATACTCCGAGACCGCGTTCATCGTCGCGCGCGCCGCCGATGCGCCGACTCCCCGATACCGGGTGCGCTACTGGTCGCCCGCCGCGGAAGTGCCGTTCTGCGGACACGCGACCGTGGCCACAGCCGTCGCCCTCGCCGAGCGCGACGGGGTGGGCGACGTGGTCTTCGACACGGATGCCGGGCCGATCACGCTGCGTTCCCGCATCGCCGATGGCGACGTCGTCGTGTCGTTCACGAGCGTCGCCCCCGAGGTGCGCGCGCTCGACGACGACGTGCTCGAACGGCTGCTCGCGCTTCTCGGGATTGCCCGCGCCGACCTCGATCCCCGCTTCCCGCCGAAGGAGTCGTTCGCGGGCAATTGGCACCCCGTCGTGACGATCGCCGACCGGGAGCTGTTCGACCAGTTCCGATTCGCGCCGCCGAAGATGGCTGCGCTCATGCGCGAGCACGGCTGGCTCGGCACGGTGACCGTGCTGCACGCCATCGGTCCCACCGACTTCGACGCGCGCAACCTCTTCCCCGTCGGCCGCATCACCGAGGACCCGGCGACCGGCTCCGCCGCGGCATCCGTCGGCGCGTACCTTCGCGATCTGGGCTACCCGGAGCGCAGCATCCGCATCCACCAGGGAGCCCACGTGCGCCGGCCGAGCCTGCTCGCAGTCACGATCCCCGACGTCGGCGGCATCGAGGTGACGGGCGGCGCGACCAGGCTGCAAAACTGACGATCCTCCCGGCAGGCATCGTCTGCCCACGACCCCTGGCTCAGCTCGACCTCCGTCTTTCCCCGCGACTTCTGCGGCCACGGGGCACTTCTGCGGCCACGCCGAGTGAGAACGGCCGCAGAAGTGACCGATCACCGCAGAACGTGAGCATGCGTCGCTGCGCTAACCTGCCGGGATGCCCGTCATCCGCAATATCGCCGTCGGCCTTCCCCTCAAGCAGGGTCACGTGCTCGCGCTCGAGGGGTACGACGGCTCCCGCGACCTCCACTTCCTCCGCGCGATCGGCGGGGGAATCGAATTCGGCGAGACCGCCGTCGAGGCACTGCATCGCGAGTTCATGGAGGAGCTCGGCGTCGAGCTCGACAGCGCCGAACCGCTGGGCGTCTTCGAGAACATCTTCACCTACAAGGGCGAGCCGGGACACGAGATCGCCCACCTCTTCGCCCTGACGAGCAGCGCGCTGGATGCCGTGCCCCTCGACGCCGTGCTGGAGATCCTCGACCAGGGCAGTCCGGTGCGATGGATACCCATCGCCGACATCACCTCCGGCGCCCGCGTGCTGTTCCCCGCCGGCGCCCCGGAAGCGCTGCTCGCCCTCGCGGAGCGATGACGAGCAGCGAGGAGGTCAGGACTGCGCGCTGTAGTCCGGGAGCTCCTGCAGCGTCCACGTGTTGCCGTCCGGGTCGTCGAACCAGACGAACCGCCCCCAGCCGAGGTCTTCCACTCCCCGAGCCTCGACCCCCTGGGCGGTCAGCTGCGCCTTCGCCTCTTCGGCGTGGGGAACCACGACCTGGATCGTCTTCTGCTGACCTGGCTCGAGCGGGATGTCGAGCCCGGTGCCGAACGCGATCGAGCACGCCGACCCGGGCGGGGTCATCTGCACGAACCGCAGCCCCTCGGTCGGCGTGTGATCGTGATCGGGGTTGAACCCGATCTTCGTGTAGAACTCCTTCGCACGGTCGACATCGCTCACCGGCACGAAGATGAGCTCGATCTTCCACGACATGGCACACACCCTTTCCGGCGGGCGACCTCGCCCGACGGGACTCACCGTACGCGGGGCCACCGACATCGCACCAGTGCTCGGGTCGCACTCCCCGCATCGCTCGCGGACAGCTCAGGATGCCGGCAGCAGCATCCCCTTCAGGAACGCACCGAGCTCGTCGACCGCGCGGAGCGGCAGCACCGCGGCCACGTACTGGTCGGGGCGCACGACCACGACGACCCCGTCACGGGACAGCTCACGGGCCTCGAAGATGTCGACCTCGGTCCACTTCGAGGGTCCGGCCGCATAGACCTTCTCCCAGTCGGTGAGCCCGAGCGGCCCGGTCCGCGGCTGGAACAGCGCCGGCGCGGTCGTGACCTCGACCTCCTCGTAGGGCTGCTGATACACGGCCTTCACGTCGAACACGGCGTCGACATCGGCATCCGACGGAGTGTACCGCGCGAACACCGCAGCGGCCTCCTCCGCCCACGCGGCGAGCGCCGCCCCGTCGCGGTCGCCGAACGCGTAGACACGCCACCGCCCGTCGGCGCGGGCGTGGTGCCCGAGATGGATGACGTTGCCGTCCGCCACGCGCACGACCTCCGCTGAGGCGAACCTCTTGCCGACCGGGAATCCCGCCGCGAGCCGCTGATGCGCATCCGATGCGGTGATCATCGACGGCGTGTACTGCGTCATGAACCCGGAGGGGAACTCGGCGGTCGCGAGGTAGTAGGTCGCGAGGTCACCGGGGTCGGTGATCTCCGAGGGCTTGCGCGCCATGAGCGACGACCACTCCCGGTCGAAGTCGATGAGCTGCTGCGCGACCGGCCGCCGCTCGGCCGAGTAGGTCGCGAGCAGGGCCTCCGGCGCCAGCCCGGTGAGTACCGATCCGAGCTTCCAGCCGAGATTGAAGCCGTCCTGCATCGACACGTTCATGCCCTGCCCGGCCTTGGCGCTGTGGGTGTGGCAGGCGTCTCCGGTGAGGAAGACCCGCGGCGTGCGCCCCGAGCCGTCGATCACGTCGTCGAAGCCGTCGGTCACGCGGTGCCCCACCTCGTAGACGCTGTGCCAGGCGACCTCCTTCACGTCGAGCGTGTAGGGGCGCAGGATGTCGTTGGCCCGCCGGATGATCTCCGCGATGGGCGTCTGGCGCACGCGGTGGTCGTCGTCGGCCGCGACCTCGCCGAGGTCGATGTACATGCGGCTGAGGTAGCCGCCCTCGCGAGGGATGTGCAGGATGTTGCCGGCCTCGGAGTTGATCGCGCACTTGGTGCGCCAGTCGGGGAAGTCGGTGTTCACGAGCACGTCCATGACGCCCCAGGCGTGCGCGGCGCTCGCGCCGACGTGCGTGCGCCCGATGGCCTGACGCACTCCGCTCCGCGCGCCGTCGCACCCGACGACGTACTTCGCGCGGATCGTGCGCTCCTGGCCCGCCCGCTCCCCGGCCGAGTGGCGCACGCCCACCTCGACCGGGTAGTCGCCCTCCTCGTGCACGGTGAGGCCCGTGAACTCGACGCCGTAGTCGGGCGCGATGCGCCCCGGCCCGTTCGCGGCGGCCTCCGCGAAGTAGTCGAGCACGCGCGCCTGGTTCACGATCAGGTGCGGGAACTCGCAGATGTCGTACGCGTAGTCGGCGGTGCGCGCCGTACGGACGATCTCCTCGGGCTTCTCGGGGTTCGGCCCCCAGAAGTTCATCCAGCCGATGTTGTAGGCCTCGGCGATGATCCGCTCCGCGAACCCGAACGCCTGGAACGTCTCCACGCTGCGCGGTTGGATGCCGTCGGCCTGCCCCAGCACGAGGCGGCCGTCGCGCTTCTCGATGATCCGCGTGGTCACGTCCGGATACTGCGACATCTGGGCGGCGAGGAGCATCCCCGCCGGCCCCGACCCGACGATGAGGACGTCGACCTCGTCCGGCAGATCGGCCGGGCGGTCGGCGGAACCCGCCGGCAGCACGCGCGGGTCTCCGGACACATAGCCGTGGTGGTGGAACTGCATCGGGGTCACACCCTCGCCAGGCCGTAGACGGGACTCACCGACTGCTCCTCTTCGTGGTCGGGTCCGAGCGGGATCCGCGAGCGGTCGCGCAGCAGCAGCGTGGCGACGAGTCCGAGCACGGTCATGCCCGCGAGGTACCAGGTGACGGCTTCGGTCGAGCCGGTCGCGCCGACGATGGCGGTGGCGATGGTCGGGGCGAAGGCGCCGCCGGCGATCGCGCCAATCGCGTACGAGATCGAGACGCCCGAGAAGCGGATGCTGGCGGGGAACAGCTCCGTGTACAGCGCCGCCTGCGGGCCGTAGGTGAAGCCGAGGCCGATCGTGAGGATCGCGAGGCCCGCGAACAGCAGACCGATCTGCCCCGTGTTGACGAGCGGGAACAGCGTGAACACGCCGACGAGCTGCAGGATCCAGCCGATGATGTAGGTGGTGCGCCGGCCGATGCGGTCGGAGATCCAGCCCGCGAGCAGGGTCGTGATGAGCCACGTCACCGCGGAGCCCGCGACGGCCCACAGCACGGGGCCGCGCTCGAGGCCGATCGGCCCCTCAGGGTTCGTGGCGTAGCCCTGGATGTATCCGCCGGTGGTCATGTATCCCACGGCGTTGTTGCCGGCGAACACGAACGCCGCGATGATGACGAGCAGCAGGTGCTTCCTGAACAGCTGCACGATCGGCATCCTGGCCTTCTCCTTGCGCTCGGCGAGCTCGGCGAACACCGGGCTCTCCTCGACACGACGACGCACGTAGTAGCCGACGAGGATCAGCACGACGCTGAGCAGGAAGGGCACGCGCCATCCCCAGGCGAGGAACTGGTCGCCCGGCGCGATCGCCGTCATGAGCGCCATCACGCCCGACGCGAGCAGCAGGCCGAGCGGCACGCCGATCTGCGGCGAGGCGCCGAAGATGCCGCGCTTCGCCTTGGGGGCGTGCTCGACCGCCATGAGCACGGCGCCGCCCCACTCGCCACCGGCCGAGATGCCCTGGATGATGCGCAGCAGCACCAGCAGCACGGGGGCGGTGATGCCGATCGCCTCGTACGTGGGGAGGATGCCGATGAGGGCGGTCGCGGCACCCATGAGGATGAGCGTCCACATGAGCACGGTCTTGCGTCCAAGCTTGTCGCCGTAGTGCCCGGCGAGGAACGCTCCGAGCGGGCGGAACAGGAAGCTCACACCGACCGTGGCGAAGGCGATCAGCGCGCTGTTGGCGCCGAGGGGCGCGAAGAAGAGCTGACCGAAGACGAGTCCGACGGCCGTGGCGTAGATGAAGAAGTCGTACCACTCGACCGTGGTTCCGACGACGGTGGCGAAGACGACACGACGCCGGTCGGCTGCCGTCGCGATGGTGCCGGTGGGGGTGAAACCGGCCTGTGGCTGCCCGCTCATGGGGTATCTCCTTTGATGGTGACCGCACTGTCACGGCACGCCCCTCGATCGGGTCGAGTGCTTGCCTGGCGTGGACACGATGATATACGATTTCGAATACGACGCACAAGCGTCCGGCACGACACCGCAGACGACGCGCGAGGAGGCGCCCCGTGACGGCATCCATCACCCGCCCCGGCAAGATCATCGCGATCCATCTGAGCTACGGATCCCGCGCCGATCAGAGGGGCAGGCGCCCCGCCGCCCCGTCGTACTTCTTCAAGCCCGCGAGTTCCGTCGGCGTCTCCGGGGGAACCGTCGAGCGTCCAGCCGGCACCGAGCTGCTCGCCTTCGAGGGCGAGATCGCGCTCGTCATCGGCGCCCCCGCGCGCCGGGTCGCGCTCGCCGACGCATGGGACCACGTCGCGTGGGTCACCGCATCGAACGACCTCGGTCTCTACGACCTGCGCGCCAACGACAAGGGCTCCAACGTGCGCTCCAAGGGCGGCGACGGGTACACCCCGCTCGGACCGGAGTTCATCGACGCCCGCACCGTCGACCCGACTGCCCTGCGCGTCCGCGCCTGGGTCAACGGAGAGCTGCGGCAGGACGACACCACCGCCGGCCTGATCTTCCCGCTCGCGCAGCTCGTCGCCGACCTCTCGCAGCACTTCACGCTGGAGACCGGCGACGTCATCCTCACCGGGACTCCCGCCGGGTCGTCGGTCATCGTGCCGGGCGACGTCGTCGAGATCGAAGTGGATGCCCCGGATGCCGCGGGCCCGCCCTCGTCAGGACGCCTCGTCACCACCGTGGTCCAGGGCGACGTGCCCTTCGACCCGGAGCTCGGCTCGCTGCCCGCAGTCGACGACCTCCAGCGCACCGAGGCCTGGGGGTCGGCAGAGGCGGCCGGACTCGCGGCATCGACCGACCCGTCGTCGAGCGAGGAGCGCAGCGACGAGACGAAGCGCCGCGAGAGCCACGGAACCCTCTCCCCCGAACTCCGCCGGAAGCTCCTCGCCGCCCCGACCGCCGGCCTCTCCGCGCAGCTGCGAAAGCGCGGGCACCACGCCTGCTTCGTCGACGGCCTCGCCGCGAACATCCCCGGCGTGAAGATCGTCGGCACGGCGAAGACGCTGCGGTTCGTGCCGTTCCGCGAAGACCTGTTCGCGGCGCACGGCGGAGGCTACAACGCGCAGAAGCGCGCGTTCGACGCGGTCGGCGAGGGCGAGGTCATCGTGATCGAGGCGCGAGGCGACGCGACGAGCGGCACCCTGGGCGACATCCTCGCGCTGCGCGCCCAGACCCGCGGCGCGGCCGGCGTCGTCACCGACGGAGGGGTGCGCGACTTCGACGCGGTCGCCGAGATAGGGCTCCCGGTGTTCTCGCAGGGCGCCCACCCCTCGGTGCTCGGTCGCCGTCACGTCCCGTGGGACGTCGACGTCACGATCTCCTGCGGCGGGGCGACCGTGCAGCCGGGCGACGTCATCGTCGCCGACAGCGACGGCGTGATCGTCATCCCGCCGGCGCTGGTCGAGGACGTCGTCGACGCGACCCTCGCCCAGGAGGACGAGGACACGTGGATCGCTGAGCAGGTCGCCGCCGGTCACCCGGTCGACGGGCTCTTCCCGATGAACGCCGAGTGGCGCGCGCGGTACGAGGCCCGGTCGTGACCGCGGTGGCGACGAGCAAGTCCGAGGTCGCGTACGAGTGGATCCGCTCGCGCATCACCGGCCACATGTTCAGCCCCGGGTACCGGCTCGTGCTGGGCTCGATCGCCGAGGACCTGAAGATGAGCGTCGTCCCGGTGCGCGAGGCCATCCGCCGTCTCGAAGCCGAGGGGCTCGTCACGTTCGAGCGCAACGTCGGCGCACGGGTCACCCTCGTCGACGAGAGCGAGTACGCGCACACCATGCAGACGCTCGGGATCGTCGAGGGTGCGGCCACCGCGCTCTCCGCTCCCCTGCTCGACGAGGACGCTCTCGACGAGGCCCTGCGCATCAACGACCGCATGGCGCGGATGCTCGACCACTTCGACGCGCACGCGTTCACCGAGCTCAACCGGCAGTTCCACTCCGTGCTGTTCGAGCCGTGCCCCAACCCGCATCTGCTGGAGCTCGTCCACCGTGGATGGTCGCGGCTCTCGGGCATCCGCGACTCGACGTTCGCGTCGGTGCCCGGTCGCGCGCACCACTCCGTCGAGGAGCACGCGCAGATCGTCGAGCTGATCCGCATCGGCGCCGACCCCCTGGAGATCGAGCTCGCGGCTCGCAATCATCGCTGGCGCACGAGGGACGCCTTCCTCGACGCCCTGCACACCCGTACGCCTCACCCCGGCTTCCTTGACACCTCTGGAGACGAGTCATGACCGATTCCCGCATCCCCGCAGACCTGCCCGATCACATCCAGCACTACATCGACGGGGCCTTCGTCGACTCGGTCGACGGCGACACCTTCGACGTGCTCGACCCCGTCACCAACCAGACCTATACGACGGCGTCCGCCGGCAAGAAGGCCGACATCGATCTCGCGGTCGCCGCAGCGACGCGCGCCTTCCAGGAGGGCCCCTGGCCCCGGATGCTGCCGCGCGAGCGCTCGCGCGTGCTGCACCGCATCGCCGACATCGTGGAATCGCGCGACGCGCGCCTCGCCGAGCTCGAGTCGTACGACTCTGGCCTGCCCATCACGCAGGCCCTCGGCCAGGCCCGCCGCGCCGCCGAGAACTTCCGCTTCTTCGCCGATCTGATCGTCGCCCAGTCCGACGACGCCTTCAAGGTGCCCGGGAAGCAGATGAACTATGTGAACCGCAAGCCGATCGGCGTCGCGGGCCTCATCACGCCCTGGAACACGCCTTTCATGCTCGAGTCGTGGAAGCTCGGCCCGGCGCTCGCCACCGGCAACACCGTGGTGCTCAAGCCCGCCGAGTTCACGCCTCTCTCGGCGTCGCTCTGGGCGGGGATCTTCGAGGAGGCAGGGCTGCCCCAGGGCGTCTTCAACCTCGTCAACGGGTTGGGCGAGGATGCCGGTGACGCCCTCGTGAAGCATCCGGACGTCCCGCTCATCTCGTTCACCGGGGAGAGCCGCACGGGGCAGATCATCTTCGGCAATGCCGCGCCGTACCTGAAGGGCCTGTCGATGGAGCTCGGCGGCAAGTCGCCCGCGATCGTGTTCGCCGACGCCGACATCGAGGCAGCGGTGGATGCCACCATCTTCGGCGTGTTCTCGCTCAACGGCGAGCGCTGCACCGCCGGGTCCCGGATCATCGTCGAGCGGTCGATCTACGACGAGTTCGTCGAGCGCTACGCGGCTCAGGCGAAGCGCGTGAAGGTCGGCTACCCGCACGACCCCGCCACCGAGGTCGGCGCACTCGTGCACCCCGAGCACTACGACAAGGTGATGAGCTACGTCGAGATCGGCAAGACCGAGGGCCGCCTCGTCGCCGGCGGCGGCCGTCCGGACGGGTTCGAGGAGGGGAACTTCGTCGCACCGACCGTGTTCGCCGACGTCTCTCCCGACGCACGCATCTTCCAGGAGGAGATCTTCGGCCCGGTCGTCGCGATCACGCCGTTCGACTCGGACGACGAGGCTCTCGCGCTCGCGAACAACACGAAGTACGGCCTCGCGGCGTACATCTGGACCAACGACCTGAAGCGCGCCCACAACGTCGCGCAGGCGGTGGAGGCCGGCATGGTGTGGCTCAACAGCAACAACGTGCGCGACCTCCGCACCCCGTTCGGCGGCGTGAAGGCGTCCGGCCTCGGTCACGAGGGCGGCTACCGCTCGATCGACTTCTACACCGACCAGCAGAGCGTGCACATCACGCTCGGCGGGGCGCACAACCCCACTTTCGGCAAGAACTGACGACCGCCACGAGACAGCGAGGACGCTGACATGACCGACCGCCACGAGATGACCCTCACCTCCGCCGGCTACTACGTGAGCCAGGAGGCGCCGATCCGCACGGAGAACCCGATCGCAACGCCGCAGAGCACCCCGCCCGACGTCCTGCGCTGCGCGTACATGGAGCTCGTCGTCACCGACCTCGCCGCATCGCGCGTTTTCTACGTCGACGTGCTCGGCCTGTACGTGACGGAGGAGGACGACGAGGCGATCTACCTGCGCTCGACCGAGGAGTTCATCCACCACAACCTCGTCCTGCGCAAGGGCCCGGTCGCGGCGGTCGCCGCGTTCTCGTACCGCGTGCGCTCTCCCGAGGACCTCGACCACGCCGTCGCGTTCTACTCGGAGCTCGGCTGCGACGTGCGCCGCAACCCGGAGGGCTTCGTGAAGGGCGTCGGCGACTCGGTGCGCGTCGTCGACCCGCTCGGCTTCCCGATCGAGTTCTTCCACCAGTCGGACCACGTCGAGCGGATGTCGTGGCGGTACGACCTGCACATCCCCGGCGAGCTCGTCCGCCTCGACCACTTCAACCAGGTCACCCCCGACGTGCCGCGCGCCGTGAAGTTCATGCAGGACCTCGGATTCCGCGTCACGGAGGACATCCAGGACGACGAGGGCACGGTCTACGCGGCCTGGATGCGGCGCAAACCCACCGTCCACGACACGGCCATGACCGGCGGCGACGGCCCCCGCATGCACCACGTGTGCTTCGCGACCCACGAGAAGCACAACATCCTCGCGATCTGCGACAAGCTGGGCGCTCTGCGGCGGTCCGACGCGATCGAGCGCGGGCCGGGCCGCCACGGGGTGAGCAACGCGTTCTACCTGTACCTGCGCGACCCCGACGGGCACCGCGTCGAGGTCTACACGCAGGACTACTACACGGGCGACCCCGACAACCCCGTGATCACGTGGGACGTGCACGACAACCAGCGTCGCGACTGGTGGGGCAACCCGGTCGTGCCCTCCTGGTACACCGACGCCTCGCTCGTTCTCGACCTCGACGGCAACCCGCAGCCGGTCGTCGCGCGCACCGACAGCTCGGAGATGGCCGTGACGATCGGCGCCGACGGCTTCTCGTACACGCGCGCCGACGAGGGCGAGAAGAAGCTCGGCAACCAGCTGTAAGGGGAAACGGATGCTCTCTCACGACGACATCGCACGGATCGCCGCCGAGCTCGCGGAAGCCGACCGCACGCACGGCGTCATCCCGCGCATCACCGCGCGCTATCCGGAGGCGACGGTCGAGGACTCCTATGCGATCCAGGGCGTGTGGCGCGATGCGCAGATCGCCGCGGGTCGCCGTCTGGTCGGCCGCAAGATCGGCCTGACGTCGAAGGCGATGCAGCAGGCGACCGGCATCACCGAGCCCGACTACGGCGTCATGTTCGACGACACCGTATACGAGTCGGGGGCCGAGATCCCGACAGACCACTTCTCGAACGTGCGCATCGAGGTGGAACTCGCCTTCGTGCTGAAGACCGCGCTCGAGGGCCCCGACTGCACGCTCGACGACGCACTCGCGGCGATCGACTACGCCGTCCCCGCCCTCGAAGTGCTCAATTCGCACATCGAGCTCGAAGGGCGCACGATCGTCGACACGATCAGCGACAACGCGGCGTACGGGGCGATGGTGCTCGGCACCGAGCGCCGGAGGCCGGACGAGATCGACCTGCGCTGGGTGCCCGGCGTGCTGTCGCGCAACGGAGAGATCGAGGAGACCGGCGTCGCCGCCGGAGTGCTCGGGCACCCGGCCACGGGCGTGGCCTGGCTCGCGAACAAGTTCCATCAGCACGGCGCGCGCCTGGAAGCGGGCGAGATCATCCTGGCAGGATCGTTCACACGCCCCCTGTGGGTGTCGCGCGGCGACGAGGTGCTGTGCGACTACGGACCGATGGGAACCATCACATGCCGCTTCGTCTAGACGCGTCGTTCCGCGAAGCCCTCACGGGATCACCCCGTCCCCTGATCGGGATGTGGGCGTGCTCGGGCAGTCCGCTCGTCACCGAGGTCGCCGCGGGATCCGGGCTGGACTGGCTGCTGATCGACATGGAGCACTCGGCGAACACGCTCGAGTCCACCCTGGTGCAGCTGCAGGTCGTCGCGGCGTATCCGATCACACCCGTCGTGCGGGTGCCGTCGAACGACCCCGTGTCGATCAAGCAGGTGCTGGATCTCGGCGCGCAGAACATCATCGTGCCGATGGTGTCGTCCGCCGAAGAGGCCCGCGCGGCCGTCGCCGCCACCCGCTATCCGCCCGACGGCGTCCGCGGCGTCGGCAGCGCGCTCGCCCGCAGCGCCCGGTGGAACCGCGTCGACGGATACCTCCGCGACTCCTCCCGGCACACCTCGCTCGCGGTGCAGATCGAGACCGCGGCGGGCGTCGCCGCGGCGTCCGAGATCGCAGCCGTCGACGGAGTGGATGCCGTCTTCGTCGGCCCGTCCGACCTGTCGGCCTCGATGGGACTGCTCGGTCAGCAGACGCATCCGGACGTGGTCGCCGCCGTCGAGAGCGTGTTCGCGGCCGTGCGGGCGGCGGGGAAGCCGGTCGGCGTGAACGCGTTCGATCCGACCGCCGCTGATGCGTACATCGCCGCCGACGCCGCCTTCGTCGCGGTCGGCGCCGACGTGGCACTCCTCGCCCGCGCGTCCGAGGCTCTGGCCGCGCGATTCATCCCGGCATCCGACGGCTCCGAGCGCGCGAGCTACTGATCAGTCCTTTCGAATCGCGCGAATCGCACTTTCGGCAGGTCCGCAGTCGCCATTCGCGCGATTCGACGTCGGCCGACCGGTGCCAGGATGGTCTGATGCACACGAGTGACCCCGCGCGATGATCCGCGCTCTCGCCGCGATGCAGGACCGTGGATTCCGCTGGTTCTTCCTCGCCCGCGCGATCACGATGATCACCGGGTCGATGTCGTCGATCGCGCTCGCATTCGCGGTGCTCGAGATCGACAACGACCCGCAGTCGCTGTCTCTCGTGCTCGCCGCGTTCACGCTCAGCAACGTCGTCTTCCTGCTGTTCGGCGGCGTCGTGGCCGACCGTCTGCCTCGGGCGCTCATCATCCAGTCCTGTTACGTGATCGACATCGTCAGCATCGGGGCGATGGCCGCCCTGCTGTTCACCGGCACGGCGACCATCCCGCTGCTCGCGCTGCTCTCCGTGCTCAACGGCGCGTCGACCGCGTTCGTGCTCCCGGCGATGCAGGGCATCATCCCGCAGCTGACCACGCCGGAGCACCTGCAGCAGGCCAATGCGATGCTGTCCTTCGTGCGTTCGGCGACCACCATCGGCGGCCCCATCATCGCCGGCATCGTCGTCGCCACCGCCGGCCCCGCCTGGGTCATGGTCGCGCAGGCCGTCGCGTGGGCCGTCGCGATCCCGATCCTCGCGATGGTGCGACTCCCTCCCCCCGTGCACGGGGGCGGCACCTCCCTGTTCCACGACCTCCGTGTCGGCTGGCAGGAGTTCTCGAGCCGCGCCTGGCTGTGGACGATCGTCGTGGCGTTCATGATCATGAACGCCATCCACATCGGAGCCTGGGGCGTCGTCGGCCCCTACATCGCGAAGAACGACGACCGGCTCGGCGTCGCCGGGTGGGGGTGGGTGGTGAGCGCCGAGGGCCTCGGCATCCTCCTCATGACGCTGGTGCTGATGTGGTTCCCACTGAAGCGCCCCCTGCGGTACGGCATGATCGGAATGGCGACGTTCGCGATCCCCCTCACTGTGCTCGGCGTCCACCCCGCCGTGGTGCTCCTCGCGATCGCCGCGTTCCTCGCGGGAGCGGGCGCCGAGGTCTTCAGCACCGGATGGAACGTCGCCATGATGGAGAACGTGCCGGGCGACAAGCTCTCGCGCGTCTACAGCTACGACATGCTCGGCAGCTACGTGGTGCTGCCCGTCGGCACCCTCGTCTACGGCTGGCTCGTCACGCACAGCGACGTCGTCACCGTGCTCATCTGGTCGGGGGCCGCATACGCCGTGATCGCCCTGCTCGCCCTCGCGGTGCCGAGCGTCTGGCGCATGGGGCGGCCCGCCGAAGCACTCGGCAGCCGACCCAGCGGGTTGGCGGATTCATAGCAATCCGGGTGAGACTGTGAGCATGACCTTCGCCGCGCTCCAGCCCCTCGCCGACCGTGCCGCACTGTTCACCGCCCTCCGTCAGGACGCCCTGGCGCAGGAGCTCGAGAAGCTCGGCGACAACCGCTGGGATGCCGACATGGCCGCCGGCACGATCACGTTCACGTCGAACGCCGATCCGGCACGCCAGCTCGTCGCCCGCGCGCACCTCGTCGCCACGATCGCCCCCGGACCCCGCTCGCTGCTCTGGGCATGGGCGCACCCGCAGGGCGATGCCGCGGGGATCGCGGCCCAGCTGCGGGACTACGGCACCGAGCACGGCATCCCCGCGCTCAGCGACGCCGAGCTTCCCTTCCCCGCCGACGCCGGGGGCGACGAGTGGATCGCCTCGGCGGGCCACACCGTCGGAGCGGTCGCGGTCGAGCTGACCGGCCGCTCGCCGTACTACGTGGCCCCGGTGGGTGGCGGGACCTCCGCGGTGTTCCTCCTCGACGCCCCGATCCCACCGCTCACGGTCGCGTCCGCCGCGATCGCGCTCCCCCGTATCCTGTCGGGCCTCGCTCTTCCCGACGCACGCACCTCGGTGTGGGATGCCGCTCGCCTCGCCGGCTGGAACCTCAGCTGGACGGACGAGTCGTTCTCGGGCGCGACGGTGACCGACTCCAGCGGCTCGGCGACGTTCCGCTTCGACGACCAGGCGCGCATCGCGAACATCGAGAGCAGCCTGCAGCCCCAGGGCTAGGTCGAACGACTCGGCCTGGCGTCCGACAGCTGATCCGCGCGTCGCACACATGCAGCGGTGTCGCAGGGATCCGGAGAATCCCTGCGACACCGAAGCTGATCTGCGACCGTAGCGCCTGTCAGGCCAACCGCTCCGCGGCCTCGACCACGTTCGTCATGAGCAGCGCGACCGTCATCGGCCCCACGCCACCCGGGTTCGGCGACACCCAGCCCGCGACCTCGGCCACGTCGGGGTGCACGTCGCCGAAGACGAGGTTCTTGCCCGTCTCGGGGTCGGTCTCGCGCGTCACGCCCACGTCGAGCACCGCTGCGCCCGGCTTGACGTCCTCGGCGCGGATGAGATGCTTCACCCCGGCGGCGGCCACGATCACGTCGGCCTCACGCAGGTAGCGCGGCATGTCGACCGTGCCCGTGTGCGTCAGCGTGACGGTGGCGTTCAGGTCCCGGCGCGTCAGCAGCAGCCCGATCGAACGACCGATCGTCACGCCGCGGCCGACGACGACCACGTGCTTGCCCTTCAGGTCGTAGTCGTTGCGCAGCAGCAGCTCGATCACTCCGCGCGGCGTGCACGGCAGCGGCGTGTGGATCGGGCTGTTGACGTTGAGCACGAGGCGCCCCAGGTTGGTGGGGTGCAGGCCGTCGGCATCCTTCGCCGGGTCGATCCGCTCGAGGATCGCGTCGGTGTCGATGTGCTTCGGCAGCGGCAGCTGCACGATGTAGCCGTGGCAGCTGTCGTCGGCGTTGAGCTCGTCGATCAGAGCCTCGACGTCGGCCTGCGTCGCATCGGCCGGCAGCTCGCGCTGGATCGAGTTCATGCCGATCGCCTCGGACTGCCGGTGCTTCATGCCGACGTAGAGCTGGGATGCCGGGTCGGCGCCGACCAGCACCGTGGCGATGCCGGGGACGATCCCCTTCTCCTTCAGCGCGGCGACCCGCTCGGTGAGCTCGGCCTTGATCGCGGCCGACGCCGCCTTGCCGTCGAGAACGCGAGCGGTCACTGCTGCAGGTCCGGGTACAGCGGGAAGGCGGCGGCGAGCGCGTCGACCCGAGCGCGGAGCGCCTCGACGTCGGCACCGGGGATGAGCGCCAGGGCGATGACGTCGGCGACCTCGGTGAACTCGGCGTCACCGAATCCGCGCGTCGCGAGGGCGGGCGTGCCGATGCGCAGGCCCGAGGTCACCATCGGCGGCCGCGGGTCGTTCGGCACCGCGTTGCGGTTCACGGTGATGTGGATCTCGTGCAGCAGGTCTTCGGCCTGCTTGCCGTCGAGCTCGGCATCCCGCAGGTCGACCAGCACGAGGTGCACGTCGGTGCCGCCGGAGCGGACGCCGATGCCGGCGTCCTTCACGTCCTGCTGCGACAGACGCTCGGCGATGATCGAGGCCCCGCGGAGGACGCGCTGCTGGCGCTCCGCGAACTCGGACGTCGCCGCGAGCTTGAACGCGGTCGCCTTCGCCGCGATCACGTGCATGAGCGGGCCGCCCTGCTGACCGGGGAAGACCGCGGTGTTGATCTTCTTGGCGATGTCTGCGTCGTTCGTGAGGATGAAGCCCGAGCGGGGGCCGCCGATCGTCTTGTGCACGGTCGACGACACGACGTGTGCGTGCGGCACGGGGTTCGGGTGCAGACCGGCGGCGACGAGGCCGGCGAAGTGCGCCATGTCGACCCAGAGCAGCGCTCCGACCTCGTCGGCGATCGCGCGGAACGCCTCGAAGTCGAGGGTGCGGGGGTACGCCGACCAGCCGGCGATGATGACCTTGGGCTTGTGCTCGAGAGCGAGGCGGCGCACCTCGTCCATGTCGATGACCGAGGTCTCGGGGTTCACGCCGTAGGCGACGATGTCGTAGAGCCGGCCGGAGAAGTTGATCTTCATGCCGTGTGTGAGGTGGCCGCCCTGGTCGAGCGACAGACCGAGCAGGGTGTCGCCGGGGCGGGCGATCGCGTGCAGCACGGCGGCGTTCGCCGACGCGCCGGAGTGCGGCTGGACGTTGGCGAACTCGGCGCCGAACAGATCCTTCGCGCGCTGGATCGCGAGCTCCTCGGCGACGTCGACCTCTTCGCAGCCGCCGTAGTAGCGACGGCCGGGGTAGCCCTCAGCGTACTTGTTCGTCAGGACGGAGCCCTGCGACTGCAGCACGGAGACGGGCACGAAGTTCTCGGACGCGATCATCTCGAGGAACGTCTGCTGACGGGCGAGCTCGCGGTCGAGGACCTGAGCGATCTCGGGGTCGACCTCGGCGAGCGGGGCGTTGAAGTAACGGTCGGTCATGGTGACATGCTCCTCTGACAACGGAATCGAAGGGTGTTCCTATCGGCCCAGGCGCGCGGTCGAAGTCCGTGGTCAGTCGCTCCCCGGTGGTAGTCCACCCAGACGCCAGTCGCGACGGTTCGAGCATACCGGATCCGCCCTGTCGTGGCGGCGCGTCCGCAGGGTAGGTTTTTGTTCATGGTCCGTCCTCTTCCCCTCCCTCTGGTCCCCCTCCCCGCCTCCGCCATCGTCGGCGAAGGGCGGATGCCGGTCACCGAGAGCATGCGAGTCATCGGCGACTCCCCCGCAGCGATCCAGCTGATGGATGCCGTGGCGCACCGCACCGGCATCCGCCTCACCACGACCGACGTCGCCGAGCCCGGCGCGATCACCCTGCGCGTGGAGTCCGGCGCCGCACCGACGGAGGGATACCGCCTCTCGATCGGGGAGAACCTGCAGATCGTCGGCGGCGACGAGGCGGGGCTCTTCTACGGCGTGCAGACGCTCCTGCAGCTGCTGACCGAGGAGAGCGGCGTCTGGAGCCTCCCCCGCGTCGAGATCACCGATGCTCCGCGGTTCCCCCGCCGCGGAGTCATGCTCGACGTCACCCGCCACTTCTTCGACGTGGCCGAGGTCAAGCGCTTCATCGACGAGACCAGCGCGCTCAAGTACAACCACCTGCACCTGCATCTCAGCGACGACCAGGGCTGGCGCATCCAGATCGACTCGTGGCCGAAGCTCACGGAGCTGTCGTCGGCGTCGGCGGCCGACGGCGACCGCGGCGGCTTCTACACGAAGGACGAGTACCGCGACATCGTGGCGTACGCGGCCGCGCGGCACATGATCGTCATCCCCGAGATCGACCTCCCCGGGCACACGCACGCGATCGGCGTCGCCTACCCCGACCTCGTCGAGGAACCCGTGCTCAACGACGCCCTCGTGTCGCAGGCGAAGGAGCTCGACCAGCCGCTCCCCGTGAAGGGCGAGCCGTACCTCGGCTGGGGTGTCGGCCACTCGAGCGTCCGGATCCACGAGGAGCGCACGTACGACTTCGTGCGCGATGTGATCCGTGAGCTCGTCGAGCTCACCCCCGGGCCGTACATCCACATCGGGGGCGACGAGTCGCTCGGCACCCCGCAGGCCGACTTCGACCTGTTCGCCGAGCGCGCCACCGCCATCGTGATCGAGGAGGGCCGGATCCCGGTCGCCTGGCACGAGATGGGGTCGGCCGCCGGCATCGCCGAAGGCACCGTCGGCCAGTACTGGGGCATGACGACGCCCTCCGAGACGCACGCCGCCGAGGCGGCGCGCTTCGTCGAACGCGGCGGCGCGCTCATCGTGTCGGCCGCGGACGCCGCCTACCTCGACATGAAGTACACGCCCGACTTCCCGCTCGGCCTCACCTGGGCCGCCGTGGTCGACGTGCAGCGCGCGTACTCGTGGGACCCGACCGCCGTGCTCGACGTGCCGGACAGCGCCGTGCTCGGCATCGAGGCGCCGCTGTGGAGCGAGACCACGCGCACGTACGCCGACGTCGAGCAGCTCGTGTTCCCGCGCGCGGCGGCGCTCGCGGAGGTCGCCTGGTCGCCGCAGGAGGGCGAAGGGCGCGACTGGGAGTCGTTCCGCGACCGCATCGCGACGCTCGCACCGGGGTGGCGCGTCCGCGGCGTGAACTTCCACGCCTCACCCGAGATCGACTGGGTCGAGCAGTGACGGTGGCGCCGACCGCCTCTGGGTCGCTCGTGATCCACCGCGCACGGCTGGTGGACGGCGGCACCGTCGTCGACGACGCCTGGGTGCGCATCGAGGACGGCCTCGTCGTCTCGACCGGCACCGGGAGCACGTGGGATCCGGCTGATCTGATCGTCGATGCGCAGGAGGCCGCAGGCCGGGGCGCTGTGCTCACCCCCGGCTTCATCGACATCCACGGGCACGGCGGCGCGGGAGCGGCTTTCGACGACGGGATCGACGCGATCCGCACGGCCCGTGCCCTGCACCGCGCACACGGCACCACCCGCGCCGTGGTGTCGCTCGTCACGGCTCCGCTCGACGACCTCGCGCACCGTGTCGCCGAGATCGCGGAGCTCATGCGCAGCGACCGCGACATCCTCGGCTCGCACCTGGAGGGGCCGTTCCTCGACCCCGGACACCACGGCGCCCACGAACCGAGCCTGCTCCGCGCTCCGGTGGCGGCGGACGTGGCCCGACTGCTCGAGGCGGGCTCCGGCACCGTGCGCCAGGTCACGATCGCGCCGGAGCTGCCAGGCGGGTTGGATGCCGTGCGGCTGATCGTCGAGGCGGGAGCGGCGGCGGCCGTCGGCCACACCGACGCAGACGCCGAGATGGCCCGCGCGGCGTTCGACGCCGGAGCGTCGATCCTCACCCACGCGTTCAACGCGATGCCCGGCATCCATCACCGCGCGCCGGGCCCGGTGCTGACGGCAGCAGCCGACCACCGCGTCGTGCTCGAGGCGATCGCCGACGACGTGCACCTCGACCCGCATGTCGTGAAGCTGCTCTTCGACTCCGCTCCCGACCGCGTGGCGCTGATCACCGACGCCATGGCCGCAGCGGGAAGCGCCGACGGGCACTACGACCTCGGCGCCGTGAGCGTGACCGTGCAGGACGGCATCGCCCGTGCCGACGACACCGGATCGATCGCCGGTTCGACGCTCACGCAGGACGTCGCTCTGCAGCGCGCGGTGGCCGCAGGAATCCCGCTCCCCGTCGCAGTCCGCGCCCTCACGCGCACCCCCGCGTCCGCGATCGGATACGGCGACCGGCTCGGCGCGCTCTCCCCCGAGTACGCCGGCGACGCCGTGCTTCTGGATGCGGAGCTGCGCGTCGCGCGCATCTGGGTGGGCGAACTCCCCTAGCTCGCTGCGCGACGACGCGCAGCTCTGCGCTCTCCGGTCTTCTTTTCAGGGTGGAGGGCCGCCTTTCCCCAGAATGGCGGCCCCCGCACTCTCCCTTCTCAGAGCTGGCGGGCCGGGAACTCCTCCCCCGAGGTGCCCGACCCGCCATTCACCGGTGCTCATGCCCCTCGGCACCAGCGCCTGGTCCTTCCGCCCCCCGGTGGAGGACCATGGCAGTCTCTATGGGATGAGACGAAGGCCCTCGCGATTCATTACGCGACTTCTCAGATTTTCTTCGGATTTCTTTTGAGCCCTCGTGTGGAATCACTCTGACCTGGGATTTTCCCGCCGGGAGGCGATCGATGAGAGTTCCATCCCGGGGTGGCGAACCGGGGAGATCGGAGGGAGAATGAAGAAGGCGCGTGATGAAGGACGGTCTCACGCGTCTCTTCATGTGGAGACGCATCCGCTCTCCATGACAGATGGATGACAGTGAGCCAGGACACCACAGCGAACGACCAGAAGGTCTCGAACGAAGAGACCATCGCCGACGCCGACCTCGTACTGCGCACCCGCTCGGGTGACGCCGCCGCCTTCGGCGAACTCTGGAGACGTCACTACCCGTCGGGCATGTCCGTCGCCCGCTCCATCACCTCGTCCATCGACCCCGACGACCTCGTCCAGGAGTCGTACACGCGCATCTATCAGGCGATCATCAAGGGCGGCGGCCCGAACGGCTCCTTCCGCGCGTACCTGTTCACGAGCATCCGCAACACCGCGGCCGCATGGGGGCGCTCGCGCCGGGAGTCGGCCATCGACGAGCTCGACACGGTCGCCGACCCCGACAGCACCGAGCAGGCCACGAACGAGGCTCTCGACCGCAGCCTCACGGCCCAGGCCTTCCGCAGCCTCCCCTCGCGGTGGCAGGAGGTGCTCTGGTACACCGAGATCGAGCAGATGAAGCCGGCCGAAGCCGGCCCCCTTCTCGGCATGAAGGCGGGTGCCGTCTCGCAGCTCGCCTTCCGCGCTCGCGAAGGTCTGCGCGAGGCCTGGATCCAGGCGCACCTGCGCAGCGCCGAGCCCGGCTCCGACTGCCAGTGGACCATCGAACACCTCGGCGCGTACTCGCGCGGCAACCTGGGCGTGCGCGACAAGAAGCGTCTCGAAGCACATCTCGAAGACTGCGCGCGCTGCATGATCGTCGCCGCGGAGGCCAAAGACGTCTCGACGCGCCTCGCCCTCGTGCTCCTTCCGCTCGTGCTCGGCGTCACCGGCGCGACCGGTTACCTGGCCACCCTGCAGGCGGGCGGAGCCCCCGTCGTCGCCCTCGCCGCGATGCCGTCGGCCATCACCCAGGGCGCCGTCGTGGTCGGCTCCGGCGCCGCCGCCACCGGAGGAGCCTCGTCGGGCGCCGGCGGAGCCTCGTCGGGCGCCGGAGGAGCAGGAGCAGGCGGGTCCGGTGGCGCCGGCGCCGCGGGCGGAGGCGTGCTCAGCGGAGTGGGCGCCCTGGTCGGCGCAGGCTCAGCCGCCCTCATCGTCGCCGGCGTCGTCACGGCGGCGACCATCATCCCCGGACTCGCCGGAGCGAACCCCGCGGCGTCTCTGCCCAGCGCGGGCGACAGCAACTCGTCGTCGATCAGCGCCGACGTCGGTCCCGACGAGGCAATGGCGGCCGACAAGCCCGTCACCGTCGAGACCCCGGCCCCCGAGCCCGTCGTCCCCCCGGTCGAGACTCCGGTGACGCCCGAGCCCGCCGAGGACCAGGCCCCCACGACCGCGCCCGCCGCGGCAGCTCCGTCCGCCCCGATCGCGCCGCCCGTCACCACGCCCGGTGGCGAAGAAGCCGGCGGCGAAGGGCCGGGAACGGAAGAGCCCGGCACGGAGCAGCCCGGGGTTCCCGCGGGGTCACCCGGCTTCTCGCGGGCGACTGCGGAGTTCGTCATCGGCGGCCCCAACATCGTCACGACCCATTACGTCGTCCCCGTGTCGGGTGCCACAGGCGCCACGGTCGGGTCGCGCATCGGCGGAGGCTCCGGCGGTACCGGTCAGACGGTGCTCACGGCTGCCGACACCGACCCCGCCGTCGGCTACGGCACGATCGACCTGCGGCCGACGCTGCAGCAGCTCTGCACCAACGCGACGGTCGAGTTCTTCTACGTCGGCGACGGCGTGACCGGCACCGCCACCACGACCACGCTCCGCGACCTGCACTCGTTCGATCCGGGCATCATCCTCTGCTCCCTGGTACCGGAGGAGGGCGCTGACGCTCCCGCCGACGTCCCCGCAGACGCCGAGCTTCCCGCAGACGCCGCCCTGCCAGCGGATGCCGTCACCACCCCCGCGCCCGTCGTCGAGCCCGCGCAGGCTCCGGCGGAGCAGACACCGGCTGAACAGGCACCGGCATCGCAGCAACCGGTCGGTCAGGCACCGGCAGAGCAGGCACCGGTGGAGCAGGCACCGGTGGAGAACGAGACGTTCGCCGTGGTCGACGCGCCTGTCCAGGAACTCCTCGTGGACGAGTCGACCGCGGTCGACGCGGTCCTCCCCGTCCCCTGATCGCGGCCGGCCGCTCCATCGCGAAGTCCGGCGCAGATCCGCGGCGAATTAGACTGGGACCATGCCCGAGGAACCCTCTGCCGTACCCGGCGTGAACCGCCCGACCATCACCGCGCTCGACGTCATCCGCTCGATCGTCCTGGTGATCTCCGTCGCGACGCTCGCGCTGTGGGGCTTCGCCACCTGGCCGCTGCCCTGGAACATCGTCCTCGGCATCGGGGCACCGGTTCTCGTCATCCTCGTCTGGGCTCTGTTCCTGTCGCCGCGACCGGTGCTGCGCCTGCACCCCTTCCTGCGCGCGGCGGTGGAGCTGCTCATCTACGTCAGCGTCACGATCGCGTGGTGGCTCATGGATCAGCCCGTCATCGGTCTGGCCTTCGCCCTCGTCGCCGTGGGCGCCGGGGTCGTCAGCGGCCGGCGGCGCATCGCATGACGACCGGCGACTCCGGCATCCGCGCTGTCGAGCCCGCGCCTCGGGCGTGAGGGTGCGGCCATGACGACGGCGTCCGGCACGGCGGCCCTCGACCTGCTCGTCGACGCGCTCGGCGGTCTCGTCGACACCGACGGCGCCGTGCTCGAACAGGCCAGAGCCGACAGCTCCGGCCACGCCGCCCCTGGTCGCCCGATCGCGGTCGTGCATGCGGAGACCGTGGAACACGTGCAGACCGTCATGCGCATCGCGACCCGCACGCGCACGCCCGTGGTCGTGCGCGGAGCCGGCACGGGACTCGCCGGGGCGGCGAATGCCGGCGACGGCGAGATCGTCCTCTCCACGCGCCGCATGACCGCGATCCGTGAGGTGCGCGCAGACGACCTGCTCGCGGTCGTCGAGCCAGGCATCCTCAACGCCGACCTCAACGACGCCCTCGCCGAGCACGGGCTCTGGTGGGCTCCCGACCCCGCGAGCCGTGCGACCTCGACGGTCGGCGGCAACATCGCCACGGGCGCCGGCGGCCTGCTGTGCGCGAAGTACGGCGTCGTGCGCGACGCCGTGCTCGGCGTCGACCTCGTGCTCGCCGACGGCCGCCTCCTGCACCTCGGCCACCGCAGCGTGAAGGGGGTCACGGGTCTCGACCTGACCTCCCTCGTGATCGGGTCCGAGGGCACGCTGGGCGTGGTCGTCGGCGCCACGCTGAAGCTGCGCCGCCTCGTCGCCGGGACGACGTGCACGATCGCCGCCGTCTTCCCCGACGTGCGCCGCGCGGCCGCCGCGTCCGCCGCGGTGACGGCATCCGGAGTCCAGCCCGCGATCATGGAGCTGATGGATGCCGCGAGCCTCGCCGCCGTGGCGGCCCTGCTCGACCTGCCCTCCCCCGGCGAAGGCAGCGCTCAACTGACCATCCAGACCGACGGACCGGCCGCGGCCGCCGAGGCCGCGGTGATCGCCGACGTCCTCGCGGCCCACGACGGTGCGGTGCAGGTGTCGTCCGACCGCGAGGAGGGCGAGCGACTGCTGGCGATCCGCCGGTCGATGCACGCGGCGATGGCGTCGCTCGGCACGACCCTCATCGAAGACGTCTCCGTGCCCCGGAGCGCGATGCCCGCGATGTTCGACGAGATCGCCCGCATCGAGCAGGCGTACGGGATCACGATCCCCACCGTCGCGCACGCCGGCGACGGCAATCTGCACCCCAACTTCATCTTCGAGGGGTCGGATACTCCCCCGCACATCTGGGCGGCTGCCGACGAGCTGTTCCGTGCAGCCATCGCCCTGGGCGGCACCCTGACGGGCGAGCACGGCATCGGCACGCTCAAGAGCCGCTGGCTCGCCGACGAGCTCGGCGACGATCAGTGGCAGTTGCAGCGGCAGATCGCGCGTGTCTTCGATCCCCTCGGCATCCTCAACCCGGGGAAGGTGTTCGCCGCCGATGCCTGACATCCACGTGAGCGCCGCCGTGATCGTCGACCCCGCCGGTCGCGTGCTCGTCGTCCGCAAGCACGGCACGACCCGGTTCATGCAGCCGGGTGGCAAGCCGGAGGCCGGCGAGACCCCGGCGCAGACGCTGATCCGCGAACTGCACGAGGAGCTCGGCCTGCGTCTCGTCGACGCCGACCTCGCGCCGCTCGGCCGTTTCGTGTCGGCCGCCGCGAACGAGCCGGGTCATCGCGTGGTCGCCGACGCGTTCGCGGTCGACATCGCCCAGGCCGACGTGACCGTGCAGGCCGAACTCGCCGAACTGCGCTGGATCACGCCTCAGGATGCCGAGACGCTGCCGCTCGCGCCCCTCAGCGTGGAGCACCTGCTCCCGCTCGCCTGGGCGCGCGGGAGCTGACAGACGTGCAGGGTCAGATGCCCTGCCAGGCCGGCTTGTTCGCGAAGGTGTAACGGTAGTAGTCCGCGAGCTTCAGTCGTGACGCCGCGGCCTCGTCGACCACGACCGTCGCGTGCGGGTGCAACTGGATCGCCGAGCCGGGGAGGATCGCCGACAGCGGCCCCTCGACGGCATCCGCCACGGCCTGGGCCTTGCCCTCGCCGAACGCGAGCAGCACGAGGTGGCGCGCGCGCAGGATCGTGCCGAGCCCCTGGGTGATGCAGTGCATCGGCACGTCGTCGATCGAGTCGAAGAAGCGGGCGTTGTCCTCGCGGGTCTGCTCCGTGAGGGTCTTGACCCTCGTGCGCGAGGCTAACGACGACCCGGGCTCGTTGAAGCCGATGTGCCCGTCGGTGCCGATGCCGAGGATCTGCAGGTCGACGCCACCGGCCTCGTCGATCGCCTTCTCGTAGTCCTCGCCGGCGTGCTGGATCGTCGCCTCGGCGCCGTTGGGCACGTGGATGCGCTGCGGGTCGAGTCCCAGCGGCTCCACGACCTCCTTGGTGATGACCGAGCGGTAGCTCTCCGGGTGCGCGGGGTCGAGACCGACGTACTCGTCGAGCGCGAATCCCCGCACCCGCGAGACATCGCGACCGGCGAGCTGCGTGCGCAGCGCCTGGTACACGGGCAGCGGTGTGGATCCCGTCGCGAGGCCGAGCACGGCATCCGGACGCGCGTCGATGAGTTCGACGATCTCCGCGGCGACCAGGGCGCCCGCGGCGGCGGCGTTCTCGACGATGACGACTTCAGCCATGGGTGACGATCTCCTTGAGTGGTGAGGTGGCTCCGACGAGCGCGGCGCCGACGGCAGCCGCCGGCGAGCCGAGCGGGAGCAGTTCGATCCGGTCGTCCAGGTGCAGGGAGCGCATGAACGCGGAGGCCTCCGCACCCGCGTGCAGGGCGTCTCGGACGCCTGCCTCGAGGCGGGCGCCGAGAGCCGTCAGGCCCCCGCCGATGATAACGCGCTCGACGTCGGCCGAGAGCACGAGTGCACGGACGGCCGCTGCCGCCCCGTGGAACAGGTCGGCGCGCAGCGACGCGGCGAGCGGATCGCCTTCGTCGGCGGCGTCGAGGATGTCGCGCACGGGGTGCGCGCCGGGGCGTCCCCAGGCCTTGGCCAGGGCTCCGCCGCCGCAGAAGGTCTCGATGCAGCCGCGCTGGCCGCAGCCGCACAGGCGACCGGCCGGGTCGACCGAGAGGTGGCCCACCTCCCCCGCCGTACCGCGGGCGCCGCGCCAGATCGCGCCGTCGACGACGATGCCGGCGGCCACTCCGGTGCCGAGGTTCAGATACGCCATCGATCCCTCGATGCGGCGCAGCGCTGCAGCGCCGAGGGCCGCGGCCTTCACGTCGTTCTCGACCCGCACGACCGCTCCGAGCCGGGCGGCGACGCGCTCGGCGAGGTCGAGCGACTCGACGCCGAGGTTCACCGCGTGCAGCACCCGTCCCGATACCGCGTCGACGAGACCGGGGATGCCGATGCCGACGGAGTCGATGTCGGCGACGGTCAGACCGGCCTCTGCGGCGAGATCGACGACGGCCGCTGACACGCTCTCGACGACCGCGTCCTCTCCCCACCCGGTCGGGCGGCGCAGGCGGGCGAGGATCTCACCCGATGGCGCGACGGCGACCGCGTCGATCTTGGTGCCTCCGACGTCCAGGCCGACGCGAATGCGTCGACCGGCGAGGTCGACGGTGATGGCATCCGTCATCGGATGGTGCTCCTGCCCGTGGTCGAGTCGAGGGCGCCGCTCACGAGACGCCCAGCTGGCCGGACAGGACCATCACGGCTGCGCCGCGCAGCACGATGTCGGACTGCAGAGTGCGCCGGATCACGACGTCTTCGAACACGCCCTCGAGCGTGCGGGCGTGCAGGGTCTCCACCGCCGCGTCGATCAGGACGCCGTCGAGCAGGTCGCCCTGCCCCGACAGCACGACCTCGGAGAGGTCGAGGGCGGCGACGATGGGGGCGATCGCGATGGCCATCCGCGTCCCGGCGTCGCGGAGGATGTCGTCGCGGGAGTCCGGTGCGGCCTCGATGGCCGCGCGCAGGCGGCTCTCGCTGAGCCAGGCCTCGAGGCATCCGTCCTTGCCGCAGGCGCAGCGCGGGCCGCCGTCGGTGCCGACGACCACGTGCCCGATCTCGCCGGCCGCGAACCGGCTCCCGAGCAGCGGCTGGCTGCCGGTGATGACGCCGGCGCCGACGCCTCGACCGATCTTGATGAGCATGAAGTCGGCCTCGGCCTCGCCGAACGTGTACTCGGCGAGCACGGCGGCATTCGCGTCGTTGCGCACGAGCACGGGCAGGTCGAGGTCGACGCCCAGCTTGGCCTCGAGCGGGAGGTCGGACCAGCCCAGGTTCGGCGAGCTGAGCACCATCCCGTCCGGACGCACGACACCGGGCGTGCCGATGCCGACGCCGAGGATGGGCTGCGTGGCCTCGGCGACGAGCTCACGGGCGAGCTGCAGCAGGGCGGCGTACGCGGCGTCGCCGTCCGGCGTCTCCGGACGCGGCACCTCCCGGCGCCCGATCACGTCGCCGTCGAGGCTCAGCAGCGCGCCGGTGAAGGCGCTCGGGGCCGAGAGGTCGATGCCGATGATCTGGTGACCGACGCGGTCGATGTCGATGAGGATGGGCGGCTTGCCCGGACCGACCGTCTCGCGGACACCCATCTCGATGACGATGCCGTCGGCGATGAACTCCGCGACGAGGTCGGAGATCGTGACGCGGGTGAGTCCGGTCTCCCGGGAGAGGTCGGCGCGGCTCATCGCGCCGGAGTGATAGAGCGTCTGCAGCACGAGGGCCCGGTTGTGGCCGCGGGCGTGCTCGGGCAGCACCTTGGCGCGCGAGCGCAGATGCCGCGCGGGGCCGAAGGCGTGGGCGTTCGTCCCGACGTACTCCGACGTCGTCGACGGGCGCGTTTCATCCGATACGGACATGTTTGTTAGTAGACCTTACGAACAAAAATTGTGCAACCCCACCGCGCAGAGCGTCCGGGAGGGTTACCGAAACGTTACATTACGATGACGACCGTGTGTCAGCCGTCCGAGTCGGCCTCTCCCGCCCGCTCGACGAGCCGGGCGACGAGGCCTTCCACGATGCCCTCCCGCGCCTCCCGCGTGAGCGGCTTCCCGGGGACGCCGGGGCGGCGCTGAGCGGGCGTCGGACCGTCGAGAGGACGATACCGCACGCCCCTCTCGGCCAGCCGGCGCAGGTGCACGGGCAACCGCCTGGCGAAGTCCTCGAACGGCGCCGGTTCCCCGCCCTCCCACAGCCGCTCCGCGACCGCGGACAGCCTCGGGAACATCGCGAAGTCCACACGGTCCCGCGACGGCAGATGCTCCGTCCAGACGTTCGCCTGCCCGCCGGAGGCCCCCTCCTCCACACGCAGTCCGTACACCTGCTCGATCGGCAGCGGCGGTCCGACGCGGATCGGCTCCTCCTCCGAGTCGGACTGCGGGTAGTCGAGGTAGACGCTCAGATCAGGGCACGCGATCACCGGGATGCCGCGGCGCAGCGCCTCCCGCATCGCGACGGGACCACGCCAGGCGAGGATCTCGACGCCGTCGGGCACGTCGCCCTCCAGCACCTCGTCCCAGGCGAGCGCCGTGCGCCCCCGTGCGCGGACGTGCGCGACGAAGTGCGCCGTGAACCAGGGCTGCACGTCGTGGGCCGACGCGAGGCCCAGTTGCCGCATCCCCTCCTGCGCCGCCGCACTGTGCTCCCACTCCGTCACGGGAACCTCGTCGCCGCCGATACCGATCCACGGCGAGTCGAAGAGGTCGCACAGCGCGTCGATGGCCGCGCGCCCGAAGGCGAGCGACTCCTCGGTCGGCGCGAGCGTGCGGGGGTTGACCCCGAACCTCTCCCAGGGAGCGGTGACGGGACCCCCGACGTCGGTGTTGCCGAGCTCCGGGTAGGCGGCGAGACCGGCCTGGATGTGACCGGGCAGCTCGACCTCCGGCACGAGCGTGACGTGCTGCGCTGCTGCGTATGCCACGAGGTCGCGCAGCTCGGCATCCGTGTAGTGCCCCTCGTGCACGCCGGGCTCGACCGTCGCGAGCGGACCGTGCCCGCGCTGCGTCGCCTCCCGCCGGGCGCCGACCTCGGTGAGACGCGGGTATCCCGGCACCTCGAACCGCCAACCCTGGTCGTCGGTGAGATGCAGGTGCAGGACGTTGAGGTGGTGGTCGGCGAGCAGATCGACGAGTCGACGAACGTCGGCGGCCGGTCGGAAGTGCCGTGCCACGTCGAGCATCGCCCCGCGCCAGGCATACGCCGGTGCACCGGACCACTCGCCCGCGGGGATGCGCGACTGCTCGGCGCCGGGCTCGCGCAGCTGTCGTAGCGTCGTCGCGCCGCGGAACACGCCGGCGACCGACGCGCCGGTCACGGAGACGCCCTCGGCGGAGACTCGGAGGCGGAACGCCTCCTCGCCGATGCGTCCCTCGGCGAAGGGCGCGTCGGCCAGCGCCGCGTCGATGCGCAGCGTGATCGCGCGCTCCGCACTCCCGGAGGCCCGTACCCCGCCGAGGCGCTCGGCGCTCGCGGCGAGGTCGTCGGTGGCGACGACCGGCGTCTGCGCAGTCCAGACGAACGGAGCGGCTGCGGGGTCGATGCGCGAATGCACGAGCGGGACCGTCGCCCGATGCGGGGGTGGCGGCATGCGGAGCGCGTGCCCCGGAGCGCCGCCGGTGGCGCGCCCCTGCTGCACGACCGGCTCGCCGGCGACCAGCACCTCCACGACGCCGACGGGCGCCGCGTGCGGGTCCTCGAACGTCGCGCCGGCGGCGATGGTCTCGGGATCGAACAGCACGAGATCGGCCGTGGAACCCTCGCGGATCACTCCGCGCGGCGCGTCGCCCCTGTCGAGGCCGAGCCGCGCGGCCGGCGTGCCGGAGAGATGCCGGACGGCCTCCTCGAGCGACAGGATGCCGAGCTCCCGCACGTAGTGCCCCAGGTAGCGCGGGAAGGTGCCACGGCCCCGCGGATGCGGACGAGCACCGATCAGGATGCCGTCACTGCCGCCCGTGTGGCGGGGGTGCCGCATGATCTCGCGGACGTTCTCCTCATCGCCGATGTGCATGAGGATGCTCGTGGCACCGGCGTCCTCGATGATCGTGTCGAGCACGACATCGACCGCGCGCCGACCCTCGGCCGACGCGATCTCGGCGACCGTGCGGCCGACGAGCCCGGAGAGAGCGGCGTCGCCCGTGCCGGCGATCTGGATCGCCTCCCAGTCGGCTCGCTCCCCGTGGAAGCCGTCACAACCGATGTCCTCGAGCTCGACCCGCACGGCCTCCCGCCCCGCGGCGTCGAGCGCCGCGATCGTCCCGAGCAGGTCCCCGCTCTCCGACAGCCGGCTCGGCAGCAGCGCCGCGAGGGTCGTCGCACCCGGGAGGTACGGGTAGGTGTCGAGCGTGACGTCGACCCCGTCGGCGAGCGCCTCGTCGACGAGCGCGAGCAGCTCGTCGGCCCTGCCGCGGTTGGGGAGGAAGTTCATGGTGGCGTGCGTGAGGTGGATCGGGCACCCGGTCCGGCGTCCGATGTCGAGCGCTTCGCGATACGCGTCCAGCGCCGCGCCGCCGTAGCTGCGCGTATGCGGCGACCAGTAGCCGCCCCGTTCGGCGACCACGCGGCACAGGGCCTCGAGCTCCGCCGTGTTGGCGTACATGCCCGGCGTGTACGTCAGGCCGCTCGACATGCCGAAGGCGCCGGCGTCCAGCGCCGCGCCCAGCAGCTCCCCCATCGCCGCGATCTCGGCATCGGTGGCTCGGCGGTTCTCGTGGCCGACCACCATCATGCGCAGGTTGCCCTGCGGCACGAGCACCGCGACGTTCGCGACCGCCGCGGCATCGAACGAGGCGAGCAGGTCGCCCATCGTGCGCCACGGCACCGACGCCGGCGCCCCGTTCCAGCCGGCGATCTGCGCGGGGATGACCGAGGCCGTCGCGTCGTCGAGCGGCGCATAGCCGAGACCGTCCTGCCCGACGACCTCGGTGGTCACGCCCTGGCTGATCTTGGCGGTGTGCGCGGCACCCTCCAGCACGGCGAGCTCGCTGTGCGCGTGCATATCGATGAAACCCGGTGCGAGCACGAGCCCGGCGGCGTCGACCTCGACAGCGGCATCGGGCAGCTGAGGCGCCTCACCCGCCCCCTCGCGCACCAGCGCGACGATCCTCGCGCCCTCGACGTACACGTCGGCGCGGTAGCGCTGCGCGCCCGTGCCGTCGACGACCGTGGCGTCGCGGTAGACGCGCACCGGCTTCTCGCTGCTCAGAAGCACGTCGCCACCGCTCCGATCACGCGCGGGTCGTCGGCGTCGGGGTCGTCGATCACCGCGACGACCTTCCACTTGTCGAACGCGGTGCACGGGTGCGAGAGGCCCAACCGCACCACGTCGCCCTGCGCGACCGCCGCGTCGGCGGCGAGGCTCAGGAAGGCGTGCTGGTCGTTCAGCGCCGTGATCGAGCCGGCCACCGACTGCGGGACGGGAAGGTCGATGTCGAAGGGCACGTCCCGACGCCCCGCGTCGAGCAGGGCGAGGCCGGGATCGGGCTGCGAGACGACGCGCGACCACGCGTGCATGGCCGACCGCAGGGGCGCGGTGCCCGTCAGCGGACCGAACGGCGACATGCGGGAGTAGAAACCGTCGTCGTGGATCTGGAATGCGCCGGAGCGCAGCACCACGTCGGCCCCGTCGGCGTGCGGTGCGAGCACGGCCGCCGCACGGTCGGGGAACGAGCTGCCGCCGGCGCTCAGCACGGGCCGCACGCCCTCCGGATAGGCCAGGCGCGAGTGCAGCTCGACGAGCGTGCCGAGATAGGCGTCGACGGCGACGATCGAGGTGTCGCTGCGGTCAGGGCCGAACGGGCCCTCGTAGCCCGTGACGCCGGCGAGGCGGAGACCGGATGCCGCGGCGATCGCACCAGCGATGCGCTCGCCCTCCTCGATCGTGCGGGCCCCCGTGCGTCCCCCTGCTCCGCCGAGCTCGACGAGCACGTCGAGGGGCCGAGCGGCGCCCTCGAGCGCACCCGCGAGGATCTCGACCGTCCGCTCGGAGTCGGCCCAGCACAGGATGCGCAGCTCGGGGTCGGCGGCGAGCAGCTCGCCGAATCGCCGTGCTGCTGCCGCATCGGTGACGGCGTTCGCGATGAGCACGGTCGAGACGCCGGCCTGAACCGCGACCTCCGCCTGCCACGACGTGGCCACCGAGATCCCCCAGGCGCCCGCGTCCAGGAGACGCTGCCACAGCGCGGGAGCCATGGTCGTCTTGCCGTGCGGCGCGAGCCGGACGCCTTTCTCGGCCGCCCAGGAGAACACCGTCGCCTCGTTGTGAGTCAGTGCCGCCTCGTGCACGGTGAGCACCGGGGTGACCAGATCCGAGAGGTGGAGGTCGGCGTCGGCGATCTCGGAGAGACGCAGCCCTGCCGCCAGGGCCGGGAAGCCCTTCGCCCAGGTGCCGAGTTCGGGATCCGGAATTTGTAGAGGCATCTAACAAGGCTACTAGGCTTGCAGCATGACTTCGAAGACCCGCATCACGACAGACGCCGCCCCCGCCCCCGCCCACACCTTCTCGCAGGGCGTGCGCAAGGGCCCGTTCGTCCAGGTCTCCGGCCAGGGCCCGGTCGACGCCGTCACCAACGAGTACCTCTACCCCGGCGACGTCGCCGCGCAGACCACGCGCACGCTCGAGAACGTCAAGGCCATAGTCGAGGCCTCGGGAGCGACGTTCGACGACGTCGTGATGCTGCGCGTCTACCTCACCAAGCGCGAGGACTTCCCGATCATGAACGAGGCGTACGGCGCCTTCGTCGAGGCGAACACGCCGAGCGGCGTCCTCCCCTCGCGCACCACCGTCTTTACGGGTCTGCCCCGCGAGGAGATGCTCGTCGAGATCGACGGCATCGCCGTCGTCGAGTGACCGCGGGCGACGTCGTCGCCTGATCCGTGCGGGCCCGAGAGGGCCCGCACGACCGTTGCCCCCTCGTTACCTTCGATCCCGTAGCATTGAATGTGATAAAGGCCACGTGAGAACCGGGGGGTGAAGTTCGTGACCGATCTGATCTCAGCGCAGGATGCGAAGACTGAGAAACTGACCGAGGCGGGCTCCGCCGACACGGTCGCTCTGACTCCGTCGGGTGATGACACCCCGACCGACTCGATGCCGCCGCAGAGCGGCGACCAGCCGCTGGCCTGGGCTCCCATCGAGCCGGCGCCCAAGAAGAAGCGCCTCGGACTGTGGATCGGCCTGGGCGTCGGGGCCGTCGTGATCGGCGCCGGCGCCGCCTCGATGATCCTGATCGCCCCCGGCACCACGGTCGCCGGCATCCCCGTGGGCTGGCTCACGCCCGGCGCGGCCGCCGATGTCATCAGCGCGCACGTGGCCGAGACCGAGGTCACCCTCACGGGTGCGGGCGACGACGTCGTGCTCACCGGCTCGGAGCTCGGAGCAGCCGTCGACGCGAGCGCCCTCGCCGACAAGGCCTTCGCCGAGCACCCGATGTGGAACGTCGGCGCCTGGATGGGCGAGCCCGTCGCGGGTGAGATCACCCTCGACCCCTCGACCGCCGACGCCGCCCTGCGCGACGCCGTGCCGACGAGCTTCGAAGACCCGGTCGACGCAGGCGTGGTCTTCGACGCCGCCACCGGCAGCTACGTCATCACTCCGTCCGCGACCGGCACCGGCGTCGACGTCGCGGCGCTGAGCGAGGCGTTCACCGACACGATCGCCGACGGCGGCAAGAGCTTCGAATTCCCCGGCGGTCCCGCCGAGGCGGCTCCGGCCGTGACCGACGAGGACGCCACGACCCTGGCGACCTCGATCAACACGATGCTCGGCACGATCGGCTTCTACCTCGGCGAGGAGCGCACGGTCCCCGTCGACGCCGCCACCGCCTCGACCTGGTTCACCGTGGTCGACGACGACGGCACGCTCCGCATCGAGGCGGATCAGGCGGCGATCCAGGCGACCGTCGACGTGCTGCCCGCAGCCGTCGACCGCGCACCGGTCAACGCCACGCAGATCGTCGACTCGTCGGGCAAGGTGCTGCGCACCGAGTCCGAGGGCGTCAACGGCCGCGCACTGAGCGACACCTCGAACCTCGCGTCCGACGTGGCCGACAAGCTCGAGGCCGGCGAGGGCGTGTTCCCGATCTCGGTCACCGAGACCCCGTTCACCGCCGTCACGCTCCTGCGCAAGATCGACGTGAACCTGAGCTCGCAGACCGCGACGCTCTACGAGAACGGCGCCGTCGTGCGGTCGTGGAAGATCTCCTCCGGCAAGGCTGCGACGCCGACCGACGTCGGCAACTTCAAGGTCTACGCCCACGTGCGCTCGCAGACCATGAAGAGCCGCGAGCCCGACGGCTCGATCACCGAGACGCCGAACGTCCCCTGGGTCACCTACTTCAACGGCGACGAGGGCTTCCACGGCACCTACTGGCACAGCAACTTCGGCAACCGCATGAGCCACGGCTGCGTGAACATGCCGATCGACGTCGCCAAGTTTGTGTACGAGTGGTCGCCCGTGGGCATGGAGGTCTCGGTCCACAACTGAGTCGCTCGCCCCGACGGGCGCCGAGCGGATACGCGAAAGGGCCGGATGCTGAGCATCCGGCCCTTTCGCTGTGCGGTCTCAGCTGAGCGCGTCGACGATCTCGTTCAGCGTCGTCGAGGGGCGCATGACCGCGGAGACGAGCGCGTCGTCCGGGCGGTAGTACCCGCCGATCTCGACGGCGGAGCCCTGCACGGCGTTGAGCTCGGAGACGATCTTCTCCTCGTTCTCGGCCAGCTTCGCGGCGACGGGCGCGAAGGCTGCGGCGAGTTCGGCGTCCTTCGACTGCTTGGCCAGCTCCTCCGCCCAGTACAGGCCCAGGTAGAAGTGGCTGCCGCGGTTGTCGATCGTGCCGAGGGCGCGTCCGGGCGAGCGGTCCTCCTCGAGGAAGGTGCCGGTCGCGGCATCCAGCGTCTCGGCGAGCACGCGCGCCTTCTCGTTGCCCGTGCGGTCGGCGAAGTGCTCGAGCGAGGCGGCCAGCGCGAAGAACTCGCCGAGCGAGTCCCAGCGCAGGTAGTTCTGCTCGACCAGCTGCTGCACGTGCTTCGGCGCGGAGCCTCCTGCTCCCGTCTCGAACAGTCCGCCGCCGGCGAGCAGCGGCACGATCGAGAGCATCTTGGCGCTCGTGCCGACCTCGAGGATCGGGAACAGGTCGGTGAGGTAGTCGCGGAGCACGTTGCCGGTCACCGAGATGGTGTCGAGGCCGTGACGCATGCGCGCGAGCGTGTAGCGAGTGGCCTCCTCGGGAGCGAGGATCGTGATCGTGAGGCCCTTGGTGTCGAGCGTCGCGAGACCCTGGTGCACCTTGGCGATGATCTGCGCGTCGTGCGAGCGGTTCGCGTCGAGCCAGAACACCGCGGGCACACCCGTCGCGCGGGCGCGCGTGACGGCGAGCTTGACCCAGTCCATCACGGGGATGTGCTTGGTCTGCGTGGCGCGCCAGATGTCGCCCTCGCCCACCTCGTGCTCGATGAGCACGGTGCCCTCGCTGTCGAGCACCTGCACGGTGCCGGCGGCGGCGATCTCGAAGGTCTTGTCGTGGCTGCCGTACTCCTCGGCCGCCTGAGCCATGAGCCCGACGTTCGGGACGGTGCCGATCGTGGCGGGGTCGAGCGGGCCGTTCGCGATCACGTCGTCGATCACGGCCTGGTAGACGCTCGCGTACGAGGAGTCGGGGATGACCGCGAGGGTGTCGGCCTCGCCGCCGTCCTTGCCCCACAGCTTTCCGCCGTTGCGCACCAGCGCGGGCATCGAGGCGTCGACGATCACGTCGCTGGGGACGTGCAGGTTCGTGATGCCCTTGTCGGAGTTCACATACGAGAGGCGCGGCCCCTCGGCGATCGCCTTCGCGAACGCGGCGGCGATCTCGTCTCCCCCGGCGATGCCCTCGAGCCCGGCGAGGATCGAGCCGAGGCCGTCGTTCGGGTTGAGACCGGCGGCGGCGAGCTGCTCGCCGTACTGGGCGAACACGTCGGCGAAGAACGCCTTCACGACGTGACCGAAGATGATCGGGTCGCTGACCTTCATCATCGTGGCCTTGAGGTGCACCGAGTAGAGCACGTCGTCGGCCTTCGCGGTCTCGAGCGTCTCCGCGAGGAACGCGTCGAGGTGGGACGCCGACAGGAAGGTCGCGTCGACGATCTCGCGGGGCAGGACCTTGAGGCCCTGCTTCAGCACCGTGACCGTGCCGTCGGCGGCGATGTGGCGGAAGCTCAGCACGTCGTCGTGGGCGGCCACCCAGGAGCGCTCGTTGTGCTTGAAGTCGTCGTGACCGAGCGTCGCGACGCGGGTCTTCGACCCCTCGGCGAACGGCTTGTTGCGGTGCGGGTGCTTCTTCGCGTAGTTCTTCACGGCGAGCGGCGCGCGGCGGTCGCTGTTGCCCTCACGCAGCACCGGGTTCACGGCGGAGCCCTTGATGCGGTCGTAGCGCGCGCGGATGTCCTTCTCCTCGAGCGACGAGGGCTCGTCGGGGAAGTCGGGGATGTCGTAGCCCTGAGCCTGCAGCTCGGCGATCGCGCCCTTCAGCTGCGGGATGGATGCCGAGATGTTCGGGAGCTTGATGATGTTCGCCTCGGGCAGGGTGGCGAGTCCGCCGAGCTCGGCCAGTGCGTCGCCGACCTGCTGCTCCGGAGCGAGCTTCTGCGGGAAGGCGGCGAGGATGCGACCGGCGAGGGAGATGTCCCGCGTCTCGACGTCGATGCCCGCCTGGCCGGTGAAGGCCTGGATGATCGGGAGGAAGGAAGCTGTGGCGAGCGCGGGAGCCTCGTCCGTGTAGGTGTAGATGATGGCGTCGTCGGTCACCGGGAGGTTCTCCGTTCACGAGGGCAGAATTGTCTCGATACCAAGATACCTGAGGGCTTCTCGCCCTCGAGAATCTGCTCGTCTCTGGGTAGGAGCGGGCCGGAGGGGTTAGCCTGTGTCTATGTCCGAACTGCGCATGGTCGAACTCTCCGCTGCGACGATCGTCGCCGTGAACAACCTGTCGCTCAAGCCCGGACAGGAGCAGTTCCTCGCTCCGGTGTCCTACGGCATCGCGGCGACCGTCATCAACCCGCAGACCTCCTGGCAGCGCGTCGTGCTCGACGGCGACCAGGTCGTCGGCTTCGTGAGTGCGAACTTCGACTCGGAGGCGCCCGAGGAGCACTTCCGCTCCGTCCTGTGGCGCATCAACGTCGACGCCGACGATCAGGGCAAGGGCGTGGGTCGCTTCGCCGTCGAGCAGCTCGTGGAGGAGGCGCGCTCCCGCGGCGTCGACCACGTGAACGTCATCTACGAAGCCGGGGAGGACGGCCCTGAGGCCTTCTTCCTGCGCGTCGGCTTCACGCCCGTCGGCGAGACGGAGTACTCCGAGGTCATCGCCGAGATCCGCGTCACGCCGTAGGCCGGCGGCGGGGTCGCCGCCCCCTCCCTCGTCGAGGCCCGTCGCCCTGTCGGCACGGACCTCCGATGTTCTCCCGCGGCGGAGATCACGGATTTGTTGCGAGTCGCCACAAAAAGCTTGCGCTCCCCCGCCGAGCGTGCCTATCATCACTTCAGAGCGCTGGCGAAGCGCTTCGACGATGTTCCCGAACGAGCGACGACGGAGTCCCGATGACGACGATCCATGAGGTGGCGCACGCCGCCGGGGTGTCGATCAGCACCGTCTCCTACGCGCTCAGCGGCAAGCGCCCGGTCTCCGAGAAGACGCGCCGCCGCATCGAGGATGCGGCTCGCACGCTCGGCTACGAGCCGGACGCCGGCGCCCGCATGCTGGCGGGCCGCCGCACCCACATCTTCGCCCTCACTGAGCCGCTGCGCGCCGACACGCACGCCCCCACCCACATGGCTTTCGTGCTCGCCACGGCTGTCGCCGCCCGGCGCCGGGGCTACGACATCCTGCTCCTCACCGACGAGCAGACCTCGGACGGGATGAACCGCGTCGCGGCGAGCCGCCTCGTCGACGCGATCCTCGTGCTCGATGTCGCGCCGGACGACGACCGCGCCGCCATCGCGCGCAGCGTCCGCACGCCGACGGTGTTCATCGGCATCCCCGACGACGCGGAGGGCCTGACCTGCGTCGACCTCGACTTCGAGGCGGCGGGCGCGCTCGCGATCGACCGGCTCGCCGATGCCGGGCACCGACGCGCCATGCTGCTCGGCCAGACCGAGGTGTCATACCGCAAGTCGAACTTCCCCCGGCGTCTGCTCGCCGGCGTCACCGACCGCGCCGCGCACCGCGACATCGCCCTCGCCTGGGCGACGACCGGCGACACGACGACGGATGCCGCGTCCGTGCGCTCCACGTGCGAGGCCGCCCTCGACCGGGGCGACCGCGCGTTCATCGTGCACGCGGTCGGCGACGTGCACGAGATCCTGCTCGCGACCGTCGCCGACCGCGGACTGCGCGTCGGCGAGGACGTCTCGGTCGTCTCGGCCGCGGCATCCTTCGACACGACCGAGCTGTCGGTCGCCGTCGACACGATCCCCCTCGTGCCGCAGCAGTCGTGCGAGCTCGCGGTCGACCTCGCCGTCGGCAGCGTCGAGAGCGGCGGATCGACGCCGCGCATCCACCTCATCCCACCCGAGTACCGCGAGGCCGGCTCGATCGCTCCCGCCCGGGAGTAGCGAACCGCTCCTCGTCGCGATCGTCTGCGCGTTGTCGAAACGCTTCGATGACGTACAGGCCACAACTGAAGACGACCCGAAGAAGTGTCCCGGCCCGTGAGGCCACCGAGAAAGGAGTGCCGACGATGGCACGCAACATCCGCACGACCAAGACGCTGGCCGCCGTGGCCGCGCTCACCGCGGCAGGGCTCGCCCTGAGCGGCTGCGGCGCCGGCTCAGGAGACGAGGGCGGCGACGGCCAGACCCTGAAGCTCTGGCACTACGAGGGCGCGGACAGCGCCATGGGGAAGGCCTGGGCGGAGGCCATCTCGATCTTCGAGGAGGAGACGGGAGCTACGGTCGAGTTCGAGGAGAAGTCGTTCGAGCAGATCCAGAAGACGGCGAGCCAGGTGCTCGACACCGACGCCGCCCCCGACCTCATGGAGTTCAACAAGGGCAACGCCACGGCCGGATTCCTGGCCTCGACCGGCCTGATCGCCGACATCTCCGACGCGGTCGACGAGTACGGCTGGGACGAGAAGCTCGCTCCCTCGCTGCAGACCACCGCGAAGTACTCGGAGGACGGCGTGATGGGCGGCGACACCTGGTTCGGCATCCCGAACTACGGCGAGTTCGTGGGCGTCTACTACAACCAGGACGCGTTCGCCGAGGCCGGCCTCGAGATCCCCACCACCTACGAGGAGTTCGTGGCCGTGCTCGACGCGTTCGTCGCGAAGGGCGTCACCCCGCTCGCCGAGGCAGGGGCCGAGTACCCGCTGGGTCAGCTCTGGTACCAGCTCGCGCTGCTCGAGGGCGACCGCAGCTTCGTCGACGCCTATCAGCTGTACGACGGCGAGGTCGACTGGCAGGGACCGGAGATCAGCTCCGCCACCGAGACGCTGAAGGAGTACGTCGACAAGGGGTACATCGCCTCCGACGTCTCGTCGGTCAAGGCCGAGGACGCGGGAGTCTCGTTCATCAACGGCACCTCCCCCATCTTCGTGTCCGGCTCGTGGTGGTTCGGCCGCTTCGTCGCCGAGGCGACCGGCTTCGACTGGACGATGACCGCTTTCCCCGGTGCCGACCTGTCGCTCGGCTCCTCGGGCAACCTCTGGGTCGTCCCCGAGAACGCCGCGAACAAGGAGCTGGCCTACCAGTTCATCGACATCACGATGCGCCCCGAGATCCAGGCCATCATCGGCAACAACGGCGGGCTGCCCGTCGCCGCCGACACAGCCGACATCACCGACGAGAAGAGCGCCGCGCTCATCGAGACGTTCAACGGCGTGCTCGACGCCGACGGCCTCTCGTTCTACCCGGACTGGCCCGCACCCGGCTTCTACGACGTCATCGTGCAGGAGCTCCAGGGCCTCATCACGGGCTCGCAGGACGCGGAGACCACCGACAAGAACCTCGGCGAGCAGTACGACGAGGGCACAGCGGAATTCCGTTGATCGATTCGCGGAGGGCGGCGCTCGCGTCGCCCTCCGCATCCTCCTGGAGAAGAACATGACACTCGCCACGCGCGAACCCCGCACGAGCAAGGGCCGCACCACGCTGCCGCCCGAACAGCCGTCCATCCCGCAGCGCCGCGGCGGCACCGGCGCGTACTGGATGTACCTGCTGCCCGGCTTCGTCCTGCTGCTGGTCGTCGTCATCGTGCCGCTGATCTGGAACGTGTACCTCACCTTCACGAAATGGAAGGGCGTGCGCACGCCGGAGTTCATCGGACTCGAGAACTGGCAGAAGATCCTCACCGACAGCGACTTCTGGACCTCGTTCGGAAACTCCGTGTGGATGATCATCGCGATGGTGGTCGTCCCGACGATCGTCGGACTGGTCGTGGCCGCCCTGCTCTTCGACGTCGTCGGACGCAAGTTCGGCGGCAAGGTCGGCAGCTTCCTCCGCGCGACGTACTACCTCCCGCAGATCCTGCCCATCGCGGTCGCCGGCATCGTCATCGGATGGATCGTGCGGCCGGGCGGCGACGGCGCCCTCAACCAGATCCTCGGCGCCTTCGGCATCCCGTCCTACGACTGGCTCGGCCAGATGCCCTCCGCGCTGATCGTGCTCATGGTCGTCATGGTCTGGGTGCAGCTCGGCTACCCCGTGGTGGTGTTCATGGCCGCGCTGCAGCGCGTCGACCCCGAGCTGTACGAAGCGGCAGAGCTCGACGGCGCGAACTGGTTCCAGCGCTTCTCCGCCATCACCATGAGCATCATCCGTCCCGAGATCTTCGTCGTGACGCTCACCTGCACGATCGCCGCGCTCAAGGTCTTCGGCCCGGTCTACATCATCACGCGCGGCGGACCGGCCGGTTCGACTCTCGTGCCCGCGTACTACGCGTACCAGGAGTTCTTCACCAAGCGGAACGTCGGATACGGCGCGACCATCGCGACCGTGCTCACCATCGTCGTGGTCATCGTGTCGATCATCTTCATCCGGGTGCAGAACTCGCTCGAGCGCAAGGAAAGGGCGGGTCTGTGATGCACGCCACCACCGCCATCGTCACCGGCAAGCCGACCAAGACCCGTCCCCGCGGCGGCATGACGAAGAAGCGCCCTGTCGACTGGCTGCTGCTCGCGCTCATCGTGATCGGTGCGCTGCTCGTGATCGCGCCGTTCTACCTCGTGCTCGTGAACTCGTTCAAGTCACCGGTCGACTACGCGACCTCCGGCCCCCTCGCGTTCCCCGAGAGCCTCGACTTCGGCGGGATCATCAAGTTCTGGGAGCGGGTGAACTTCCCCGAGAAGGTCTGGAACTCGATCTTCATCTCGGGCATCGTCGCCGTGCTGGCGGTCGTGATCTCGATGCTGAACGCCTTCGCGATCGGCATCGGACGCGTGCGAGGTCGCTCCTGGATCGTGCTGCTCTTCCTGCTCGCGAACCTGCTGCCGCAGGAGGCGCTGCTCTACCCGCTCTACTACATGTTCAAATCCGTCGGGCTCTACGACAACGTGTGGTCGGTCATCATCGTGTTCACGGTGATCCAGGCGGCGTTCGGCACCTACCTGCTCTCGTCGGTCTACGGCACGTTCCCTAAGGAGGTGCTCGAAGCCGCGTCCCTCGACGGAGCCAACCGCTGGCAGATCCTCTGGCGCGTCGTGTTCCCGATCAGCCGCCCGACGCTGTCGGTGCTGCTCATCTTCTTCTTCATCTGGACGTGGAACGAGTTCCTCATCCCCCTGACGTTCCTCGCCTCGAACGCCAACCAGACGGTCCCGGTCGCGATCAGCGTGCTGCAGGGCGACCGGTTGATGGACGTCACCACCACGAGCGCGTCGGCCCTGCTGGGCATCATCCCCACGCTCATCTTCTTCCTCATCTTCCAGCGCACGCTGACACGCGGCATCACGGCAGGAGCAGTCAAGTAATGAAGTTCACCGACGGGTTCTGGCAGCTGCGTCCGGGCGTCACGGCGCTCTACGCGCAGGAGGCCTACGACATCGCCGAGACCTCCACCCCCGACGGTCCGGGCATCGTCGTCACCGCGCCGACCATGGTGATCGCCAAGCGAGGCGACACGCTCAACCGCCCGGTGCTCACGACGACGCTCTCCTCCCCCGCGGAAGGAGTCGTCCGCGTGCGCATCGCCCACCACGAGGGCGCGCAGTGGCACGGCGGCTTCGCGCTCACGGGCGCCGGTACGGGCTCGGCTCGGGTGTCGCTCGGCGACGCCGGCGGATCCTTGGATGCCGGTGCGCTCGTCGCGCGCATCGCACCGGGGGCGCCGTGGGACCTCTCCTTCGAGGTCGACGGACGGCGCGTCACGGGCAGCGGCCACAAGGCCCAGGGCTACGTGCGCCTCGCCCCCGACGCACAGGTCGACGCGGGCATCGTCGACAACGCCCGTCAGGGCGGCTCTCCTGCGACCGCGACGGCATTCGTGCACGAGCAGCTCGACCTCGGCGTCGGTGAACTCGTGTACGGACTCGGCGAGCGCTTCGGCCCACTCGTCAAGAACGGCCAGTCGGTCGACATCTGGAACGCCGACGGCGGCACGTCCAGCGAGCAGGCCTACAAGAGCATCCCGTTCCACCTGTCGAACCGGGGCTACGGCGTGCTCGTGAACGATCCGGGCCACGTCTCGTACGAGATCGGCTCCGAGGCGGTCGAGCGCGTGCAGTTCTCGGTGCACGGCGAGGTCCTGGAGTACTTCGTCATCGCCGGCCCCACCCCGAAGGACGTGCTCGGCCGCTACACCGCGCTCACGGGCCGCCCGCCCGTCGTGCCCGCATGGTCGTACGGCCTGTGGCTGTCGACGAGCTTCACCACCGACTACGACGAGCAGACGGTCACGTCGTTCATCGACGAGATGGCGGCACGTGAACTGCCTGTGTCGGTGTTCCACTTCGACTGCTTCTGGATGCGCGAGTTCAACTGGTGCGACTTCGAGTGGGATCCCCGCGTGTTCCCCGACCCCGACGGGATGCTCGCGCGCCTGCACGAGAAGGACCTGCGCGTCTGCGTGTGGATCAACCCGTACATCGGTCAGCGCTCCCCCCTGTTCCGCGAGGCGGCCGACCAGGGCTTCCTCGTGCGCCGCCCCGACGGCTCGGTGTGGCAGTGGGACCTGTGGCAGGCCGGCATGGGACTCGTCGACTTCACGAACCCCGAGGCCACCGCCTGGTACCAGGCGCACCTGCGCCGTCTCGTCGAGCAGGGCGTCGACTGCTTCAAGACCGACTTCGGCGAGCGCATCCCCACCGAGGTCGTCTGGGCCGACGGCTCCGACCCCCTCCGCATGCACAACCTCTACACCGACCTGTACAACCGGGCCGTGCACGACGTGCTGACCGAGGCACGGGGCGCCGACGACGCCGTGCTCTTCGCCCGCTCCGCGACGGCGGGCGGCCAGAGCATGCCGGTGCACTGGGGCGGCGACTCCACGTCGACGTACGCGTCGATGGCGGAGACGCTGCGCGGCGGGCTCTCCCTCGCCCTCAGCGGCTTCGCGTTCTGGAGCCACGACATCGGCGGCTTCGAGGGCACGCCGGACGCCGGGGTGTTCAAGCGCTGGACGGCCTTCGGTCTGTTGGGCTCGCACTCGCGCTTCCACGGGTCGAGCTCGTACCGCGTGCCGTGGGCGTTCGACGACGAGGCCGTCGACGTGACCCGCCGGTTCACCCACCTGAAGATGCGGCTCATGCCGTACCTGTACCAGCAGGGACTGGATGCCGCGGCGACCGGCATCCCCCTGATGCGGCCCCTGCAGCTGGAGTTCCCCGAGGACCCAGCGGTCGGATACCTCGACCGCCAGTACATGCTCGGGTCGAGCCTGCTCGTCGCTCCGGTGTTCTCGGCCGACGGGTCGGTGGAGTTCTATCTGCCCGACGGCGAATGGACGTCCCTGCTCACGGGCGAGACGGTCACGGGGGGCGGATGGCGTCGCGAGACCCACGACTTCGACTCGCTGCCCCTGTACGTCCGCCCCGGCACCGCTCTGCCATGGGGCGCGCGCACCGATCGCCCTGACTACGACTACCACGAGGGTCTCGAGGTGCGGGTGTTCCCCGGCGGCGAAGGGATCGTCGCGGTGACCGTGACCGCCCCCGACGGCGAGCGCAGAACGTACGACGTCGACCTCGGCCAGGTGACGCGATGAGCCACGACACGAGGGGGCTCGGGCCGGCGGGCGACTACCGCGGCAGCGGTCTCGTGCTGCCCGAGGGTTTCGTGTTCGGCTCGGCGACCGCCTCGTACCAGATCGAGGGGGCAGCAGCCGAGGACGGCCGCACCCCCTCGATCTGGGACACGTTCAGCCGCACGCCGGGCACGGTGTGGAACGGCGACACCGGCGACGTCGCCTGCGACCACTACCACCGCGTCGAGCAGGACCTCGACCTCATGGCCGACCTCGGGCTGCAGGCATACCGGTTCTCGATCGCCTGGCCGCGCATCGTGCCCACGGCCTCGGGTGCCGTGAACCAGGCGGGCATCGACTTCTACTCGCGCCTCGTCGACGGTCTGCGCGACCGCGGCATCCGCCCGGTGGCGACGCTCTACCACTGGGACCTCCCCCAGTACCTGGAAGACGCCGGCGGCTGGACCTCCCGCGAGACGACGGACGCGTTCGAACGGTACGCCGAGGTCATGGGCGCAGCGCTCGGCGACCGCGTCGACACCTGGACCACGCTCAACGAGCCGTGGTGCTCCGCCTACCTCGGATACGGGCAGGGCGGTCATGCGCCAGGGCGCCACGAACCGGCATCCGCTCTCGCCGCCGTGCACCACCTCAACCTCGCCCACGGTCGAGCGCTGCAGGCGCTCCGCGCCACCTCGACGGGCGACCCCGACTACTCCGTGACGCTGAACTTCCATGTGCTGCGCGGACAGGGCGACGGGGCGGCCGAGGCGATGCGACGGATCGACGCGCTCGCGAACCGCGCATTCACCGGTCCGATGCTGCGCGGCGAATACCCCGCCGACCTGCTCGCGGACACGGCCTCCGTGACCGACTGGTCGTTCGTCCGAGACGGCGACCTGGCGGCCGTGCACCAGCCGATCGACGTGCTGGGCGTCAACTACTACTTCACCGCCACCGTGCGACTCTGGGACGGTGTGTCGGAGAAGCAGCAGAACGACGGACACAAGGGCGCCGAGGGAGGCACCGCCTGGCCCGGCAGCGACCAGCTCGTCGAATTCGTCGAGCAGCCGGGCCCGTACACGGCCATGGGCTGGAACATCGCACCGGAGGGTCTCGAAGAGCTCCTCGTCTCACTCTCGCAGCAGTTCCCCGAGCAGGCGCTCATGGTCACCGAGAACGGCGCGGCGTTCGACGACGAAATCGCCGACGACGGCAGCGTCCCCGACCCTGAGCGCACCGACTATCTGCGGAGACACTTCACGGCCGCGCACCGAGCCCTGCAGCGAGGCGTCGACCTGCGCGGCTACTTCGTGTGGTCGCTCCTCGACAACTTCGAGTGGGGCTACGGCTATGCCAAGCGATTCGGCATCGTGCGCGTCGACTTCGACACGCTCGAGCGCACCGTGAAGGACTCGGGACACTGGTACCGCGAACTCGTGCGGTCGCGAACCATCCGGGAGTGAGGTGAACCCGCGAGGGCACGTGGCGTGAGCGCGTGAGCGCGTGAGCGCGTGAGCGCGAGCGCGGCGGTGAGCGCGTCCCTCACCGCGTGAGCGCGTCGGCTAGCGCTTGTCGGGCCGCTGCTTCCGATCGTTCCACGCGGCGAACGCGGAGGCGGCGGCTCCGGCCGCACGGTCGAAGGCCTCCGCCGACCGCGAGATCATGTCCTGCGCGGCATCCTGCCAGGTCGGCGCCGCAGGGGCTTCCCCTGCCTGCACCCGCGCCGCATGCTCCGCCGCCTCGAACGCCCGCTCCAGATCGGCGACCGCGTCGCGATAGGCGGCGAACTCCGCCGGCGTCGTGACCTTCCCGCCCGCAGCGCGGCGGGCGTCGACCGCGGCGCCCGCCGCCCGCAGGTAGGCCGCCGTCGCGGGCTGCTTGACGTCGGTCATCGCCGGATAGGCGATCTGCAGCGACGCATCCGTCTCGTACCGCATCCACCGCGCGGTGATCGCCTCGTGCTCGGCCTGCAGCCGCTCGAGCGGTCGAGGAGCGGATGCCGCGGGCAACGCCGCCCGCGCAGCGCTGAGCCGCACCTGCTTGGCTCGGACGTCGGCCGCAGCGGCCTTCGCGTCGTTCTCCTTCTCGCGCAGCATCCGTTTGGCTCCGGCGACCTGCTCGGGCGTCGCCCGCCGCGCGCTGCGCTCGGCCGAGACGCGCGCGTACTCGGCCCTGGCCAGTCGGGCGGCCATGCGACGTTCGGTCGCGAGCTGCTGCGCCTGTCTGAGGTCGTGCCGCGCGGCGTCGATCGCGAGCCGGCGTCCGCTCTTCATGCTCCGCCTCCGCATCCCGATTCCTCCCGCGGCGACTCCTCCGGCCGCGACGGGCGCGACCCACCACCACTCGATGAGCAGCAGCGGATCCATGCTTCGATGCTACCCAGTGCCCACGCACTCTGTCCCCGCCCTGGCGTTCGCCGCTCCGCCCCTCTCGACCCTGCCCTCCTGCCCGCGACTTCTGCGAGCTAGACGAGGGTCTCCTGCCAGGCCGCGTGCAGCTGCGCGAACTTGCCCGTGCCGCCGATGAGCGCGTCGGGGCTGTCGTCCTCGATGATGCGGCCGTGCTCCATGACCAGCACCCGATCGGCGATCGCGACCGTCGACAGGCGGTGCGCGATGATGATGGCCGTGCGGTCCTTGAGCAGCGTCTGCAGGGCGTCCTGGATCAGACGCTCCGACGGGATGTCGAGCGACGCCGTCGCCTCGTCGAGGATCAGCACCGAGGGGTCGGCGAGGAACGCGCGCGCGAACGAGATGAGCTGCCGCTGTCCGGCCGACACCCGGCCGCCGCGCTTGTTCACGTCGGTGTTGTAGCCGTCGGGCAGCGACGAGATGAACTCGTCGGCGCCGACCGCACGGGCCGCGGCCCGGATCTCGTCGAGCGATGCGTCGGGCTTGCCCAGCGCGATGTTGTCGGCCACAGTGCCGCTGAACAGGTACGCCTCCTGCGTCACCATGACGATCGCACGCCGCAGATCCTTCGGGTGCAGGTCGCGCAGGTCGACACCGTCGAGCGTGACCGTGCCGAGCGACGGATCGTAGAACCGCGAGATCAGCTTGGCCAGCGTCGACTTGCCCGCACCCGTCGTGCCGACGAGCGCGATGGTCTGCCCCGCGGGGATGTCGAGGGTGAAGTTCGGCAGGATCGTCTTCTCGCCGTTGTACCCGAACGTGACCTCGTCGAACCGCACGTGCCCGCGCGACTCCCACAGGTCGACCGGCTTCTCGGGGTCGGGCACCGTCGGCACCTCTTCGAGGACTCCCGACACCTTCTCGAGTGCAGCCGTCGCCGACTGGTACGAGTTCAGGAACATCGCGATCTCCTGCATGGGCGCGAAGAAGTTGCGCACGTACAGCACCGCCGACAGCAGCACGCCGACGGTGAGCGCATCGCCCGACACCCGGATGCCGCCCCACAGCACGACGATGCCGAGCACGAGCGCCGCGACGCCCATCAGCCCGGGCTCGAAGGTGCCGAACAGGAGCATCGAGCGGCGGTTGACGTCTCGGTACTCCCCGGCGATCTGCTGGAACGAATCGTCGTTGCGGGGTTCCTTGCGGAAGGCCTTGACCGCGCGGATGCCCGTCATGGTCTCGACGAACTGCACGATGACTTTCGCGCTGATGACGCGCGATTCGCGGTACACGAGCTGCGACCGTGAGTAGAACCAGCGCATCAGGAAGAACAGCGGGATGCCGCCGATCGCGAGGATCAGTCCCGACTGCCAGTCCCACACGCACAGGGCGATGAAGGTGAACAGGCCGAACAGCACTCCGGAGACGAGCTCGTTGAGACCGCCGTCGAGCAGCTCGCGGATCGAGTCCAGGTCGCTCGTCTGCCGTGAGATGATGCGCCCGGACGTGTACGACTCGTGGAACTCGAGGCTGAGGCGCTGGGTGTGCAGGAAGATCCGCTTGCGGAGGTCGAGCAGCACCGCCTGGGTCAGCTTCGCCGCGATGATCACGTACCAGGCGATCATGGCCGCAGCGACGGCACCGGCGAGCAGATAGATGCCGCCGATCATGAACGTCGGCATCCAGTCGGCGCGCTCGAGCACGGCGGGCAGGGCGCGGTCGAGGCCGATGCTGATCAGGATGGGGCCCGACACCTGCAGCGCGGTGGAGATCACGAGCACGACCGCGGCGAGCACGATCTGCGGCTTCAACGCGCGCACGAGCGATCCGAGCAGGCGCAGCGACCTGCGGCGGATCGCCCGGCTCTCCTCGCGTGTGTAGCGGGAGCGGTCCTCGTCCTGGGTTCCGGTGATCGCGGAGCTCATCGCTGCACTTCCTTCTCGGTGAACAGGTCTTCGTCGTCGGGGGTCTCCTCGCGGATGCCCTCGCGCACGGCATCCTCGATCTCGTCCTGCTCGTCGCGGATGATCGGGATCGCACCGGTGCGCGCCGCCTCCTCGGCCTCGAGGCTCGAGATGACGTGCCGGTAGTGGCTGCTCGACTTCAGCAGCTCGGAGTGCGTGCCGACCGCCGTGACGCGTCCTGCCTCGAGCAGGGCGACCCGGTCGGCGAGCGCCACCGTCGAGGGACGGTGCGCGACGATCAGCGCCGTCGTGTCGGCCAGTACGTGGCGCAGCGCCTCCTCGACGAGTGCTTCGGTGTCGACGTCGAGCGCCGACAGCGGGTCGTCGAGCACGAGGACCTTGGGCTTCGCGGCGACGGCACGGGCGAGAGCGAGTCGCTGACGCTGCCCACCGGACAGGCTCAGCCCCTCCTCGCCGATGATCGTCTCGACGCCCTCGGGGAGCGTGTCGACGAACGACGCCTGTGCGACGTCGAGCGCTTCGCGCAGCACCCGCTCGGCCTCGTCGCTGTGCACGTCGAGGTCGGCGCGACCGAGCAGGACGTTCTCCCGCACGGATGCGGAGAACAGCGTCGCATCCTCGAAGGCCATCGCGATGTGCTGACGCAGCTCCGCCAGCGGCAGGTCGCGGACGTCGACGCCGTCGAGGGTCACGCGCCCGCCTGTCACGTCGTACAGGCGGGTCGGGAGAGTCGTGAGCGTCGTCTTGCCGCTGCCGGTCAGGCCGACGAGCGCCATGGTCTCGCCCGGCCGGAGCACGAGGTCGATGCCGTCGAGCAGGTCGCGCTCGTGCGCCCCTGCGTCCTGATAGCGGAAGTGCGCACCGTCGAAGGCGAGTTCGCCGCGCGGGTTCTCGATGTGCACCGGGTTCTCGGGATCGGTGATCGTGTTGATCTCGGCGTAGATGTCGAACACGCGATCCGTCGCCGTGCGCGCGTCGAGCATGAACGAGAACAGGAAGCCGATCGACTCGATGGGCCAGCGCAGCACGGTCGCCATGGCGAAGAACGCGAACAGCTCGGGCAGCTCGATGGCGCCCTGCGAGATCAGCCAGATGCCCGACATGAGGCTCAGACCGAACGCGATCTGCGGCATGAGGTCGAGCCAGAACCAGATCGACGAGATCGCTCCGGCCTTGCTCATCTCGGTCTCGCGCAGCGTCTCGGCCTGGCGGCTGAACCGACGGAGGGCGTGCTTGCCGCGCCCGAACGCCTTGAGCACGCGGATGCCGTGCACGCTCTCCTCGACGCTGGTGGCGAGGTCGCCGGCCTGGTCCTGGCTGCGCCGCGTCAGGGCGCCGTAGCGCTTCTCGAACAGGTAGCCGCGGATCCAGAGCGGGATCGCCGTGACGATGAAGATCGTGCCCAGCAGCCAGTGCCAGCGGAAGAGCAGCACGGCGCCGATGATGATGGTCAGGACGTTGACGACGAGCAGCACGAGACCGAACGCGAGCCAGCGGCGGATCAGGCCGATGTCCTGCATCATGCGGCTCAGGAGCTGACCCGACTGCCAGCGGTCGTGGAATGCGACGGGCAGCGTCTGCAGCCGCGAGTACAGCTCTGTGCGCATCTTGTACTCGACCTGGGTGGCGGGATTGAGCACGAACTGGCGGCGCAGCCACACCATGAGCGCCTCGCCGAGGGCGAGGCCGAACACGGCGAGCGCACCCCAGACGATGGCGTCGATGGCTCCGGTCTGCACCGGCCCGCGGATGATCTGCTCGAGAACGATCGGGATCATCAGGGCGATGACGGCGGCGGCGAGCGCGCTGAGGGCGCCGCCCGCGAGCCGCCAGATGACGGGCTTCACGAACGGCTTGAGCCGCCACAGGGCTGCCGGTGTGGAGAGGGATGACGACGGTGAGCTGTTCGACGATGAAGGCGAGGAAGACATGTCTCTCAGACGAGTTTCGTATGGAAAGCGGTTACTGAACGGGGGCGGGCGCGGAGAAGACTCTCGGAGTCCGGCGTCCGAAGCGGGGGAGTCACGATGCGACTCCGAGTGGGCTCTAGCGGAGCGGACGCGCCGGGGTCGAGCCGTGAGCGGCGATCGGCGCAGTGACGATCGATGTCATGATGTCCTCCTCAGGGGCTCGGCGGTGTCGTCCGGTCGGCGCGACAGCCCACCAGCCTATTCCTGAGAACCAGCTGAGCGCAAGAGAGATTCCCGATCCGCAGAAAGAGGTCGGCGCCTCTCCCCTCGCGCGGGAGCCGGTCAGACGGCGGCCTCGCGGGCGAGCAGGCTCTGCTTCACGGGCAGACCCCAGGCGAATCCGCCGAGGGTGCCATCGGTGCGCAGGACGCGGTGGCACGGCACGAACAGCGCTGGAGCGTTCCTGGCGCAGATCGAGGCGGCGGCCCGCACGGCCTGGGGATTGCCGAGACGAGCGGCGAACGACGTGTACGTCAGCGGCTCCCCCGGGGCGATCGCCCGCAGTGCCGCCCACCCGAGCTGCTGCAGCGCGGTTCCCTGCTGCGACACCGCCACGGCGTCGATCGCCGTCACGTCGCCGGCGTAGTACGCGTGCGCGGCCGCTGCGGCATCCGTCTCGCCGTCTCGCACGTCGACGGGGCGGTGCGCGGCCGGGAGGCGGACGAGGATGGCCTCGCGATCGGCGGTCCAGCCGGAAGCGAGCACGCGCTGCTGCTCGTCGGCGAGGATCGTGAACGGCCCGTCGGGAGTGTCGACGGTCTGGATGAGGGCGGTCATGAGGACTCCTTCGAGATGAGAGTGGAGGGACGCGCAGTGAGGCTCGAGGGACGGCGACGCGGCGCCCGCACCGGGGCCGCGCGCCACAGGTGTGCGCTGAGGTAGCTGCGCCAGGGCGCGACGCGCTCCGCCCACGCCACGAGCGGGCGGGGTTCGGCGGGCAGTCCCGCGGCGGCTGCACCGGCACGCAGCGCGACGTCGCCGGGAAGCATCACGTCGGGGTCGCCGAGCACCCGCATCCGTACGTAGTCGGCCGTCCACGGCCCGACGCCGGGCATCGCGAGCAGCGCCGCGCGCTGCTCGCCGGCATCGTCGCCGACCGAGAGCTGCAGCGACCCGTCGGCGAGAGCCTCGGCCGCTCCCACGATCGATCTGATGCGTGCGGCGGGCCCGCGCAGCACCTCGGCGCCATGCTCGGCGATCGCCGCCATGGTCGGGAACAGGATGCCGCCCTCGATGCGCTCGCCCAGCGCCTCGGTCAGCGCGGTCAGCGCCGTGCGCGCGGCGACCACCGTGATCTGCTGCCCCACCATCGCCCTGATCAGCATCTCGTGCGGGTCGGCGGAGCCGGGCACCCGGATCCCCGGCGTGCGCGCCACGAGGGGGGCGAGTTCGGGGTGCGCGCTCAGCGCCTCGTCGATCGCGAGCGGATCGGCGTCCAGGTCGAAGAGGCGCCGGGCCGTCGAGACGAGCGGTGCGAGGTCTCCCAACTGGGTGACGCGCGTGCGCAGGTGCAGCCGCTCATCGGCATCCCGACGCACCTCGAACCAGGCCGGTCCGCCGACCATCCGCAGGTGCCGGGAGAACGAGGACTCCCCTGCCTCCTCTGCACCGGGGATCGCGCGAGCCGCCATCCATTCGAAGATGCCCGACGAGTCCAGCGGACCGCGATACGGCAGGATCAGGTCGATGGACCCCGGCGCGGCAGTGATGCTCCCCCGCCGCCGAGCACGCAGCTCGCCCGGTGTCAGACCGAAGACCTCGCGGATCGTGTCGTTGCACTGTCGGATGCTCGCGAAGCCCGCCGAGAACGCGACGTCGGACACCGGCAGGCTCGTGCCGACGAGCAGCATGCGCGCGGTATGAGCCCGATGCGCTCTGGCCAGTGCGAGCGGCCCGGCGCCGAGCTCGGCCGACAGCAGACGCGTGAGGTGCCTGGTCGAGTACCCGAGGCGCTGCGCGAGGCCCGAGACACCCTCGCGCTCGACGACTCCGGAGGAGATCAGGCGCATGGCCCGCGCGGCGACATCGCTGCGCACGTTCCACGCGGGCGAGCCGGGCGCTGCCTCCGGCAGACACCGTTTGCAGGCACGGTAGCCCGCTTCGTGGGCAGCCGCGCTGGTCGGATAGAACGTGACGTTCGCCGGCTTCGGCGTGCGGGCGGGACAGCTCGGCCGGCAGTAGATGCCGGTCGTGCGCACCGCCGTGACGAACTGGCCGTCGAAGCGGGTGTCGCGCGCGCTGATCGCGCGATACCGCTCGTCGAAGTCGATCACGGGGAAGCTCATGCCTCAACTCTGTCACGCGCCTCCGACATCGGCTGGCGGAAATCGGACACGGCTGTGGACGGCGGTCGAGGCCCCAGCACACACCGAAGACCCCGGCCCGCTGACGTCAGCGGGCCGGGGTCCGGATGCGAGCCGGGGTCGAGGCGAGAGCGTCAGACCGCGTCGGAGACGGCGCGGATCTCCTCGTCGGGGTGGTCCTGCGCATAGCGAGGACCGGCCTCGCCATTCCGCAGCCGACGCCGCAGCACCAGCAGCCACCAGACCAGGGCCAGCGCCATGATGCCGGCGAAGACGTAGGCGTTGCCCGCGAACGGCGGGAGGAAGACGAGCGCGAGGTCCACCCCGGCGAAGACGACGACGCCGATCACGAGCAGCGGGATCCTGGCCCGCCCGAGATCGAACGCGCCCTTCTCCGGCGCGGGCATGCGTCCCCGCACGGCCGCGATGAGCAGACCGATGGTCTGCAGCAGGTACGTCGTGAAGAACGCCAGCGTCGCGATCCCGAGGAAGTAGTTGAACGCCTGCGGGCTGACGAGCGCCGACAGCAGCAGCAGCACCGACACGACGCCGAGGGTGATGACCGAGGTCGACGGCGTCTTGCGCTTGGGCGCGACGTGCCGCAGCGCTCGGGAGAACGGCATCATGTTGTCGCGCGACAGCGAGTAGAGCAGGCGGGTGCCGACGAGCACGTTCGACAGCAGGCAGACGAGGATGTTCGTGAGGGCGATCGCGATCACGATCCGGGCGACCACGGGGCCGAGCTGCTGACTGATGATCTCCTCGATCGGCGCGCTGGATCCGGCCACGGCATCCGCGTCCTTGATCGCCAGCACGTAGACCAGATACATGGCGAACTCGATGACGCACGAGACCGCGAAGGCGTAGAACATCGTGCGCGGGATGACACGGCGGGCGTCCTTCGTCTCCTCGGCGACATCGGCGACGGCCTCGACGCCCACCAGACCGAAGAACGGCCCGAGCGCGGCGGTGAACCAGGCGACGATGTACGGCACGGTCTCGTCGGGGCTCTTGCCGACGAAGAGCGACGAGAACGGCTGGGCGTTCTCGGGCGCGAAGATGAGCACGAGCGCGATGATGAGCGTCACGACGACGGTGACGACCAGCTCGAGCCCCACGCCGATGTTGTTGATGAACGTGGCAAGACGCACCTTGTAGGCGTTGATGAGCACGCACACCACGACCACGGCCACCGCGATGAGGATCTGTTCGCGCTGTTCGAGCTCCCACCCGAACACGCTGCCGAGATACCCCGCGAAGATGTAACCGAGGCTCGTCATGCCGCTGATCCAGCCGATCAGCGCGCAGAAGCCCGTGAACCAGCCGAAGGTCGACCCGTTGAGTCGGCTCGTCCACTGGTACGCGTACCCGGCGAGCGGGATCTTGCCGGCGATGTCCGCGGCGATCAGCGTCCAGATGAAGAACACGGGGATGGCGAGGAAGAGCGTCCAGATGAACGGGGCGCCCGCGTTGAGGTAGCCGGCCGAGAAGCCGGTGAAGACGGCGGTCGTGGCGCTGATCGTCGAGAAGCCGATCGCGAACGACGCGATGCGGCCGACCGACCGGTCGAGCTTCTGCGAGTAGCCGAACTCGGCGAGGCGGGCGTCCTCATCCTCGTCGGATCGACGCGGAGGCGGTGTCAGCGATGTGACCGGCGGGTCCTGCGGTGTTCGGGAATCGACCATGGGGCTCTCCTAGCGTCCTTGCTGAGGTCGTGGGTGACCGTTCGCTGTTGCCCAGTGAAGCGAGCACGCCCAGGACGGCGGAAGGTCGAGACTCTTATGTCCCGACAACCTCCGTCGATCAGTCCGACCCCTCACCAGCCGGCGCGTTCCCGAGCATGTGCTCGACGAGGCGTCGTCCCGGTGTCGTGAAGCGGTCGGGTCGCCACGCCACCGCCGTGTAGCTGGTCGGGCGGTCCACGATCGGCACGAACCGCAGCCCTGGTCGGTCGTACAACCGCACCATCGAGGACGTCGTGAAGCTGATGCCGACCCCTCGGGCGACGAGCGTGACCTCGGCTTCGTAGGTCGCGGCCTCGGCGGCGATCTGCGGCGGCCTCCCTCTCCTGGCGTCGGCGGCGAACCAGAAGTCCCGCCACTGGCCGGCCGACTTGGGCGCGACGATGATCGGCTCGTCGAGCAGCTCGTCGATGCGGAGCTCGTCCCGGTCGGCGAGCCGGTGCGTGCGCGGCAGGCACGCGACCCAGGTCTCCTCCGCCACCACGGCCATCGCGATGTCGGGCACGTCGACCGGAGGGCGCAGCAGTGCGATGTCGGTCTGCCCGCCGGCGAGGCCCGCCGTGGGGTCGGAGAAGTCGAACTCGATCGTCTCGATCGTCACGCCCGGCAGCGCCTTCTCGACGCCGTCCAGCAGTTCGAACAGCAGGTCGGCCCCGGTGCCGATCAGATACCCGAGGCGCACGTGGGCGTGGTCGATGAGCGTGACGACCGCCTCGAGCGCCGCGTCGACCTCCGCGAGAGCCCTCTCGACGTGCGGCAGCCATTCCCGGCCCGTCGCGGTGAGCGTGACCGAGCGCGTGTCCCGGTCGAACAGCCGGTCGCCGATGATCCGCTCGAGGCTCTGGATCGCGGCCGACAGGGCCGGCTGGCTGATGAACAGCCGCTCCGACGCGCGCCGGTAGTTGAGTTCCTCGCCCAGCACCGCGAAATAGCGCAGGGCACGCAGGTTCACGTCGGGCAGCGATCGCATGCGGACATCCTATTGATAGGTGCAGGTTATGTGACCATCGCCGTTCGGTCTTTCCGTCCGGCCGCTCCCCCGCCCCAGACTGAAGCCGACAGCAGCACGGTCGAGACAGGAGCCTCCCATGACCGCCCACCACCACTCGTTCACGATCGAGACCCCGGCACGTCAGGAGTTCTTCGACGTGACCGATCGGATGCGGGAGTTCGCGCGCTCCTCCGGCGTGCGCGACGGCATCGCCGTCGCCTACTCCGCCCACACCTCGTGCTGCGTGCTGCTGCAGGAGGAGTCGGAGGACACGACGTACTACGGCACGCAGCTGCTGCTGCAGGACACCCTCAACGTGCTGGCGAAGATCGCACCGCCGACCCGACACGAGGGTCAGTACCTGCACCCCGGACCCATCCACATCCGCAACGCGGCCGAGCTCCGCGGGGAGCTGCCGGAGTGGGGCCTGAACACCGACGGGCACATCCTCTCGTCAATCCTCGGTCGGTCTGAGAGCATGCCGATCGTCGACGGCGAGGTCGTGCTCGGCGAGTTCGGTCGCATCTACTTCGGCGACCTCGACGCGGTCAGGGCCCGTACCCGCACCGTGCACTTCCAGCTCATCGGAGACTGACGTGCTGATCTACGCGGTCGACCTCGGCACCACGAACCTCAAGGTCGTGCTGTACGACGAGGAGCTTCACCGTCTCGCGACGGCCGCGGCACCCGTCGACTACGACCGCGACGGCGTGCGCGTCGAGTTCGATCCGCGACGGATCCTCTCCGCGGTGCTCGATCTCATCGGCCGCTGCGCGAGCGAGATCGACACGAGCGGACAGGATGCCGTGATCGCCCTCACCGGGCAGGCGGAGTCCCTGGTCCTCACCGACGGCCGCGGCGACGCGGTGCGGGCGGGGATGTCGTGGCTCGACGACCGCGCGACGATCGAAGCCGCCGAGCTCGAACAGCACTTCGGCGGCGACGAGGCCTTCGCCGTGACCGGCGAGCCGGCCGCGTCGGCGACGTGGCCGGCCGCCAAGCTCCGCTGGCTCCTCGCTCACGAGCCCGAGAGCCTGCGCCGCACGAGCTCGGTGTCGATGATCAAGGACGACCTCGTACGCCGCCTCGTCGGCACGCCGATCGGCGAGGTCACGACCCGCGGGTTCACCTACCTGTGGGACGTGCGGGCCGGCCGGTACTGGTCGGACATGGTCGAGCACTGCGGCATCTCGCCCGACATGCTTCCCGAGGTCGTGCCGGCAGGCACCGACGTGGGCCGGGTGTCCGACGAGGTCGCGGGGCTGCTCCCGCCCGCCGCCGGCTACCGCGTGAACATCGGCGCTCTCGATCACTTCTGCGCGATGGCCGGCACCGGCTCCTATGTCGAGGGCGCCGTGAGCGAATCCGCCGGCACGGTGCTGTCGGTCTCGGCTCTGCAGCGCGATTGGCGCTTCGATCCCGCACGCCGGGTGTCGTTCCATCGCGGGCTCTCCGACGGCGACACCGTGCTCTTCAATGCCTCGGACACGGGCGGCATCGCGCTGGAATGGTTCCGCACGCAGGGACTCGGAGGGATGCCGTACGCCGACCTCGAAGCCGCGCTCGCCGACCGGGTGCTCGCCGACCCTCCTCTGTTCCTCCCGTATCTATCAGGCGTCAGCCCGCCCGATTTCCTCCCGCGCGCCAAGGGCGCCTTCGTCGACCTCGACCTGTCGCACGACCGCGTCGACCTCGCCTACGCCGTCGAGGAGGGCATCGCGCACCTGGTGCGGCGGAACGTCGAGTACCTCGACCCCGCCGCGCGCGAGGTCGTGTCGACCGGCGGCGGCGCGGCATCCGCCTACCTCACCCAGCTGAAGTCCGACGTCTGCGGCGTCGAGGTGATCGTCCCGGACGAGCTCGAGGCGACGTGCCGCGGCGCGGCTGCCCTGGCACTGCGCGCTGCAGGCCGGATCGACTCGCTCGACGACGTCGCAGCGCTCAATGCTCCGCGATCGACCCGGTACCGGCCTCGGGCCGGCGGCCTCGACAGGGCCGCACGCTACGACCGGTTCGCCCGCGCGCTGCACCGCCTGTACGGCGAGTGACAGCATCCCTCCTCCTCTCGAAACGACAGACGACACGAACGGAACGACCACCATGAACCTCTGCTGCTCCTCCCCGATGGTGCCGGGGAGCACCCTGACCGAGAAGGCCGACCTGCTGCGTGACTGGGGCTACGACGCGATCGCCGTCTTCCAGCCCTTCGCTGACTGGACCCCCGCCGTGCGCCGCGAGGTCGCGCAGCTCCAGGAGCGCACCGGTGTGCGTCCGGTCGAGTTCGTGCTCGTCGACGACATCTACGGCAAGGCGATGTCCGACGACGTGGACCTGCGCGAGCGCTGCCGCGCGATGTACCGCGAGAGCGCGTCGGTGTGCGCCGAGATCGGCGCTGTCATGGAGATCGAGTTCGAGTACGGGGCGCAGGATCCGCTGCCGCTGTTCGACGTGCACCGCCAGCTGAGCGCCGCGCAGAGCGACGCCTTCGTCGAGTTCTACGCCGAGATGCTCGGCCTCGTCGCCGGCACGGATGCGCGCGTGCTCCTGGAGCCGATCAACCGCTACGAGAGCGGCTACCTCAACCGGGTGTCCGACAACCTGCGGATCATCGAGGCCGTGGACCACCCGAACGCCGGCCTGCTCCCCGACCTCTTCCACATGTCGATCGAGGAGTCGGATCCCGTTCAGGCACTGCGCGACGGCGGAGACCGCATCGTGCACGTGCACCTCGGCGACAGCAACCGGCTGCTGCCCGGCGACGGACACCTCGACTGGCCGGGCATCATCGACGCTCTGCGCGACGTCGGCTACACCGGCTCGCTGAACCTGGAGTGCTCGACGAACGGAGACCCTGCCGTCACACTGCCCCGCACTGCCGCATACCTCCGTGAGCTGATCGGCTCATGAGCCCGGCGCTGAGCGCGCCGTTCTTCGAGATCGGGCCGAAGAACCTGCTGCGGCGCACCCAGCTCGAAGAGCTCGCCGTCGCCGCCGGTCGCGCGGGGCGCGCGCACGGCATCGCCGTCGTCTTCACCGTGCCCACCGCCATGATCGCGCCGATCGTCGCGCTCGACAGCGGCGTGCTCGTCTTCGCGCAGGGGATGGATGCCGAGCCGCTCGGCCCGTCCATGAATCGCGTGACGGCAGAGGCGCTGGAGGACGCCGGAGCCGCCGGTGTCATGCTCAACCACGACGCCGATCCGCTCGACGACGATGCCCTGGAACACGCCCTGCGGCGCTCGGACGAGGTCGGCCTGGCCACGATCGTGTGCGCGGGGACCGATGCCGAGGCCCGCCGCTTCGCGGGCCAGCATCCCTCTGCCGTTCTCTTCGAGCCGCCGTCACTGATCGGCGCGGAAGGCACAGGCGCCCGTGACTGGATCGGGCCGTCGACGCGAGCGATCCACGAGACCGGTCCGGGCGTGCTGGCCGTGCACGCGGGCGGCGTCTCGACACCGGACGTCGCGCTGCGCATCATGACGGCCGGCGCCGATGCGACCGGCTCGACCAGCGGCATCCTCTCGTCGGCGGACCCCGCGGTCGCCGCTGCGGAGTTCATCCGCGCAGCGCGAGCCGGCTGGGACGCCGCCCGCGCCGGCTGACCGCCGATCACCCCGGCACTCCACTGACGACCATCACCTACGACCACCACCTCGGAAACACCGGACAAGGAGCATCATCATGGACACCAGCCTGAAGGGCAGGACAGCCGTCATCACCGGCGGCGCACGAGGCATCGGGCTCGCGGTCGCGCGGTCGCTGGCGGCCGAAGGGGCGGACATCGCCCTGCTCGACCTGCTCGACGTCGTCGACGAATCGGCAGCGGCGATCGCGCGAGACTTCGGCGTGCGGGCGATCGGACGGCGTCTCGACGTCACCGATCAGGACGCGACCGACGCGGTCTTCGACGAGATCGCCGCCGAGCTGGGCGTGCCGCAGGTGCTGCTGACGGCGGCGGGCATCGAGATCAACGAGGACTCGATCGACGTGTCGGCGCGCAACTGGCGCAAGGTCATCGACGTGAACCTCACCGGTACGTTCTTCTCGGCCCAGGCCTTCGGACGCGGGCTGCTGCGCGCGGGGGTTCCGGGCAGCGCCGTGCTCATCTCGTCGATGTCCGGCGAGATCGTCAACGTGCCGCAGTGGGCGGCGTCGTACAACTCGTCCAAGGCCGCGGTCGCCCACCTCGCGAAATCGCTCGCCGTCGAGTGGGCCGCCTCCGACATCCGGGTCAACTCGATCGCGCCCGGCTACGTGCTCACCGACCTCACGAAGGAGATCCTCGAGCGGGAGCCCGAGCTCGAAGCCGATTGGGTCGCCCGCATCCCGCAGGGCCGCATGGCGACTCCGGAAGACCTCACGGGCCTCGTGATCTTCCTCGCGTCCGATGCGTCGAGCTACCTCACGGCGCAGCAGATCGTCATCGACGGCGGCTACACGGCCGTCTGAGTCCTGCCGCACCGCGAGACCCTCTCCTGCCGACATCGGCGGGAGGGGGTCTCGGTGCAGAGAGTCTCAGTGGAAGAAGTGACGCTCCCCGGTGAAGAACATCGTCACGCCGGCCTTGCGCGCGGCGTCGACGACCTCCTCGTCGCGGACCGATCCACCCGGCTGCACGATCGCCGTGATGCCGGCGTCGAGGAGCACCTGGGGGCCGTCGGCGAAGGGGAAGAAGGCATCGGATGCCGCGACCGACCCGGCCGCGCGGTCGCCGGCGCGCTCCACGGCAAGGCGGCAGGAGTCCACACGGTTGACCTGCCCCATGCCGACGCCGACCGTCGCGTTGTCCTTCGCGAGCACGATCGCGTTCGACTTCACGGCGCGGCAGGCCTTCCACGCGAAGATGAGGTTCTCCATCTCCTCGTCGCTCGGACGCTCGCCGGACACGAGCTCCCAGTTCTTCGCGACCGAGCCGATGTCGTCGGGGAAGCGGTCGGCGTCCTGCAGCAGGAGTCCGCCCGAGACGAGGCGCACGTCCATCCGCTCCTGCTGCCAGTCGGCGGGCAGCTGCAGCAGACGCAGGTTCTTCTTCGCCTTGAAGACCTCGAGCGCGGCGGGCTCGAACGACGGAGCCACGATCACCTCGGTGAAGATGTCCTTGAGGTTCTCGGCCATCTTCAGGGTCACGGTGCCGTTCGCGGCGATCACTCCGCCGTACGCCGAGACCGGGTCGCACTCGTGGGCGCGCAGGTGGGCGCTGGCGATCGGGTCGAGGGCGTTCGGCGCCGTGGTCGCGATGCCGCACGGGTTGGCGTGTTTGATGATCGCGACGGCCGGCTTCACCATGTCGTACGCGGCGCGCAGCGCGGCATCCGCGTCGACATAGTTGTTGTACGACATCTCCTTGCCCTGCAGCTGCGTCGCCTGGGCGATGCCGTGGCCGCCGGAGCGCGTGTAGATCGCACCGCGCTGGTGCGAGTTCTCGCCGTAGCGGAGCGTCGCGAGGCGCTCGGCCTGGATCGTGAGGTGCGCGGGCAGGTCGCCGCCGTCGTTCAGCGTGCCCTCCGCGAACCACGAGGCGACCGCGGTGTCGTAGGCCGCGGTGTGGGCGAACGCGCGCGCGGCGAGCTCGCGCCGCTGCGTGAGCCCGGTGCCGCCGGCCTCGATGGCGCTGATGATGCCGGGGTAGGACTGCGGCGAGACGACGATCGCGACGTTCGCGTGGTTCTTCGCCGCGGCGCGGACCATCGCCGGACCGCCGATGTCGATCTGCTCGACGACGTCGTCGCCCTCGGCACCCGAGGCGACGGTCTCGACGAACGGGTACAGGTTGACGACGACGAGTTCGAAGGGCTCGATGCCGAGGTCGGCCAGCTGACGCTCGTGGTCCTCGAGGCGCAGGTCGGCGAGCACGGCGCCGTGCACCTTCGGGTGCAGCGTCTTCACGCGGCCGTCGAGCATCTCGGCGACGCCCGTCACCGCAGCGACGTCGGTCACGTCGTATCCGGCCTCGCGGATCGCCGCGGCGGTCGAGCCGGTCGACACGATCTCGACGTCGGCGTCGGCGAGCGCCTTCGCGAGCACCAGCAGGTCGGTCTTGTCGCTCACCGAGACGAGTGCACGGCGGATCCGGACGGTGTCGCGGTCGCGGTACAGCGAGTAGTCGTGGCGGGGGCCGGCCATGAAGTGCTCCTTCTGCGAGAGGTCGTGGTGCTGCGAGAGGTCGTGGTGGTGCGGTTTCAGGAGGTGAGCGACAGCTCACCGGTCGCGATGCGGCGCACCACGTCGATGAGCAGGCGCCGCTCGACGGGCTTGATGCGCTCGTGGAGGGTGTGCTCTGTGTCGCCGTCGAGCACGGGCACGCGCTCCTGGGCGAGGATCGGTCCGGTGTCGACGCCGTCGTCGACGACGATGACGCTCGCTCCGGTCTCGGCGACGCCCGCGGCCAGTGCGTCGCGGACGCCGTGCGCTCCGGGGAACTCCGGCAGGTAGGCGGGGTGCGTGTTGATGAGGCGCGGCGCGTAGGCGGCGACCAGGTCGTGGGGCAGCAGTCGCATGAGACCGCTCAGCACCACGAGGTCGGGATTCCAGACCGCGAGCTGGTTGCCCAGCTCCTCCCCCCAAGCCTCCCTGCTCTCATGCTCGTGCCACGGCACGGTGAAGCTGGGGATGCCGAACTCCTCGGCGTGCGCGAGCCCGTCGGCTTGCCGGTCGGCTCCGACGACGACGACCCGTGCGGGGAAATCGGGGTCGCGAGCGGCCTCGAGAAGGGCACGAAGATTCGAGCCGGTGCCCGAGATGAGAACGGCGACCGTGAGCACGCGCCCAGTCTACCGGGGGCGGCACGCCGGCCCGCACCGCATGTCAGGCGAGCGGATCGGCCGGATCGCGGCGTGGCAGCCGGAATTCCGTCGCCTGGTCGGACGGGTCGGAATCCGTCCACGACGAGCGTTCCGGGTCCTCCCACGACCGGCGGTCGCCGTCGTCCCACGTGATGGCGACTGCGTCGGCCGATGCGGTGTCGGATGCCGTCATCGCGGCCATCCACCGGTCGGTGCGCTCTTCGGCGACCTCGTCGCGGTGACGCGGAGACAGCAGCAGGATCGCCGCGCCCAGCATCACCTCGCCGCCGAGCGCGAGAGAGAACGGGAGCGGCGCGGGGCCGGCCTCCGCGAGGCGGCCCGGCCCGATCGACCCGGAGGCGAGGACCGCGGCGAGCGCGGCGACGATCGCCGTGACGGCTCCCATGCCGACCGCGATGACAGCGCGCGGGGCGGTATGGAGCGGCGTCCCCTCCCACACGAGCCGCGAGCGGACGGCCCACCCGGCGAACGCGCCGGCGCCGATCGGGAGCAGCACGACGATCAGCATCCAGATCGTGGTGTGCTCGGGGAGCAGCCCGAACACGGGGATCCCGGGCACGACCCCGAGCTGCGTCCCGGCCGGCGAGACGGCGGAGCCCACGCCCACCGAGAAACCGGGGCCGGCGAGCCACGACGCGGTCCACACGAGCATGGTGGGCAGGTAGGCGAGCTGGCCGAGGGTGATGACCGTCGCGCCCAGGCCGTCGACCCGCGTCGCCTGGAACAGGGCGACCACCTCGCCTCCCCTGACGAGCGTGAGGATCGCCAGCGCGAGTCCGGCGATCGCGACCGTGGTCGTGATCGCGAACGCGGCGCCTCGGGCGACGGATGCCGGGACGGGCCCCCATCCGCCCCAGGAGTCCACGACGTCGTGGATGCGGTCGACGACGCTGCCGTCGCCGTCCTGCCAGGCGACGCGTACCGCGCCGACGAGCGCGCCGACGAGATACACGACAGGGGGCAGCGCGATCGCGAGGAGCAGGGGCGTCTCGGCCGCGGCGAGGCGGCCCGTGAACGCGACCGCGGCGGCGATCACTGTCATCGTCGCGGTGCCCGAGACGACGCCGAGCACCCACGCCCCTGCCCGAGCAGCACGGGCGCCGGAGCGCGCAGCGAACAGGAGCGTGAACAGCAGGAACGCGAGCGGCGTCACCGACAGGGTGAAGACCGCGGCATCCGGAGCGACGCCAGCCGCCCGCAGCGCCTCCGTGCCGATCTCGATGTCGAGAGGCGCTCCGTGACCGAACTGCCACAGGGTGCCGGCGAGCGGCCACAGCGCCCCCCAGTCGGCCGTCGCGCCGAAGGCGAGGGTCCAGAGCAGGGTGAGCGGCGCCAGCAGTGCAGCGAGCCCGACGGCGGCCGCGATGGCGGCGTCGAAGGCGGCGAGGAGCGCGACGAGGAGGCGTTGCATGACGATTCGAGACTACGACGAGAAGGCCGTCGCCGCCCGCGGGCGCGCGCGGTGCGGCGGACACGATATCGTCTCCTCCGGAGGTTCCCCGATGTCAACTGCCCCGTCCCCCACCACCTCAGAGACCGAACCGGCGAACGCGCTCGATCGCTTCTTCGAGATCAGCAAGCGCGGTTCCACCCTCGGCACCGAGATCCGAGGTGGCCTGGTGACGTTCGTCACGATGGCCTACATCGTGATCCTCAACCCGATCATCCTGTCCGGCTCCGCCGATGTCGACGGCAACACGCTCGACTTCAGCGCCGTCGGTGCCGCGACGGCCCTGACCGCCGGCATCATGACCATCCTCTTCGGCGTCATCACGCGCCTGCCGTTCGGCTTCGCCGCCGGTCTCGGCATCAACGCCTTCGTCGCGTTCTCCGTCGTCGGGCAGGTCACCTGGCCCGAGGCGATGGCGCTCGTGATGATCAACGGTGTCGTGATCGTGCTGCTCGCGGTCACCGGCCTGCGCAAGATGATCTTCGACGCCGTGCCGTTCCAGCTCAAGATCGCGATCACGGTCGGCATCGGCCTGTTCATCGCCTTCATCGGCTTCGTGAACTCCGGCTTCGTCACCGCGACCGGCTCGGCATCCCCGCCCGTCGGCCTGGGTGTCGGCGGATCCGTCGCCACCGTCCCCACGGTGCTGTTCATCGTGACGCTGATCATCACCGGCATTCTCGTCGCCCGCAAGGTGAAGGGCGGCCTGCTCATCGGTCTCGTCTCCGGCACCGTGCTGGCCGTGATCGTCGAGGCGGTCTGGCACCTCGGCGCGGCGGCCGAGGGCAACGCGGGCGGATGGGGCCTCACGGTCCCCGCGCTCTCCGGCGTGCCGTTCAGCCTTCCCGACCTGAGCCTGGTCGGCGCCGTCGACTTCGGCTTCGACCTGAGCAAGGTCAGCCTCGTCGCCATCGTCATGATCGTCTTCACCCTCGTGTTCTCGAACTTCTTCGACGCGATGGGCACCATGACGGGCCTCGCCAAGGAGGCGAACCTCGCCGACGAGAAGGGCGACTTCCCCCGCATCAAGTCGGCGCTGGTCGTCGAGGGCGTCGGCGCGATCGTCGGCGGTGGCACCTCGTCGTCGTCGAGCACCGTGTTCATCGAGTCCGGCGCCGGCATCGGCGAGGGCGCGCGCACCGGCTTCGCGAACGTCATCACGGGCGCGATGTTCCTGCTGGCGATGTTCCTCACACCGCTCACGTCGATCGTGCCGACCGAGATCGCGGCCGCAGCCCTCGTGATCGTCGGCGCGATGATGATGGCGCAGATCAAGTACATCGACCTGACCGACTTCAGCGTGCTGCTGCCGGTGTTCCTCACGGTCACCGTGATGCCCCTGACGTACTCGATCGCCAACGGCATCGGAGCGGGCTTCGTGAGCTGGGTGCTCGTGCAGGCCCTCTCCGGCAAGGCGAAGCGCATCAGCCCGCTGCTGTGGGTCGTCGCGGTCGGCTTCGTGCTCTTCTTCGCTCGCGGACCCATCGAGGCCCTGTTCGGCGTCGCCTGATCGCACCATGACAGAGGGGCGGATGCTGCGGCATCCGCCCCTCTTCGTGTCTGCGGACGGGCTCGGTGTCTGCACACCCCCGTCGCCGGGCATGAGAAAGGCCCCGGGGTGGAGCCCGGGGCCTTCTCGTCCAGCTTAGCGCGTCAGAGCGATTCGACGATCTCGCGCATCAGGGCTGCGGTCTCGGACGGCGTCTTGCCGACCTTCACGCCGGCGGCCTCGAGGGCCTCCTTCTTCGCCTGGGCGGTGCCGGCGGAGCCGGAGACGATGGCGCCTGCGTGACCCATGGTCTTGCCCTCGGGAGCCGTGAAGCCCGCGACGTAGCCGACGACCGGCTTCGTGACGTGCGCCTTGATGTAGTCGGCGGCACGCTCCTCGGCGTCGCCGCCGATCTCGCCGATCATGACGATGGCCTTGGTCTCGGGGTCGGCCTCGAACGCAGCGAGCGCGTCGATGTGCGTGGTGCCGATGACCGGGTCGCCGCCGATGCCGATGGCGGTCGAGAAGCCGAGGTCGCGCAGCTCGAACATCATCTGGTACGTGAGGGTTCCCGACTTCGACACGAGGCCGATCGGGCCCTTGCCGGTGATGTTCGCCGGGGTGATGCCGACGAGCGCCTCACCGGGCGTGATGATGCCGGGGCAGTTCGGGCCGATGATGCGGGTCTTGTTGCCCTTGCTCTGGGCGTACGCCCAGGCCTCGGCCGAGTCGCCGACGGGAACGCCCTCGGTGATGACGACGAGCAGCGGGATCTCGGCGTCGATGGCCTCGATCATCGCGTCCTTCGTGAAGGCGCCGGGAACGAAGGCGATCGACACGTCGGCGCCGGTCTCCTTCATGGCCTCGGCGACCGAGCCGAACACGGGCAGCTCGACGGCTGCGCCGTCCTTGTCGGTGTGCGAGACGGTCGTGCCGGCCTTGCGGGCGTTGACGCCGCCGACGACCTGGGTGCCGGCCTTCAGCATGAGCGCGGTGTGCTTCGTGCCCTCGCCGCCGGTGATGCCCTGGACGATGACCTTGGAGTCCTTGTTGAGGTAGATCGACATTCTTCTAGTCCTTCAGTCTCAGGCGTTGGCGAGCTCGGCGGCCTTGTCGGCGCCCTCGTCCATCGTGGCGGCCAGGGTGACGAGCGGGTGCGCGTACTCCGCGAGGATCGCGCGTCCCTCCTCGACGCGGTTGCCGTCGAGGCGCACGACGAGCGGCTTGGAGGCCGCGGAGCCGAGCGTCTCGAGGGCGCCCTTGATGCCGTTCGCGACGGCGTCGCACGCGGTGATGCCGCCGAAGACGTTCACGAAGACGCTCTTGACCTGCGGGTCGCCGAGGATGACGTCGAGGCCGTTGGCCATGACCTCCGCCGAGGCGCCGCCGCCGATGTCGAGGAAGTTGGCTGGCTTGACGCCGTTGTGGTTCTCGCCGGCGTAGGCGACGACGTCGAGCGTCGACATGACGAGCCCAGCGCCGTTGCCGATGATGCCGACCTCGCCGTCGAGCTTCACGTAGTTGAGGCCGGACTTCTTCGCCTTTGCCTCGAGCGGGTCGGCCGCGTCCTTGTCCTCGAGCTCCTCGTGCTCCGGGTGACGGATCTCGGAGGCGTTGTCGTCGAGCGTGACCTTGCCGTCGAGGGCGATGATGTCGCCCTCCTCGGTGCGGACGAGCGGGTTGACCTCGACGAGCGTCGCGTCCTCGCCCTTGTAGACGTCGAACAGCTTCACGAAGACGTCGGAGACCTTCTCGACGAGGTCCTCGGGGAAGTTCGCCGCGCGGGCGATCTCGACGGCCTTCTCCTTGTCGATGCCCGTCAGCGGGTTGACCTCGACGCGGGCGAGGGCCTCGGGGCGCTCGACCGCGAGCTCCTCGATCTCCATGCCGCCCTCGACCGAGCAGAGGCTCAGGTACGAGCGGTTGGCGCGGTCGAGCAGCACGGAGAAGTAGAACTCCTCGGCGATGCGCGCACCCTGCGCGACCATGACGCGCTTGACGACGTGGCCCTTGATGTCGAGGCCGAGGATGGCCTTCGCGGCCTCGTACGCCTCGTCGGGGGTCTTGGCGACCTTGACGCCGCCCGCCTTGCCACGGCCGCCGGTCTTCACCTGAGCCTTGACGACGACCACTCCGCCGATCTTCTCGGCTGCCGCCCTCACCTCCTCAGGGGTGTCCGCGACGATGCCGGCGAGGACCGGCACTCCGTACTTCTCGAAAACGTCTCGTGCCTGGTACTCGTACAGATCCACTGTGGTTCCTTCACTGGGCTGCTGTCTGGTAATTCTCTCGATGTCGAGACATCGACCAGTCCCCCAGCCTACTACCTCGGCCTGAGCGCCCCGGAGCGCGGGAACCGCTGGCGCGAGGCCACGGAGGTTCTAGGCTTTCGCTATGCGAGACTTCTCCGATTCGCGCGACGCCGTCGTCGCCGCAGCACTCGAGCTCTTCCAGGCCCAGGGCTTCGATCAGACCTCCGTCGAGCAGATCGCGAAGGCCGCCGGTGTCTCCCGGTCGACGTTCTTCCGCCAGTTCGGCGGCAAGGAGGACGTCGTGTTCGCCGACCACGAGGTGATGCTCGGCCAGCTGCGCGAGTACCTCGCCGAAGGGCATGACGACCCGTGGGGCGCGGTGTGCGCAGCATCCGAATCGGTCTTCGCGCATTTCGCACGCGACCCGGAGCTGGCCCGCCGTCGCTATCAGGTGGTGCGTCAGGTGCCGGTGCTGCGCGAGCGCGAGATCATCACGGTGTTCCGCTACGAGCGCCTCTTCGACGACTACCTGCGCAGCGCGCTGCCCGGGGTCGACCCTCTGGATGCCGTCGGCTTCGCCGCCCTGGTCACCGCGGTGCACAACCACGTGCTGCGGCAGCTGCTCCGCGGCAAGAAGAAGGTGCCGCTGTCGACCCTGCAGACCGCCCTCGCCGATGTGCGACGCCGCTACGGCGTGCCGGCGGAGCCCGAGACCGGTGCCCCCGACGACGTCGTGGTCGCCGTGTTCCCCCGGTCGATGCCGGTCGCGGAGATCACCCGCCGCCTGCGGTCGCAGCTGGACTGACCCCACGCCGACCCGGGCGACGGCCGTCCGCGCGCCCGCCTTCGTGAAACCGAGTACCGAGGAGTACGATACTCAGGTCCACGAAGGAGTCCCCATGAGCACCGAAGCCTCCCCCGTCCCCGGCGAGCGGATCGCCTCGTACGACATCACCGCCCGGCAGGACAGCGACTACTACGCGGTGTTCGCCGACATCCCCGAGGCCGACCGTGCGGCGTGGGACCGCGCGAAGGCGTACATCGACGAGGTCGGGCCGCAGATGGCGGATGCCTGGGACCGGGCCGAGTACCCCCTCGACGCCGCCCGCCGCATGGGCGAGATGGACCTCGTCGTCGACGGGATCGAGCATCCGGCCCTCACACACCTCTCGCCGCTCGCCGCCGGCCTCGTCAACATGGAGATCTCGCGGGGCGACGGGTCTCTCGGCACCGTGCTCGCCGTGCAGGGCGGTCTCGCCCTGCGCACCCTCGCCCTGTTCGGTTCGCCCGCCCAGCAGGAGCGCTGGCTGACGGCCCTCGCCGACGGCTCGGTCCTCGGCTCCTTCGCCCTCACCGAGCCCGACCACGGCTCCGACTCGGTGTCGCTCGAGACGGTCGCCCGGCGCGACGGCGAGGAGTGGGTCATCCGCGGAGCGAAGAAGTGGATCGGCAACGGCGCCTCCGGCGGCATCACCTTCGTCTGGGCGCGCGTCGACGACGAGACCGCCGCCGAGCACGGGGCCGTCCGCTGCTTCCTCGTCGAGCAGGAGACCCCCGGGTACACGGGCACCGCGATCCGGGGCAAGGCGTCGCTGCGGGCGATCCACCAGGCACACATCCGCCTCGACGACGTGCGCGTACCGCTCGACGCGGTGCTGCCTGGTACGAAGAGCTTCAAGGACGCCTCGATCGTCCTGTACGCGACGCGTTCCGGAGTCGCCTGGTCGGCACTCGGGCACGCGACCGCCTGCTACGAGGCCGCCCTCGCGTACGCCACGCAGCGGGTGCAGTTCGGCAAGCCGCTCGCCGGCTTCCAGATGGTGCAGGAGCGGCTGACCCACATGCTGGAGGACCTCACGGCGATGCAGCTGTACTGCCGGCGCCTCGCCGACCTCGAGACCGCAGGCCTGCTGCGGCCCACCCAGGCGTCGCTCGCGAAGTTCCACAACACCCGCGCGGCGCGGCGGGTGGCGTCGACCGCTCGCGACCTGCTCGGCGGCAACGGGATCCTGCTCGAGTACGGCGTGATGCAGCACATGGCCGACATCGAGGCGATCCACACCTACGAGGGGACGGAGAGCGTGCAGGCCCTGCTGCTCGGGCGCGACATCACCGGCAGGAGCGCTTTCGCCTGAGCGCTCCCGCGACGCGGGTGCGTGAACGCCGAGATGACGCGGGACGTGCCGGTCAGTCGCAGCCGCAGCCGCCGGCCGGCGTCTTCACCATGAAGCACACGTCGCAGACGCCGTAGTCGCGCTCCACCGGCTTGGGCGTCGTCGCGACGCGGGGTGCGGCGGCCGCGCGGGGCGTCGAGGACCGCTTCGCCTTCACCGGCGCGATCGGGCGGAACTCGCTCGGGTGCGTGACGTAGAAGTACGGCGCGCGACCCTCGCTCGCCCGCAGGCGCAGCGGCGTCGATCCGACGACGATGACCTCGTCCTCGGCGAAGCCGTTGGTGTAGGTCTTCCCGATGTGCAGGCTCGCGCCCTCACCGCGACGGATCGCCTCGATGTACCGGCCGCGGTCGATGTAGGAGGAGATGCCGACGGCATCCGTGATCGCCGTGATGAACTCGTGGTTCTCTTCGGCGATGCGGTGGGCGCGGAGCGCCTCGCGGAGCGATCGGTACGGACGGGAGGTTCCGGTGGGGGTCGGGCCCTGGACTTCGTTCATCTCCTCCAGGATCTCACGTCCTGACGTGGAAGACTGGCGGCATGGTTCGCGCGACGATCATCGGATCCGGTCCGAACGGCCTTGCGGCGGGGGTCTCCCTCGCCCGCGCCGGCTACGAGGTGCGGGTGCTGGAGGCGGCCGACACGATCGGCGGCGGCGTCCGCAGCGCCGTGACGACGCTGCCCGGTTTCGTGCACGACGTCTGCTCGGCCGTGCACCCCGCCGCACTGTCGTCGCCGTTCTTCCAGGCGTTCGGGCTCGCGGACCGCATCGACTGGATCGTGCCGGACATCTCGTACGCGCACCCGCTCGACGGCGGCCGCGCGGGCGTCGCCTGGCACGACATCGAGAAGACCGCGGCGGGACTGGGCGTCGACGGCAAGGCCTGGCTGGCTCTCCTGCGCCCCTTGAGTCGGCACATCGAGGGCGTCGTCGACTTCACCGGGAATCAGATGCTGCGCATCCCCCGGGAGCCGCTCACCGCCCTGCGCTTCGGCCTGCGGATGATCGACCAGGGCACGCCGTTCGCCTCCCTCTCGTTCCGCACCGACGAGGCCGCCGGTCTCATCTCCGGCGTGCTCGCGCACGCACCGGCGCGGATGCCGTCGCTCGCCGCCTCCGCCGCGGGGCTGCTGCTCGCTGCCGCGGGTCACGCCGGCGGCTGGATGTACCCGCGCGGCGGTGCCCAGCGCATCGCCGACGCCATGGTCGCCGACATCGAGGCGCACGGCGGCACGGTCGAGTCGGGGGTCCACGTCACCGATCTCGGCGATCTCGACTGGGGGGACCCGGATGCCGGCGACCTGCTGCTGCTGAACACGTCGCCGCGGCTGCTGCTCACCCACCCCGACATCCCCGACCGCTACGCCAGGGCGATCCAGGGATACCGCTACGGCGCCGCCGCCGCGAAGGTCGACTTCGCCCTCGACGGGCCCATCCCCTGGACCAACCCCGACGTGGCCCGGGCGCCCACCGTGCACCTCGGCGGCACGAGAGCCGAGGTCGCCGCGAGCGAGAACGCCGTGGCGCGCGGCCGGGTCAGCGACCGACCGTATGTGCTCACCGTCCAGCCGTCGGTTCTCGACCCGACGCGCGCCCCCGAGGGCAAGGCCGTGCTGTGGGCATACATCCACGTGCCGGCGAACTCCGACCTCGACCCGACCGAGCTCGTCACCCGGCAGGTCGAGAGGTTCGCCCCGGGCTTCCGCGACCTCATCCTCGCGCACCACGCAGTACCGGCCTCGGCACGCGAGGCCGTCAACCCGGCCGAGATCGGCGGCGACATCCTCGGCGGCGCCTTCACGATCCCGCAGGCCATCCGGCGGCCCGTGCTGAGCGTGGCCCCGTGGCGCACTCCGATGCGCGGCGTGTACCTCGCCTCCTCGTCGACCCCGCCCGGTCCCGGCGTCAACGGCATGGCCGGGTGGCACGCCGCGCGCACAGCGCTCGCGGACGCCGGCGAACGAGCC
>NZ_JAVAYD010000010.1:0-119050 GCF_041954735.1 Microbacterium sp. LS_15 | reverse complement strand
CTGCATCGCCTTCGGCCACCAGCAGCCTCGCGTACTCGATCGTGAAGTCGTCGCGCGTGAGCACGAGCTCCTCCACCGGACGCAGCGCGGCGAGGCGCCGCGACGCGTCGTGACCGAGGCGCGCCGCGAGCTGGTCCTGCTCGTACCGGATCCGCGCGTCGTGCGGCGCGAGCTCGACCGCCTCGGCGTACAGCGCCCACGCCCGGTCGGCGTCGTGCTCGACGTTGTAGGCGGCGAGCCCCGCGTTGCGCAGCAGCACGGCATCCCGGTGTCCGCTGTCGATCGCCCTGTTCCACGCCGCGGCCGCGTCGCGTCGGCGGCCGTGCGCATGAAGCAGCATCCCGAGGAGCGAGAGGGCGACGCCGTCGGACGGGTCGGCCGCGATCGCGCGCTCGAGGGCCTGCAGCGCGTCGAGGCCGAACGGGAAGGCCCAGCGCTGATCCGCCGCGCGGGCCCTGGCCCGGTGGCGCGCGGCCCCGGCCCGGTCGCCGTGGTCGTCGAGGATCGCCGCCGCGACGTAGTCGGCCACGGGACGGACGTTGCCCGACCGACGCACGGGAGCTGCGACGGCCGCATCCAGCAAAGGCAGCGCATCATCGCCGGCACCGGCGAGCGCCAGGTCGAGGGCGACGTCGAGCAGCAGTCCGGCGTCATCGTCGAGGTCGCGCCCGGCGAGCACGCGCAGAGTCGCGTCGAGCGGATCGACGGCCAGCGCCCGCCGCGCGATCGCGCCTGCCTCGGCGGCATCGCCGTGCGCGCGCACGGCGAGCACCCGGAGCGCGGTGCGGCGGGTGTCGTGACCGACCGTGGCGTCGAGCTGGTCGAGCACCCGCAGGGCGGCGCGCACGCGCCCCGTGCGCAGCAGCGACCGCACGAGCTCGACGCCGGCGGCGGCTGCCCAGGATCCGTCCCAGCCGGCCTTGCCGAACATCCGCTGGGCCTCGTCCTCGCGCCCGAGCCGGGCCAGGGCGAGCCCGGCGAGGTAGTACGCCTCGGTGTCGGTCGGGTTCGCATTGCGACGCGTCAGCCGGGCGATCGCGGCGCGCGCGTGCTCCAGCGCGCCCTCGAACCGCCCTGCCCTGAACGCGCGGTCGGCGAGGGCGAGATGTGTGCGGGCGTCACCGGGGTCGATCCGCAGCGCGGCCCGCCAGTACGGCAGCGGCGAGCGGGTGGGGTGACGGTTCTGGGCGAGGTGCAGCCCCGTGAGGTACAGCTCCTCGACGCTGTCGATGTCGTCGGGGCCGGGCGGCTCCTCGGCCACCCACGGTTCCTCGTCCGGGGCGTCCGACGGCTCCCAGCGCACGAGCAGTCGGCCGTCGGCGCCGAGGAGCTCGACCGACAGATCGGGCGTGGGCGCGGCATCCGCGTCCAGCGTCTGCGGCTCGCCGGGCACGAGATCGGCTGTGCGCTCGGCGATAATACGCTCCCCGTCTCGGATGCGGAGCACTGCACCGACGCGCGGGCTCGTCACGGCGAACCGCGCGGACACCGTGGTCTCCCGATCGACGTGCACGGCGGCATCGGGAGTCGCCTGGTGCGCGGCGCCGATCGCGGGAATCGGATACCAGTACTGCGAGAACACCTTCGTCTCGCCGGGCAGCAGCCAGGCGAAGTCCGGCTGGTTGTCGGTGTAGACGCCGGCCATGAGCTCGACGTACGGACCGTCGGCATCCGTCAGCTGGGCGTCCCAGGCGTGGCCGAACGGCGCATCGCCCCACGTCCACTGCTTCTTGCCCGGGGCGTGACGGCGTTCCGCCCAGTGCACGAAACCGGCGCCCGCGGCGTGGTCGTAGCCGCCGAAGAAGTCCTGCTGCGAATCCACGATCATGTACGACGTCGGCACGGGGATGTTCCGGTAGAAGTCGATGCGATCGGCGCCCTCGTGCTCGGCGGCGAGCGCCGGGTAGTCGACGCCGTAGTACGGGCGGTCGGCGCGCGGGAACGCGGTGAGCGCACGCCGCGCGTGGTCGGCGACGTACCGCACGTCCTCCGGGAAGAACGACTGGTAGTCGTCGTGCACGCGGGCCGCGACGTTCGCCCACCAGAGGAACGACTGCCGTTCGCTCGTGCGGTTGTGCAGGCGGACGACGAGCTCGACCACCGCGCTCCCCGGACGCAGGCGGATGCCGTGCTGCGCCGACATGCGGGTGAAGGGGTCGTGGTCGTGGCACCAGACGGTGACGGATCCGTCGTCGGCGCTCTCGATGGACGTCTCGACGGGCAGGTAGGTGCCCGGCCTGTGGTGCTGGGGCCAGTTGAACTCCACGCCGCCGCTGATCCACGGGCCGGCGAGGCCGACGAGCGCGGGTTTGATGACGTTGTTGCGGTAGAAGAAGTCGTAGCCGGTGGTCTTGTCGACGCCGATGTGGATGCGCCCGCCGAGCTCAGGCAGCACGACGAGGCGCAGGTACTCGTTCTCGAGGTGGATCGCCTGCCACGCGCGCATGACCGGCTCGTCGGCGATGTGCTCGGTGAACGGGATCGGATAGACCTTGCCGCTCGACCCCTGGTACACCCGTTGGTCGAGGTAGAGGGGATGGATGCTGGGCTCGCCCGCCTCGTAGGTGCGGATCTGCAGCGGCTCGCTCCACGCCACCGCGGCGCGGCGATCGAGAGCCTGACGCACGGTGCCCGTCGCTTCGGGCAGGACGATCCTGTGATCGATCGGCGCCTCCGTCGTGGGCGGGTCCATGGTCGATCCGACGTCGGGGCGGCGGTCGTTCATCTGAGGGTCCTCCGTGCAGCAGCGTGCCGCCGACATCGCTCCATCGACGACAGGACGCATGGTCCTGCCACGAAGCTAGCCGCGCCGCGAGCGCGTCCCCATGGTGCGAACGGGGAAGAACATGGACGATCCGATGGATCGCCCCGCCTCAGAGGGGAGGCTAGAGCCGCTTGAGCATCCGCGTGTTGCCGAGGGTGTTCGGCTTCACGTGCGCGAGATCGAGGAACTCCTCGACACCCGCGTCACCGCTCCGCAGCAGCTGGGAGTAGACGTCGGAGTCGACGACCTGCTCCCCGATCGGGGTGTAGCCACGGCGCCCGAAGAAGTCCACCTCGAACGTGAGGCAGAACAGGCGACTGAGTCCGAGCTCCCGAGCCTGCTCTTCGAGACGGTCGACGATGGCGCGACCGACTCCGTGGTGCAGCCAGTCGGCGCGCACCATGAGGGTGCGCACCTCGCCCAGGTCCTCCCAGAACACGTGCAGCGCGCCGCAGGCGATGAGCTCGCCGTCGGCCTCGGCGACGACGAACTCCTGCACGGCGCCGTAGAGCACCGCGAGGTCCTTGCCGAGCAGGATCCGCTGCTCGACCATCGGCTGCAGGAGGTCGCGGATGCCGAGGATGTCGGCGCTGCGCGCCGGCCGGACGATGTACTCACTCACCCGTCCAGCCTAGAACCGAAGGTCCGCCGCCCGCCGGGAGAACCCCGGGTACGCACGAGGGGCGGATGCCGCAGCATCCGCCCCTCGTGTATGGGTGATCAGTCGTTGCCGGTGATCGCGAGGTCCGGCGTCGCCGAGATCTCGCCGCCGGTGTTCACGCCGACCGCGACCTTCTCGCCGCGCGGGCCGTGCTCGAACAGGAACTCGCCGTCCTTCGCATCGACCTTGACGTGGTCGCCGGGGTTGAGCTCGCCGTGCAGGATCTTCTCCGACAGACGGTCCTCGACCTCGTGCTGCATCGCGCGACGCAGCGGACGGGCGCCGAGAGCCGGGTCGAACCCGATCTCGATGAGGCGCTCCTTGGCGGCCAGCGAGAGCTCGATCGTCATGTCGCGGTCCAGCAGGCGCTCGCCGAGGCGCTTGGTGAACAGATCGACGATCTGTACCAGCTCCTCCTTGTTCAGCTGCGGGAACACGATGATGTCGTCGACACGGTTCAGGAACTCGGGCTTGAAGTTGCGCTTCAGCTCCTCGTTGACCTTGCCCTTCATCCGCTCGTAGGTGGTGGCGTTGCTGCCCTCGATCTGGAAGCCCACAGGGCCACCGGCGATGTCACGAGCACCGAGGTTGGTGGTCATGATGATGACGGTGTTCTTGAAGTCGATCACGCGACCCTGACCGTCGGTCAGACGACCCTCTTCCAGGATCTGCAGGAGCGAGTTGAAGATGTCCGGGTGCGCCTTCTCGATCTCGTCGAAGAGCACGACGCTGAACGGCTTGCGGCGCACCTTCTCGGTGAGCTGACCGCCCTCTTCGAATCCGACGAACCCGGGAGGGGCGCCGAACAGACGGGAGACCGTGTGCTTCTCACCGAACTCGCTCATGTCGAGCGAGATGAGAGCGGCCTCGTCGTCGAACAGGAACTCCGCGAGTGCCTTGGCGAGCTCGGTCTTTCCGACGCCGGTCGGGCCGGCGAAGATGAACGAGCCGGAGGGGCGCTTCGGGTCCTTGAGTCCGGCGCGCTGACGACGGATGGTCTTGGAGAGTGCCGCGATGGCCTCCTCCTGACCGATGACGCGCTGGTGCAGCGCCTTCTCCATGAAGACGAGCCTGGAGGACTCCTCCTCGGTCAGCTTGAACACGGGGATACCGGTGGCCTGGGCGAGCACCTCGGCGATCAGGCCCTCGTCGACGACCGCCTGGGTCGCGACGTCACCCGAGCGCCACTGCTTCTCGAGGCGCAGGCGCTCGGCGAGGAGGCTCTTCTCCTCGTCGCGCAGCGATGCGGCCTTCTCGAAGTCCTGCTCCTCGGAGGCGATCTCCTTCTGCTCGCGGACCTTGGCGATCTTCTCGTCGAATTCGCGCAGCTCGGGCGGGCTCGACAGGATCGACAGGCGCAGGCGGGCGCCGGCCTCGTCGATCAGGTCGATGGCCTTGTCGGGCAGGAAGCGGTCCGACACGTAGCGGTCGGCGAGGTTCGCCGCCGCGACGATCGCGCCGTCGGTGATCTGCACCTTGTGGTGCGCCTCGTAGCGGTCGCGCAGCCCCTTGAGGATGTTGATCGCGTGAGGCAGGCTCGGCTCGTTCACCTGGATGGGCTGGAAGCGGCGCTCGAGCGCGGCATCCTTCTCGAAGTGCTTGCGGTACTCGTCGAGCGTGGTGGCGCCGATGGTCTGCAGCTCGCCGCGCGCGAGGAGCGGCTTGAGGATGCTGGCCGCGTCGATCGCGCCCTCGGCGGCACCCGCACCCACGAGGGTGTGGATCTCGTCGATGAAGACGATGATGTCGCCGCGCGTGCGGATCTCCTTGGTGACCTTCTTCAGGCGCTCCTCGAAGTCACCGCGGTAGCGGGACCCGGCGATGAGCGAGCCGAGGTCGAGCGAGTAGAGCTGCTTGTCCTTCAGCGTCTCGGGGACATCGCCCTTGACGATCGCCTGGGCGAGACCCTCGACGACGGCGGTCTTGCCGACGCCGGGCTCCCCGATCAGCACGGGGTTGTTCTTGGAGCGGCGGGAGAGGATCTGCATGACCCGCTCGATCTCCTTCTCGCGCCCGATGACCGGGTCGAGCTTGTTGTCGCGGGCGGCCTGGGTGAGGTTGCGACCGAACTGGTCGAGCACCTGCGAACCGCCCTGAGCGGCGGGCGTGTCGTTGGACTGCGCGCCGACGGACGCCGGCTCGCGGCCGGGCGCACCCGACAGGAGCTGGATGACCTGCTGGCGCACCTTGTTGAGGTCCGCGCCGAGCTTGACGAGCACCTGCGCGGCGACGCCCTCGCCCTCGCGGATGAGACCGAGCAGGATGTGCTCGGTGCCGATGTAGTTGTGGCCGAGCTGAAGCGCCTCACGGAGGCTGAGCTCGAGCACCTTCTTGGCGCGCGGCGTGAACGGGATGTGGCCGGTCGGCTGCTGCTGACCCTGGCCGATGATGTCCTGAACCTGCTCGCGGACGGCGTCAAGGGAGATGCCGAGACTCTCGAGCGCCTTGGCGGCGACGCCCTCGCCCTCGTGAATGAGACCGAGCAGGATGTGCTCGGTGCCGATGTAGTTGTGGTTGAGCATCTTCGCCTCTTCTTGGGCGAGGACGACCACACGACGGGCTCGGTCGGTGAATCTCTCGAACATGCTGTGACTCCTTATTCGCACTGGGCGAAGCGAGGATCCCTCGACGGTCTCCGCGCCTGTACATCGAGAGTAACCACCGCGCGCAGGCAGTATGCCCGTGTTCGCCGTCGGCATATCGCCGGGTCGCCGGATGACGAGCGGATGCCGGAGCCGCTGTTGACGCGCATATCGAAAGTCGATATGTTAACGATTGTCGGTAACAACGATAGTCGATAAGGAGCGGACCATGTCCTCCACGAAGAACGACCGCGCGCTGAGTCGCGGCGACGTCGCATCCCTCGTCGGATTCTGCGTCGCCGGCGCCGTCATCGCGATCTACTTCACGGTGTACTCGATCATCCGGATCATCGAGCTGGCCCGCGGGACGGACGTCCCGGTGCCGATCGAATTCCGCGGCGACAGCGTCGACCTCCCCCTGTCGACCGGCGGAACCATCGCGGTCGGCCTCGACAGCGGCACGATCATCGCACCGCAGCTCCCCCTCGTCGCCGTCGTGCCCGGCATCATCGCGCAGATCGTGCAGATCATCGCCGTGGTCGTCGTGATCGCATGCCTGATCCTGCTCGCCCGCAGCACCATCGGCGGGAGGATCTTCGGCCGGGGGCGCACGGCGCTCGTCGCGACCGCCGGCATCACCGGACTCCTCGGCTTCTCGGGGGTGCGCTTCTTCGACAACATGCTCGCGAACGCCACCGTGTCGCGCCTCACCGACAACGGCATCGACAACGCCGTCCTCACGGTCGAGCCCTTCACGTTCATCCTCGCCGCGTTCGTCGTGGCACTCATCACCACGGTCTTCTCCATCGGCGACCGCCTGCAGAAGGACTCGGAGGGACTCGTCTGATGTCGACGACCGCCACCGCCCCCACCCGCTCCGAGCGCGCAGATGCGATCACGGTCATCCTGTACGCCGCCGCGGCCCTCGTGATCGCCGGCGTCGCGACGGCGCTCCGCGTTCTCGACACCTTCCGCGAGGGCGGCATCGCCTGGTCCATACCCATCGACGAGCAGCCGATCTCCGCGACGACGGACTCCGGCGAGATCGCTGTGGACGGCATCGCCCAGACGGCGATGGTCGTCGCCGCGGATGTGAACGCCGTCTCCGTCGCCGCCATCGTCGCGGCCATTGCACTGTGGACCGTCGCGGCCGCGGCCATCATCGGTGCCGTGACCCTCGTCGCGTGGAACTTCCTGCGCGGTCGATTCTTCGTGCGGGGCAACGCGCGGGCGTTCGACGTGATCGGCTGGACGCTGGTGCTCGCCCCGGTCACGATCGTGATGCTCGAGACGATGGGGCGCAACGGCGTGACGGCGGCGCTCGGGATGGGCGCGGGCGAGCCCGTGCATCCGATCGAGTTCTGGTCGATCGCCCCGATCTTCGCGACCGGTGTCACAGTCGGCCTGATCGCCGTCGCGTTCCGGCGCGGTGTGAGGGTGCAGCAGGAGCGCGATGCGCTGCAGCGCGAGACGGAAGGACTCGTCTGATGTTCACCTTCACTTCCGAGAGCGTCTGGCCGGCGCTCGCCAACATCGCCGTCGCTCTCGCGGTCTTCGCCGTCGTGATCCTGCTAGTGGTGTGGATCGGGCGCCGCCGGGGCAGCACGACCATCGCACTCGACGCCACGCTCGTCCTGACCAGCGTGTGGGCGCTCGGATCCGTCGTGGGGGCGGTCGTGTACGTCGTGAAGGCCTTCACCGTCGACTGGGCTGAACTCGACGGCGCGACCACCGTGTACCTGGACTGGCCCGACGGCATCCCCTGCTCGGTGTACGGCGATGCCGCGACGACCATGCTCACGTGCGGTTCGGAGTCGCTGACCTCGTTCGTCGTGGGCCACGCCTCGCTCGGGCTGCGCCTGCTCGCCGCCACCTCGCACGTCACGGGCCTCGTCTTCCAGACGACGCCGGTCGTCGTGCTGGCCGTCATCTGCTTCAACACGCTGCGCGGACGTGCATTCACTCGGACCCTCACACGTGCCCTCGTCGGCGGAGCCATCGCGATGCTCGTCTTCGGCATCGCATCCGACCTGCTCAGCGGCATCGCCGCCACGGCGGGATTGCGCGAGGCGCTCCCCACCGACAGCGAGTGGTACCCGTGGGGATATCAGGTCACCGTGACGCCCCTGCCGTTCTACGGAGCGCTCCTCCTCGCCGCTCTCGCCGGCGTCTTCCGGCAGGGGATGAAGGTGCAGCAAGAGCGCGATGCGCTGCGGCGCGAGAACGAGACGCTCGCCGACGACACCCGGGGCCTCGTATGAGCCCGGCCGAGAGCGACGACGAGCTCACCGGCATCCACTGCCGTCTGGACGAGCTGCTGGCCGAGCGCGGCATGACACTGACCGAACTGAGCACGCGCGTCGGCGTGAGCATCGTGAACCTGTCGGTCCTGAAGAACGACAGGGCCAGGGCGATCCGGTACTCGACGCTGCGGGCGATCTGCGACGTGCTGCAGTGCGAGGTCGGCGACCTGCTCGTGCTGGCCTGAGACTCGAGTGCTGTGCGAATGTCGATCCGAGAAATCGGTCCAGGCAGATGTCTGCGGTAGGGCGTATGCTGGTCTGTATGCGGACCACGTTGAACCTGTCTGAGGCCCTAGCGGCGGAGGCGAAACGTCGCGCGGCGAGCGAGGGACGAACCCTCACCAGCTTGATCGAGGAGGCGCTGCGAGATCGTCTCGCGCGAAGTGAGACGCCCGCAGCAGCTCAGCCGCTTCCGACCTTCGGCGACCCGAGCACCTCGCGTTTCCTCGTCGACATCGATGACCGCGATGCCCTGTGGGAGGCGCTCGACGAGGGTCACGGCCGGTGATCGTTCCCGACGTGAACATCCTCGTCTACGCGTTCCGCGCGGATGCGGACGAGCATCACATCTACGCGCCATGGCTCAACGAGACACTGGCGCGGGAGCCTCTCGGCGTCTCCGACACGATCCTCAGCGGATTCCTCCGGATCGTGACCCATCCGCGCATCACCACGTCACCCGCGCCCATCGCGGCGGCGATGGCATTCACCCGCAGCCTGATCGCAGGTCCCCGCACGCAGTGGCTCACCGCCGGAGCGCCGGCGTGGGAGCGGCTCGATGCGTTGACTTCGACGGATGCCGGCATCCGCGGCAACCTCGTCCCCGATGCGTACATCGCCGCGCTGTGTCTCGCGAACGGCGCCCGCCTCGCGACCCGGGATCGCGGTTTCGGGCGCTTCCCGCAGCTGAAGTGGTTCGATCCGGCGACCGACGCCTGAGGTTCAGGCGACGGGCGGCTGTGGTGGCTGCGGCGCGGGCGGCGTGAGGGGTTCGACGACGACGGCGGTGCCGTAGGCGCAGATCTCGGTGAAGTTCGCGATCGATCCCGCGTCGAACCGCATGGCGACGATCGCGTTGCCGCCGCGCTGCTGCGCCTCGGTCCACATGCGCCCCATCACCACCTGGCGGGCCTCGTACATGACCTGCGTGTACTCGGGGATCTCGCCGCCGCCGAGGGAGCGGAACCCCGCGGCGAACCCCTGCCCGAAGTCGGTCGAGCGCACTGTGAGGCCCATGACCTCGCCGAGCACCTGGGTGATGCGGTAGCCGGGGATATCGTTCGTCGTCACCATGAACATGACGCCATGGTGACAGAGCGCGAAGTGCGGGAACAGATCATGGCGTGGTGATTTCTCCCCATGCAACCCCCTCTATGAATTCGCTGTGCACCAATATTCTGATGAGCATGAAGCTCAACGACCGGAACCTGCGCCCCGCCACCCGCCTCCTCATGGCCCTGCCCGTCGCGGCACTCGCCTTCTCGCTCGCCGCCTGCGGCGGCCCCTCCCGCCCGTCCGCTGACGACGTCGCCGACGGCATCCAGAAGGTCTACACCGACATGGGCATGGGAGACGCGATGACGGATGACGTCGCGCAGTGCTTCGCCGAGAAGCTCGTCGACTCCGACCTGAGCAACGAGACCCTGAACTACATCGCCAACGGCGAGGACAAGCAGTCCAGCGAGGAGGACAAGGATCTGACCACGAAGATCCTCACCGACAACATCCAGGAGTGCGCGGCCTGACCCTCGCGAGTTCTCTTCGAAGGATGACGGATGCTCGGCATCCGTCATCCTTCGTCATATCGGCCCGGGGAATGTCAGCGCACTCCTAGCGTTGAGCGATATGGCGTGCATTCGCGCGCATCGTTCTGTTCTCGCGCGCACCCCAGGCGCGCATCGATCCTGGAGTTCCCCACCCCATGAGCACCACTGCGCGCACCACAGCGCCTGACACTCGCGGGCCGGTCCGGAAGCTGCTGACCTCGTTCGGCTTCCAGATCCTCGCCGCCCTCGTCCTCGGCATCGCCGCGGGCCTCATCGCCCGCCAGCTCGGCGCGACCGCCACCGAGCCGAACGGCCTCTCCGCCACGCTCGACACGATCGGCAGCTCGTACGTGACGCTGCTGCGCGCCGCCGTCGTGCCGCTCATCTTCACCGCGATCGTCGCCAGCATCTCGAACCTGCGTCGTGTGCAGAACGCCGCCCGCCTCGCCGGACAGACCCTGCTCTGGTTCGCGATCACCGCCTTCATCGCGGTGACCATCGGCATCGTCCTCGGCCTCGTCATCCAGCCCGGCTCGCGCGCCGGCGACGGACTCGAGCCCAGCGACCCGTACACGGTCGGCACCTGGTGGAACTTCCTCCTCGGACTGATCCCGCAGAACTTCCTCGGTCTCGGCGTGAGCACGAACCAGGGCGCCACCGACGGCACCTTCACCTCGAGCGTGAACTTCAACATCCTGCAGGTCATCGTCGTCGCCGTCGCCGTGGGCATCGCCGCGCTGAAGGCCGGTAAGAAGGCCGAGCCGTTCCTCGCGTTCACCGAGTCGCTGCTCAAGGTCATCCAGCGCGTGCTGTGGTGGATCATCCGCATCGCCCCGATCGGCACGTTCGGCCTGATCGGCGCCGCCGTCGTCAAGTACGGCTGGGAGAAGCTCGCCGCACTCGGCTGGTTCGCGATCGCCGTGTACATCGGCCTCGCGATCGTGCTGTTCGTCGTCTACCCCGTGCTCGTGAAGACGCACGGCCTGTCGATCAAGCAGTACTTCTCGGGCGTGTGGCCCGCCGTGCAGCTCGGCTTCGTCAGCCGCTCGTCGATCGGCACGCTGCCCCTCACCGAGCGCGTGACCGAGCGCAACCTCGGCGTGCCCCGCTCGTACGCGTCGTTCGCCGTGCCGTTCGGCGCGACCACGAAGATGGACGGCTGCGCCGCGATCTACCCCGCCATCGCCGCGATCTTCGTCGCCCAGTTCTTCGGCATCGAGCTGAACGTCGTGCAGTACCTGCTGATCGTGCTCGTCTCGGTCGTCGGATCCGCCGCCACGGCCGGCACCACCGGGGCGACCGTCATGCTCACGCTCACGCTGTCGACCCTGGGGCTGCCGCTCGAGGGCGTCGGCCTGCTGCTCGCGATCGACCCGATCCTCGACATGGGCCGCACCGCGGTGAACGTCGCCGGGCAGGCGCTCGTCCCGGCGATCGTCGCCAAGCGCGAGGGCATCCTGAACGAGGAGCTCTACAACGCGCCGCGCGAGGGCCTTCCCTTCGCCGACGACAGCGACGACGACGCGGACGAGGCGGATGCCGCGGCATCCACCACCGCGCCTGCCGGAGCCCGCTGACCCGCGGTCCGCTGCTCGAAGCGCCTCGCCCCTCCGGGGCGGGGCGCTTCTGCGTGCGCTTCCCCTCTCTCGCGCCCGTCCGGGCGCCGAGCCCCATCACCCGCGCCGGAACCCATCCCCGGCGACGTCTCGCGAGGTGGGTATCGACGCCCGTGGTGGGTTTCGGCGTACGGCGGGGACGGGGAGGATGCCGCGGGGCGGGGTCAGGCGCGACCCTGCTGCCGTGTGGCGCCGCGGGTGTCGAGCGCCAGCTCCTCGGCATCCATCGCGGCGAGCAGCTCGCGCATGACCTCCTCGTCGAGGTTGCCGGCGTCGCGCTCCTCCAGCAGGATCTCCCGCCGCACCTGCAGCCACCCCCGCGAGAGCGCGGCGAGGTCGTCGAACGAGGGGCGGCGCTGCACGGCATCCTCCACCTCCTGCGCCTCGTCGGTGTCGCGCTCGACCCGCGTCATGCGGCGTGTGAAGGCGTCGAACATCTCCAGATCGACGTGGCCGTGCGTGGCCTCCCATTCGGCGCGCTTCTCGGCGAGATACTTCTTGCCCGCCTCGCGGCTCTTCGCCTTGACGGCCTCGAGCGCCCTCTCGTCGTCCTGCTCGTCGACGTCGCTCGCGATGCCGAGTCCGCGGATCAACACCGGCAGCGTCAGCCCCTGCAACAGCAGCGTGCCGACCGTCACGATGAACGCCACGACGACGATCGCGTGCGAGGGCTCGGTGCCGAGCGTCGCGAGGTCGGCCGCGGCGAGCGCGGTCGCCAGGGTGACGACGCCGCGCATGCCGGCCCACGAGATGATGGCGTTGTGCTTCCAGGTGAGCTGCAGCCCGGCCATGCGGTCGCGCACGATCTTCGACCGCATCTCCTCGGGGTCGTACTCGCGCCAGCGCTTCGACTCCCGGCGCCTGCCGTCGAACGCCCCCGATTCGACCGCGCGATCCCACCGGGCGAGACGTCGCCGGTCCTGGACGTTCGCCCACGCGTTCGTCGGGTACACGTACAGCGGGCGCACCACGAGCACCACGAGCAGGACGACTCCGGAGAGCAGCAGGATGCGGCCGACCTCCTCGCCGCCCAGGTCGCGCAGCACCCGCGGGAACTGCAATCCGATGTACGCGAACACGAAGCTCTCGAGCAGCAGGTCGGCCGACAGCCACAGGGGCTTCTCCTGCTGTCGGGTCGTGTAGTCGGTGCGCGGCGAGTTGTAGCCGACGAAGAGCCCCATCGCGACGACCGCCAGCACACCGGACCCGAGCAGGTGCTCGGCGATCGCGTAGGCGCCGAACGGGGCGAGCAGACCGAACGTGCCGATCACCACGGCATCGTTGATGCGCATGCGCAGCTGGTGCAGCACCGCGCCGAAGACGAGTCCCACCGCGACGCCCACGCCCACCGCGAGGAGGAACTGCCAGATGCCGTCCCACACCGTGAGCGTCGCGCCCGCGAGGATGGCCGCGAACACCCGGTACAGCGTCAGCGAGGTCGCGTCGTTGATGAGGCTCTCGCCCGACAGCACCGTCATGATGCGGCGAGGCAGCCCGAGCTTGCGGCCGATCGCCGCGGCGGACACGGCATCGGGCGGGGCGACGATCGCACCGAGCAGCAGCGCGCCGGGGAGGGTGAGCGACGGAAGGATCCACCACGCCACGAAACCCACCGCGAGCGCCGTCAGCAGCACGAGGCTCACGCCCAGACGCCGGATCTGCGGGAGGCTGCGCTTGAACCCCACGAACGACACGTCGAGAGCGGCCGAGTACAGCAACGGCGGCAGCACGAGATTCAGCAGCAGGTGCCCGTCGATCTCGACGTCGGGCACGAACGGGAGGAAGGATGCCGCGAGCGCGACGACCGTCACCAGCAGCGGCGCAGGCCACCCCCGCCATCGGGCGATCGCCGCCACGACGACCGCCCCGACGAGCACGTAGAAGATCTCGGCATCCATGCCCTTAAGGTACTGCGCCGACTCGGCGGGCCGTACGCTCCTCAGTCCGTGGTCGCGGCCTGGCGCAGGGCGGCGCGGAGTCCGACGTTCTCGTCCTGCAGCGCGAGCACGCGCGCGATGCCGACGATGTTGAGGCCGTCCTCGCGCAGTTCCGCGGCCCGACGCAGGCGGTCGATGTCGTCGTCGCTGTAGCGGCGGGTCCCGCCGTCGCTGCGGGCGGGAGTCAGCAGACCCTTGCTCTCGAAGAGCCGGAGCGTGGCCTCGGGAAGATCGACGAGCTGCGCGGCGACGGCGATGCCGTACAGGGGTGTGCGGGGGTCGCGCTGGGCCATTCTGAGAGTTCCCTCGGATCGACTTGCGAACTGTGCTACAGGTGTTCTATAACAAATCTACAGCAAAAGATGCAGATTACCTGCATCGACTCATCGCCCTCTGGGCCGCACGAAAGGAGAACCTCATGGCACTGACCTTCGACCCCTTCAGCCAGCTCGATCGCTTCGCCGCGAGCGTGCTGGACTCCGTTCGCGCACCCCGGCTGATGCCGGTGGACCTCTATCGCGACGGCGACCGCTACATCCTGCACGCCGACCTGCCGGGGGCCGACCCCGGCTCGATCGATGTCGATCTCGACGGCGGACAGCTCACGATCCGCGCCCAGCGCACCGCAGACACCCGCGAGGGCGTGCGCTGGCTGGCCCGTGAGCGCGGCGCCGGATCGTTCCTGCGCCAGTTCACGCTCGGCGACGGCGTCGACCTCGACGGCATCAGCGCGTCGTACGAGAGCGGCGTGCTGTCTGTCATCATCCCGGTGAGCGAGCGCGCCAAGCCGCGCAAGATCACGGTCGAGTCGACGGAGCAGCGTCAGGCGATCGACGCCTGATCGACCGGTGCGGGGTGGGACGGCGGCGTCCCGCCCCGCACCGCGCCGCGCCGCGCCTGCTTCGGCATCCGCTTGCTCGGGAATGCCTGCGCCCGGCTCGGCGTTGGGGTCGGGGTGACTGCTCTCTCCGTTCTCGACCTCGTCCCGGTGCGCACCGGGCAGACCAGCGCCGAGGCCATCGCGGCCTCCCTGTCCCTCGCCGAGACGGCCGACCGGCTGGGTTATCGCCGGTTCTGGTTCGCCGAGCACCACAACATGCCCGCCGTGGCGTCGACGACTCCCCCGGTGCTGATCGCCGCCGCCGCGACGCGCACCTCGACCATCCGCCTCGGATCGGGCGGAGTCATGCTGCCGAACCACGCGCCGCTCATCGTGGCGGAGCAGTTCGCCGCGCTCGAGGCCATCGCCCCCGGCCGTATCGATCTGGGTCTCGGCCGCGCACCGGGCAGCGACCCCGTGATCACGCAGCTGCTCCGCGAATCGGGCACGACCAGCGACGTCGAACAGTTCCCCCGCCACGTGCAGGACATCGGCGCGCTCGTCTCGGGCGACGGCGCGACCGTGCGATTCACATCGGGTGGCGAGTACACCGTGCGAGCCACCCCTGCCGCGACCGGCGCCCCCGAGGTGTGGCTGCTCGGGTCGAGCGACTACTCCGCACAGCTCGCCGCCGCGCACGGCCTGCCCTACGTGTTCGCGAACCACTTCTCCGGACAGGGCCTCGAACGGGCGCTCGACCTCTACCGCAGCGGCTACCAGCCCAGCGAGGAGCACCCCGAACCGCGCACGTTCCTCACCGTGAACGCGGTCGCGTCGCCCACGCAGGAAGAAGCAGAGGCTCGCGCCCTGCCGCAGCTGCGCATGATGGCGCGGCTGCGGTTGAACAAGCCGCTCGTCGCCCTCGAAACCGTGGAGGAGGCGCTCGCCGCCGAGACGGACGCCGCGACCGACCAGGTCGTCGAGGCCGCGCGTTCCCGGTGGTTCGTCGGCACCGGTGAGTCTGTGGCCGCCGAGGTGCGCTCGTTCGCGTCGACGTACGGCGTCGACGAGGTCATGCTGTCGCCCGTCGCCGGCGCGTACGAGGCCGAGCCGCGCGACAGCGCAGCCGGTCGCGCGCAGACGCTCGAGCTCGTCGCCGCGGCGATGCGCTAGCGCACGGCATCCTGCGACACCCGGCAAGGGCTGGTTTTCGCCCGCGGCAGGGCGTAGCGTCGGCCGCAACGGAAGGGGTTCGACGATGAGCACCAAGACTCTGGCACTCTGGGTGGCCTACGGGACGAACGGCGTGGTCGGCAGCATCCGCCATGACGACGAGGGATACACCGTCGTGATGGCGGGTTCGGATGCCGCGGCCGGCACCTTCCCGAGCCTCGCCTCCGCGAAGGGGGCTCTGCACTCGAAGATGCGGCCGGGCAGCGCTTGGCCGATGTTCGTCGAGCACTGAGCCGCGCCGGGACGCGGGAACGGACGGCCGCAGCGGTCGCTACGCCTCCGGCTCGCCGGAGAGGATGCCGCGCAGCCAGTCCCGCGCCTCGACGAACACGTCGTCGGCGTAGCGGTCGGGGTACTGCACGATCTGGCGGTCGGCGCGCGGGTACGACCCGAGGAACACGACGCGGGGACTGAACCGGCGGATGCCGAGCAGCGCGTCGGCCATGCGCTCGTGCGAGATGTGCCCGTCGGCATCGATGACGAATCGGTAGCGTCCCAGCTCGTCGCCGATCGGCCGCGACTCGATGAGCGACAGGTTGATGCCGCGGGTCGAGAATTGCTCCAGCATCTCGAGCAGCGAACCGGGGTGGTCGTGCGGCAGCTCGACGATGAGCGAGGTCTTGTCGGCGCCGGTGGGCGCGGGAGCGGTGGTCGTCCGCGTGACGAGCACGAACCGGGTGACGGCCTGCGCGTTGTCGCCGATGCCCTCCGCGAGCACGTCGACGTCGAGGTGCTTCACGATGCCGGGCGCGGCGATCGCCGCCTGCGCGGGCAGCGATCCGTCGAGCACGCCGATCGCCGACGCGACGTTGCTCGCCGCCGGCACGTGCGAGTGCGACGGCACGTTCGCGCCGAGCCAGCCGTGGCACTGCGCGTAGGCGACGGGATGCGCGGCGATCACCTGCACATCCGACAGCGTCGTGCCTCGCGGTGCGACGAGCACGAAGTTCACCGGCACGAGGTACTCGCCGATGATGCGGAGCCCGGGGAGCGTCGCAAGGGCATCCTGCGTCGTGGAGACACCGCCCTCGATCGAGTTCTCGATCGCGATCATCGCTGCGTAGCTGCGACCCTCGAGGACGTCGGCGAGCGCCTCGCCGACGTTGTGCACGGCACGCCAGTCCTGACCCCGCGCCTCGGCGACCTGGTCGAGCGCCGCCTCCGTGAACGTTCCGGCAGGGCCCAGATAGCTGTAGGTGCGGCGTTCAGTCACGCGTTTCACCTTAGCCCGCGGCAGACCGGGTCGAGAATCGCTTTCGAATCGCGCGAATGGCTGCTTTCGAAGCGGAAAAGCGACCACGTGCGCGATTCGAAGATCGAGACGTGGTCGCACCGGGTCGACGGGCGTGTCAACGGGGATGCACTCCGGCCGAGTTGAGGGCAGACTGTCTGCATGACGAGCCGTGCCGGCCTCCCCGCGGAGGACACTGACCTGATCGACGTCGACGAGCTGATCGCCGCTTACTACGATCGGACGCCGAATCCCGATGTCACCGCCGAGCGGGTGGTCTTCGGCACGAGCGGTCACCGCGGCTCCTCCCTGTCGAACAGCTTCAACGAGAACCACATCCTCGCGACCACGCAGGCGATCGTCGACTACCGCGCCGCACAGGGCATCACCGGCCCCCTGTTCCTCGGCCGCGACACGCACGCCCTGTCGCTCCCGGCCGAGCGCAGCGCCATCGAGGTGCTCGTCGCGAACGGCGTCGACGTGCGCGTCGACGCCCGCGACTCCTGGGTGCCGACGCCCGCACTCAGCCACGCCATCCTCACCTACAACCGCGACCTGGCACCGGATGCCGCGGGTCGCGCAGACGGCATCGTCGTCACCCCCTCGCACAACCCTCCGCGCGACGGCGGCTTCAAGTACAACCCGCCGCACGGCGGACCCGCCGACACCGACGCGACCGGGTGGATCGCCGATCGAGCGAACGAGCTCATCGCCAACGGCCTCGACGGAGTGAAGCGCGAGAGCTTCGCCGACATCGACTGGGATGCCCTGCCGAGCTACGACTTCCGCGACGTGTACGTGCGCGATCTCGCGTCGATCATCGACGTCGACGCGATCCGCCGCGCGGGTGTGCGGATCGGCGCCGACCCCCTCGGCGGCGCGTCGGTCGACTACTGGGCGCACATCAAGGAGGTCCACGACCTCGACCTCACCGTCGTGAACCCCGAGGTCGACCCGACGTGGCGCTTCATGACGCTCGACTGGGACGAGAAGATCCGCATGGATCCGTCTTCTCCCTCGGCCATGGCCTCGCTCGTCGCCAAGAAAGGCGACTTCGACGTGCTCACCGGCAACGACGCGGATGCCGATCGCCACGGCATCGTGACCCCCGACGCGGGGCTCATGAACCCCAACCACTACCTCGCGGTCGCGATCGACTACCTGTTCTCGCACCGCGCCGAGTGGCCCCGCGACGCCGCGGTCGGCAAGACGCTCGTGTCGTCGATGATCATCGACCGCGTCGCGGAGTCGCTCGGCCGCCGCCTGCTCGAGGTGCCGGTGGGCTTCAAGTGGTTCGTCCCCGGCCTGCTCGACGGCACCGTCGCGTTCGGCGGTGAGGAGTCCGCCGGCGCGTCGTTCCTCCGCAAGGACGGCAGCGTCTGGTCGACCGACAAGGACGGCATCCTGCTCTGCCTGCTCGCCGCCGAGATCATCGCCGTCACGGGCAAGACGCCCTCGGAGCGGTACCGCGAGCTCGAAGAGGCCTTCGGCTCGTCGGCGTACCAGCGGGTCGACGCCCCGGCCACCCCCGAGCAGAAGGCGACGCTCGGCAGGCTCGCACCGGATGCCGTCGCCGCCACGACCCTCGCGGGTGAGGAGATCACGGCCAGGCTGTCGCACGCGCCGGGCAACGGCGCCGCCATCGGCGGGCTCAAGGTGCAGACCGAGCACGCGTGGTTCGCGGCCCGCCCGTCGGGCACCGAGGACGTCTACAAGCTGTACGCGGAGAGCCTGCGCGGCCCCGAGCACCTCGCCGAGGTGCAGGAGGAGGCACGAGCCGTCGTCTCCGCCGCGCTCGGAGGCTGAGTCGGCGCGTTTCGTCTCGCTCCGCTCGCTCAACGACCGAAAGGGGCCCCTCGCTCAGCGCGAGCGGGCGAGGAGTGCGCCGGCCTCGCGCAGCCAGTGCGCGGGCTCGGCGAGCGCGGCAGCCGACGATCCGGCGAGCGCGGTGAGCGAGACGGACGCCGTGAACAGCGTCGTGTCGGAGTCGTCGGTGATGCGACCGGCGGCGAGCAGTGCGGTCGATCCGGCGGATGCTGCGAGCCCGGCGATGAAGGACGGGACCTTGCCGTCCCCCGACTGCCCGTCGTAGGAGCCCTCCCCCGTGATGACGACGTCCGCTCCGCGGATCGCCGACTCGATTCCGACCAGGTCAGCGACCTCGGCGGCCCCGGGCGCGAGAGCGGCGCCCCAGGCGACGAGCGCCGCACCGGTCCCGCCGGCCGCGCCGCTGCCCGGCAGCGAGGAGTCGAGGCAGAGCAGGCCCGCGAGTCGCGCGAGCGCGGCATCCACCCGCTCGATGTCGTCAGGCAGCAGCCCCTTCTGTGGACCGAAGACCGCCGCGGCGCCCCGCGGGCCGACGAGCGGATTGGTCACGTCGGTGAGCACGCGCACCTCGGGCGCCACGCGCAGCCCGTCGAGGTCGACGGACGCGAGGTCGAGCAGTCCGCGGGCTCCCCGGGCGACGGGTGCCCCGGCGGCATCGAGGAACCGCGCGCCGAGGGCGGTCAGCATCCCCGTCCCGCCGTCCGTCGACGCACTCGATCCGATGCCGACGATGACGCGCGAGACGCCGTGGTCGAGCGCCGCGGCGATCGCCTGACCGAATCCGGTCGTGTCGGCGTCTGCAGGGCGCAGCTCGTCGAGCAGTTCGATCCCCGAGGTCGAGGCGAGGTCGACGACGGCGGTGCCGCCGGGTGTCTCCGCGTCGGCCGGGAGCAGCAGCCACGCGGTGTCGATCGGTGCTCCCGCGGGGCCGTCGACCGTGACGGGCATGCGCTCCGCGCCGGGCACCGCCGCCGCGAACGCCGCCACCGTGCCCTCGCCGCCGTCGGCCATGGGCCGGTGCACGAACTCGGCATCCGGTTCGACGGTCGCCCACCCGTCGGCGAGCGCCGCCACCGCATCCGCCGCCGTGATCGTGCCCTTGAAACTGTCGGGAGCCAGCACCACCCTGGTCATGCGCCCACCCCCGGGGTGCTCGCCCGCACGATGACCTCGAGCGGCAGCGGCGTCTGCTGCCAGTCGGCGTCGACCGTCGCACGGAAGGCCTGATATCCGATATCGCTGAGCGGCATGCGCACGGTCGTGAGCGCAGGGGTGACGTCGTTGCTCGACGGCACGTCGTCGAAGCCGCAGACCGCGATGTCGGCCCCGACCTCGCGTCCGGCGGCGCGGATCGCCGACATCGCCCCGATCGCGATCACGTCGCTCATGCCGAACACGAGGGTTCCCGGCTCGACACCCTCGGCCAGCGCCGCCGCCATCGCCTCGGCACCGGACTCGCGCTGGAAGTCTCCGCGGAGCACGCGATCGACGTGTCCGCCTGCCCTCTCGAACCCGCCCCTGAAGCCGGCGACGCGTTCGTCGGAGGTGAGCACGCCCGGTGCCGCGCCGACGACGATCGCCGACCGGTACCCGAGGGCGCCCATCCGCAGGCCCAGCTCTTCGGCGCCCGCGCGGTTGTCGATCTCGACGTGGCGGTTGTCGCCGACACGGGCGCCGAACGTGACGACCCTGCTGCCGAAGCCTCCGAACCCGTCGAGCTCGGCCTCGGTCGCGGAGTAGTCCTCGCCGCTCGTGCGCGAGGCCGCGATGATGAGCCCCTGCGGGCGCTGTCCGCGAAGGGCTCGCACGATGCGGGCCTCGCGGGCCGGGTCGCGCTCCGTGATCGAGATCGTGACGACGAGGCCGTGCTCGTCCGCGCCCTTCGCGACGCCCGCGGCGATGAGTCCGAAGTAGGGGTCGGCGATATCGGCGACGAGCAGCGCGATCACGGGCGACGTGCCTCGCGCGGTGGCCTGCGCCGAGACGTTGGCCGTGTAGCCGAGGGCCGCGGCCGCCTGTTCGACGCGTTCGCGGAACGACTCGGCGACCTTGCGCTCCGAGCCGTTCAGCACCCGGGATGCCGTGGCCAACGACACCCCTGCCTCCCGCGCCACGTCGTGCAGCGTCGGGGCCGCGCCTCGCGGCGTGCGCGGCTGGCGCACGCGGGAAGGGCTTTCCGGCAGGGTCATGCCCCGAGCCTAGTGGTCGGTGCGGCCGTGACGTCCGGCCCGTTCGGCTGACGTGTCCCCGGATGGCGGGCCGGGCCGCTCGGCCGCCGCCCGGTCACGGCAGGTGCGGCGACACCGCGGCCCCGAATGCCTCCGCCGTGCGCCGCACGACTCGCGCGGGGTCGTCGGCCCACACGTCGGCGTGAAAGATCTCGACCTCGATGTCGCGGTCGTACCCGGTCTCGACGACCGCGCGCGTGAGCGACCCGAAGTCGATGACGCCGTCGCCGGGGTAGTGCCGCGACAGCAGTACGTCGGCCGGCAGCGGCGTCTTCCAGTCGCACACCTGATATGTCGCGATGCGACCCTCGCGTCCGGCGCGAGCGATCTGATCGAGCACCTGCGGGTCCCACCAGATGTGGAACGTGTCGACCGCGGCCCCGACGACGTGGGGTGCGAAGTCGGCGGCGAGGTCGAGCGCCTGGCCGAGGGTCGAGACGACCGCACGGTCGGCCGCGTACATCGGATGCAGCGGCTCGATCGCCAGCGTGACACCGGCCGCCTCGGCATCCGGCGCCAGCGCGTCCAGGGCGTCGCGCACGCGCTCGCGGGCCCCGACGAGGTCTCGGGAATCGGCCGGTAGGCCTCCCGCGACGAGCACGAGCACGGCCGTCGACCCGTCGGCGCCCGCCGCCGCGAGCGTCGCGGTCTCCTCGATCGCGCGCCGGTTGTCGTCGAGGGCCGCGATCCGCTCCGGTCCATCGGGGAGCGTGAAGAACCCGCCGCGGCAGTGCGTCGTGAAGCGCAGCCCGGAGTCGGCGAGCATGCGCGCGGCGACGTCGAGGCCGACGTCGTTCACGGGCTCGCGCCAGAGGCCGATGGCCTCGATGCCGGCTTCCGCCGTCACGCGCAGGGCCGTCGCGAGGTCGGCGTGCTTGATGGTCGCCTGGTTGATGCTGAGGCGCGGGTCGACGCTCATGCGTGCGCCTTCCCGAGGTCGAGGCCGTTCAGGCGCAGCATCCCGTGCCAGCGCGCCCGCGCGAGCTCCGGGTCCTCCAGGGCGAGCGAGGCGTTGGCGAGCTCGACGATGCGGCTGAGGTGCGGGAGGCTGCGCGCGGAGTGCAGGCCGCCGACCATCTGGAACGCCGACTGGTGTCCGTTCAACCAGGCGAGGAACGCGACGCCGGTCTTGTAGTAGAACGTCGGAGCGGCGAACACCTGGCGGCTGAGCTCCTCGGTCGGGCCGAGGATGTCGAGGTAGCGCTGCGGGTCTCCGGCATCGAGCGCCTGGATCGCGGCCGACGCGACCGGGGTGATCGCGGCGAACGCACCGAGCAGGGCGTCGGAGTGCGTGCGTGTCGCCTCGCTCGGCGCGCTCGACGACGAATGGCCGCCGATGAGGCCGACGTAGTTGAAGTCGTCGCCCGTGAACATGCGCACGCCCTCCGGCAGGCGCTCGCGCACCGAGATCTCGGATTCGGCGTTCAGCAGGCTCATCTTCACCCCCGCGACCCTGTCGGGGTGCTCGCCGATGATGTCGAGCAGCACGGAGGATGCCGTCTGCCAGTCGCTCGCGCCGAAGTAGCCGTCGAGCTCCGGGTCGAAGGCCGGACCGAGCCAGTGCAGCACGACCGGAACGGTCGCGCTCGCCAGCACCTCGCGGTACACGCGGCGGTAGTCGTCGGCATCCGTGGCCGCGCGTGCGAGATGACGGGACGCCATGAGCACAGGACCCGCCCCCTGCTCCTCGGTGAAGTGGAGCTGCTCCTTGTACGCGTCGATCACCTGGTCGAGGGGGATGCGCTGCTCGTCGACGTGATCCGTGTTGACCCCCACGACGACCGACGCCCCGTCCTCGCGGGCGACCTCGGCGCTGCGGGCGATGAGTTCGCGCACGGCGGCGGGGTCGAGACCCATGTTGCGCTGCGCGGTGTCCATGGCGTCGGCGACCCCGAGCCCCCACGAGTACACGTTGCGGCGGAACGCGAGCGTGGCGTCCCAGTCGATGTCGGCCGGGCGGCCCGGCGTGTTGTCGGCGTGCACCTTCGGGACGACGTGGGCCGCGGCGTAGGCGACGCGGCTCCGCAGCGGAGCGGTGGGTCGTGCGTAGCCGGCGCCGTCCTGCAGCGGGGTGTCGGACAGCGACCCGTCCGACGCGAGCAGTCGGAGCGCGCTCATCGCAGCGTCAGCGGCTCGAGCGGCACCTTGCGCCCCTCGGCGGAGGAGGTGAGGCCGGCCTCGGCGAACTGCACGCCGCGCGCGCCGGAGAGCAGGTCGAACGGGTACGGCGTCCCCTCGACGTACGAGACGAGGTACTCCTGCCATTGCTGGCGGAATCCGTTGAGGAACACGTCGTTGGTCGGCACCTGCTGCCAGTCGGCGTCGTAGTCGTGGCCGTCTTCGAGGTCGGGGTTCCACACCGGCTTGGGCGTGGCGTTGCGGGGCTGGATCTTCGCGCCGAACAGTCCGACGACGGCGGAGCCGAGCGTGCCGTCGACCTGGAACTCGACGAGCTCGTCGCGGTTGACCCGCACGGTCCAGCTCGAGTTGATCTCGGCGATGATGCCGCCCTCGATCTCGAAGATGCCGTACGCCGCGTCCTCGGCGGTCGCGGTGTAGTGCTCGCCTTTCTCGTCCCAGCGGTCGGAGATGTGCACGGCGGCCTGCGCGTACACGCTCGTGACCTCGCCGAACAGGTTCTCCAGCACATAGTTCCAGTGCGGGAACATGTCGACGATGATGCCGCCGCCGTCTTCCGTGCGGTAGTTCCAGCTCGGACGCTGGGCCGGCTGCCAGTCGCCCTCGAAAACCCAGTACCCGAACTCGCCGCGCACCGAGAGGATGCGACCGAAGAACCCCGAGTCGATGAGGCGCTTGAGCTTCTGCAGACCGGGCAAGTACAGCTTGTCGTGCACGACGCCGGTCTTCACCCCGGCCTCGTCGGCGAGACGAGCGAGCTCGATGGCCTCGTCGAGCGATTCGGCGGTGGGCTTCTCGGTGTAAATGGCCTTGCCGGCCGCGATCGCCTTGCGCAGCGCCGACGCCCGGGCCTTGGTCACGAGGAAGTCGGCGTAGATCTCCCACTGCGGGTCGGCCAGCGCTGCGTCCAGATCGGTCGTGTAGTCGTCGATGCCGTGCTTCGCGGCGAGCTCGGCGAGCTTCGCCTCGTTGCGGCCGACGAGCAGCGGCTTGACCGTGACGCGGGAGCCGTCGGGCAACTCGATGCCGCCCTCCTCACGGATCGCGAGGATCGACCGCACGAGGTGCTGCCGATAGCCCATGCGCCCCGAGACGCCGTTCATGATGATCCCGATCTCGCGGGTCGTGGCCTGTGCCATGCTGGTCCGTCCTGTCGATGCCGTCGCGACCTCGGCCGCGGTGGGTAAACGCTTTCCGACAGCATGGCATGCGACCGCGGCTCGGGGCAAGGGATCGCGGAAAACGCTCTCCGCCAATTCTGCGCGCTCTCGTCAGCGCGCGGTCGATGGCCCGAGCGTCAGCGCGCGCTGGCCCGCTCGACGAGGGAGGCGGGGACCACGGATGCCGCAGCCACGGCCGATCCCTCGATCTCGCCGACGAGCAGCTCGACCGCCCGCTGCGCGAGCGCCTCGAAGTCCTGCCGGATCGTCGTGAGCGGAGGGCGGTAGTTCGCGGCATCCGGTACGTCGTCGAAGCCGATCACCGCGACGTCGTCCGGCACGCGGCGGCCCGCATCGGCGAGTGCCCGCAGCAGCCCCAGCGCCATCTGGTCGTTGGCGCAGAAGACGGCGGATGCCCCGGCCAGCGCCGCACCCGCCGCATGCCCCGCCTCGGACGACCAGTCCCCTCGCACGACGGCGGGCTGCTCGGCATCCGCCGCGCGCAGCGTCTCGCGCCACCCGCGCTCGCGCTCGGCGGCGGCGAACGACTCGGCGGGGCCGGCGAGGTGGTGCACCGTACGGTGACCGAGGTCGAGCAGGCGCCGCGTGGCGGCAGCCGCTCCCCCGGCGTGGTCGCTGTGCACGACGACGAGGCCGGCTTCCGCCGGAGCGTCGACCACGACCAGTCGCAGCCCGAGGGGGCGCTGCGCCGCGGGCACGAGCGCCGAGGCCTCGTTGAGCACGATGGCGCCGTCGACGCCTTGCTCGGCGAGGCGCTCGAAGGCATCGGCCACACCCGCGGCGGCGGTCACGAGGGTGAGGGCGTAGCCGCGCTCGGCTGCCGCTTCGGCCGTGGCCTGCAGCATGCGGGAGTTGCCGACGGTCGCGAGCGTGGTCACGACGAGGCCGATGGTCTGCGAGCGCCCGGTTCGCAGCGCGCGGGCGGCGCGGTGCGGGCGGTAGCCGAGCTCGGCCATCGCCCGCTCGACGCGCTCCCGCGTCGCCGGGTCGACGCGCGGACTGCCGTTCACGACCCGCGACACCGTCTGGCCGGAGACGCCGGCGCGGCCGGCGACGGCGGCCATCGACACACGGTCGCCCGATGTCCCGCGATGCGGGCGGGCGGGATCGGTCTGCTCGCTCATCGTCCGCCCTCCGTGCTCATCCCGGTCGATCCATGTTGACGTTATCACGGGCGCGACCTACCATGTTGACGTGAACACGCACGATGCCTCCGCGCTGCCGGCCGAGACCCTGACCGCCGGCGTCGTGAAGCGCACGACCACTCTGGCCGACGGTCGCGAGCTGCTCTACTTCGACGATCCGGGCACGACCCTCGGAGCCGAGCGCGCGGTCGACGCGAGGGCCCTCGACCCCCGCGGCGAGACCGCCACCATGCGCCTCGACGTGCTCACCGGCGACTGGATCACCGTCGCGGCGAACCGCCAGAACCGCGTCATGATGCCGAGTGCCGACGCCGACCCTCTCGCCCCGCAGTCGCCGACCAACCCGTCCGAGGTCCCCTCGCGCTACGACGTCGCGGTGTTCGAGAACCGCTCCCCCGCCTTCGGCCCCGCCCTCGCCGAAGCGACCGGCACGGCCCCCGGCGCGAACAACGCACCGCGCGGCCTCGACGACCTGGCCGCCCTCGGTCTCGGCCGCACGCGCACCTCGGTGGGGCGCTGCGAGGTCGTGTGCTTCAGCCCCGAGCACACCGGATCGTTCGGCACGCAGACCGTCACCCGAGCCCGCACCGTGATCGAGGCGTGGGCCGACCGCACCGCGGCGCTGTCGCAGCTGCCGGGCGTCGAGCAGGTGTTCCCCTTCGAGAACCGCGGCGAGGCGATCGGCGTCACCCTGCCGCATCCGCACGGACAGATCTACGCCTACCCCTACGTGACGCCGCGCACCACGCGACTGCTCGACTCCATCGACCGCACCGCGCCCGACCTCTTCCAGCGGATCCTCGACTCGGAGCGCGAGTCCGACCGCGTCGTGCTGCAGGGCGAGCACTGGACCGCGTTCGTGCCGTTCGCCGCACGATGGCCCCTCGAGGTGCACCTCGTGCCGCACGAGCAGGTCGCCGACTTCGCCGCCACGACCGCCGCGCAGCGCGACGAGCTGGCGCCGCTGTACCTGCGGCTGCTGCGCGGCGTCGACGCACTGTACGACACCCCGACGCCGTACATCGCCGCGTGGCACCAGGCCCCCGTGCACGTGGGCCGCGACAGCGTGCGGCTGCACCTGCAGCTCACGAGCCCGCGGCGCGCCGCCGACAAGCTGAAGTTCCTCGCCGGCTCCGAGGCGGCGATGTGGGCCTGGGCCGCCGAGATCACGCCGGAGCAGGGCGCCGCCCGACTGCGCGACGCGGTCGAGAGCGTCGGCGAGGTCACCGCATGAGCACCGCGCTCGAGCAGGCCACGAGGCTGCTGGCTGAACTGACCGACGCGGCGGCGGAGGGCGTCTGGTCGGCGCCGGGTCGCGTCAACCTCATCGGCGAGCACACCGACTACAACGAGGGCTTCGTCCTGCCGTTCGCGATCCCGCACCGCACGGTGGCCGCCGTCGCACGACGCCGCGACGACCGCGTCCGCGTCGCCTCGACCTTCGCCGAGGAGCCGGTCGAGGTCGCGCTCGCCGAGCTCGACGAGCTGTTCCCCACGGCGCCCGGCTCCGCGCCGCGGGTTGCCGAGTGGGCCGCCTACCCCCTCGGCGTCGCATGGGCTCTGCGCCAGGCCGGCATCGAGAGCTCGGGCATCGACATCGCGATCGCCTCCGACGTCCCGGTGGGCGCCGGACTCTCGTCATCCGCCGCGATCGAGGGGGCCACGGCGTCCGCTCTGAACGAGCTGTGGGGCGCGGGGCTCGACCGCACCGCACTCGCCCGCATCGGCCGTCGCGCCGAGAACGAGGCCGTCGGCGCTCCGACCGGGATCATGGACCAGATGGCCGCGATGCTCGGCGAATCCGACGCCGCGATCTTCCTCGACTGCCGCTCGCTGGATGCGGTGACGGTGCCGGTCGGACTCGCCGACGCCGGGCTCGAGATCCTCGTGATCGACACCCGGGTCTCGCACGCCCACTCGACCGGCGGGTTCCGCGAACGGCGGGCGTCGTGCGAACGGGGCGCGGCGCTGCTCGACGTGCGCAGCCTGCGCGACGTCTCGACCTCCGACCTGGCCCGTGCCGGGCGGGTCCTCGACGACGTGACCTTCCGCCGCGTGCGTCACATCGTGACCGAGAACCAGCGGGTGCTCGACACCGTGCGGACCCTCCGCGAGCACGGACCGCGCGCGATCGGCGACCTGCTGATCGCCTCGCACGCGTCGATGCGCGACGACTTCGAGATCTCGGTCCCCGAGCTCGACACCGCCGTCGAGGCGGCCGTCGAGGCGGGGGCGATCGGCGCGCGCATGACGGGCGGCGGCTTCGGCGGGGCGGCCATCGCGCTGATCGAGCGCGACGCCGAGCGGGCGGTGACGGATGCCGTGCGCGCCGCGTTCGCGGCATCCGGGTTCGCGGAGCCGACCGTGTTCACCGTCGTGCCCTCGGCGGGTGCCGGCCGCGACACCTGACCCTTTCGAGTAGCGCGAACGGCAATCCTCAGCCCCTGAGAACTGCAATTCACGCGATTCGAAAGCGCCTGAGAAGATGGGTCGAGCCGCGGACGACGCGGCAGGAGGAGGATCATGTCCTGGATCGTCACCGGCGGAGCCGGCTACATCGGCGCCCACGTCGTCCGAGCACTCGCCGAGGCGGGGCTCTCCCCCGTCATCATCGACGACCTCTCCAGCGGTGTCGCATCGTTCGCACCGGAGGGCGTTCCGTTCGTGCGGGGCACGATCCTCGACCGGGAGCTCGTGGAGCAGACGCTGCGCGAGCACCACGCCGAGGGCGTCATCCACGTGGCAGGGTACAAGTACGCCGGTGTCTCGGTGCAGCGCCCGCTGCACACCTACGCGCAGAACGTCGAGGGCACGAGGGTGATCCTCGAGGCCATGCAGGCGACCGGCGTGCAGAACATCGTGTTCTCGTCATCGGCCGCCGTGTTCGGCACCCCCGACGTCGCGCTCGTCGTCGAGAGCACCGAGAAGAAGCCGGCCAGCCCCTACGGCGAGTCCAAGCTCATCGGCGAGTGGCTGCTGCGCGACCAGGCGGTCGCGACCGCCGACTCCGATGCGCCGCTGCGGCACACCTCGCTGCGCTACTTCAACGTCGTCGGATCGGCCGACCCGACCGTGTACGACGTGAGCCCGCACAACCTCTTCCCCATCGTGTTCGAGAAGCTCATCGCGGGTGAGACGCCGCGCATCAACGGCGACGACTACGACACCCCCGACGGCACGAACGTGCGCGACTACGTGCACGTCGGAGACATCGCCGCCGCGCACGTCGCCGCGGCCCAGCGGCTGGCCGCGGGAGAGTCGATCGAACCGGCGTACAACCTCGGATCCGGTGACGGCCTCAGCGTGAAGCAGATCATGGATGCCGTCGCCCGCGTCACCGGAATCGACTTCACGCCGGAGATCGGTCCCCGCCGCCCCGGCGACCCCGACCGCATCGTCGCCACCGGAGAGCTCGCCGCGCGCGACCTCGACTGGAAGATGCGCTACTCGGTCGACGACATGGTGCGCACGGGCTGGGAGGCGCGCCGCCGGGCGAGCTGAGCGCCCCGCACCCAGCCACCCCTCTGGGCCCGAGCCACCCCGGTGCACACGCGGCACAGAGGGGTGGGTCGGGGAGAGAGGGGTGGGTCGGGGCACGAGCTGACGGCGCGACCCGCTCGGGTCAGACGTCGCGCGTGCGGATCGGATACAGCCAGAAGCACACCCACGCGAGCGCCGTGAACACGAGCGGCACGACGGCGACCATGAGCCGGATGCCGCCGTCCACCGTCTCGGGCTGCGCATCGCCGAGCGAGGCGTCGAAGCCCGACGACGTGAGCACGACCGCCGCGACGACCGCCTGCAACACGACCGAGCCGCGCACGACGAAGCCGTTCACCCCGAAGTAGGCCCCCTCGCGGCGGTGGCCGGTGCGCACGGCATCCTCGTCGATGATCTGCGACAGCACGACCTCGAGCAGCTGCAGCAGGCCGCCGACGCCGACGCCGACGGCGACGCCGATCAGCGCGGCGGCGAGAACGCTCGTCGGCAGCAGGTAGCCGAGCACGGCGACGCCGAACACCGCGACGCTCCACAGCAGGGCCCTGCGCGGCGAGGTGCGGCGCACGACAGCGCTCCACAGCACGATCGACGGGATCGCCGTGACGAAGATCGCGCCGAGCAGCAGGCTCCCATCTCCCTCGGCGGCGCCCAGCGAGTACCGCACGTAGAAGGGGATCGCGGCGAGGATGACGGCGATCGAGGTCTGCACGAACAGCGAGCCGAGCACGTAGGGCACGAAGGCGCGGTTCGCGAACGTGTAGCGCAGCTGCGCACCCCAGCGCATGGCCGCGGACGCCGCTTCAGGAACGCGGCGCTCGACCATCCCGCCCGCGAAGGACCACGCCAGCATCACGAGGCAGACGCCTGCGAGCACGATCGCCATGCCGGCCCAGCCGATCCACCCGTAGAGGGCGGGGGCGCCCGCCGTGCCCAGCACCATGCCCAGGATCGCGAAGATCTGCCGGGGCACGTTCCCCCGCGCGCGCTCCTCCGTCGTGCGGAAGATCTCGGGGAACAGCGCCGAGATGTTCAGCACGACGACCACGAACGCGATGTCGTAGACGGCGACGACGACGAGGAACCAGACGATGAGCCCCGGCACCGGAAGCTCCGGCGGCATCCACACGAGGGCGAATGCGACCACGAGCGGCACGATCCCGAGCCCGATCCACGGGATGCGCCTCCCCCACGGCGTGCGGATGCGGTCGGAGAGCGCCCCCACCACCGGGTTCAGCACGGCGTTGAGCATCCCGTGCGCGATCATCGCGGCGGCCACCCACTCCGGCGGGACGCCGAGGTGCGTGACGTAGAAGTAGACGACGAACGCCGAGAACGTCTGCGTCATCAACTGGGTCGGGAAACCCGACGCTCCGAACGCGATGGTCTGCGCCCTCGTCGGAGCGGCGTCGAGCCTCCGGTCGCGCAGCCGGGTCGTCAGCGAGGTCATGCCCGTCCCTTCCGCTGCAGATCGCGCAGGGCGCGCCAGCCGATCCGCACGAGCCCCTCCTCGACGATCGCCCGATGCACCGCGGGGTCCGACAGCAGCCGCAGCTCGTGTCCGCGCTTCTCGGCCGCGAAGTCCACAGCGGATCGCAGCTCGACGTCGTCGACCATGGGATGCAGGTAGATCTCCGTCACACCCGCGGGGATGGCGCGCAGCAGGGAGATGAAGTCGTCGCGCACCTGCTCGTACGTCTCGCCAGGGGCCTGCTCGAACGGATGCGTCCACAGCCGGTCGACGATCTCGACGCCCCGCGCATCGGCGGCCGCGGCCGTCTCGGCGAGCTTCGCCTGCATCATCGCGTCGTCGTCGGAGCCGGCCATCTCCCGCGGCAGTCGGAACGGCAGCCCGTGCCGCGCGGCCAGGTCGAACACGGGACCGAGGAAGTCGCGCCCCGTGAGCAGCCCGTAGACCGAGCCCATGTGGTTGTCGAGATGCGTGACGTCGACCCCGGCATCCAGCGCGGTCTGCAGCTGCGCCGCGAGCTCGGCGTCGACATCGGCCTCGGCGGCGTGCTGCTCGACCGCCAGCACATCGGCCGGGAAGAACCCCGCCTCATCGACCAGCGTCGTGCCGGTGCCCGTGAGCGGGCGCCAGCGGTACCGCGTCCACTCGCTCGTGAGCACGAGGTGCACGCCCACGTCGAGGTCACGACGGGATGCCGCGAACGCCAGCGCCTCCGGCGCCCACGCGCACGGCACCATCACGGTCGCCGAGTCGATCGCGCCGTCGCCGAGCAGCCGCATGATCGCGGTGTTCGCGGCATGGCACATGCCGAAGTCGTCGGCGTTGAGGATGACGGCTCTCGCCCCCGGCGGGAGGCCCAGGCGGTCGGCGAGGTCGGAGCTCATCTCCCGGCCTTCTCGGCCGAGGGTACGAGACGCGAGAAGACCGTGGCGCGCAGCGCGGCGGCCGACTCCTGCACGGCACCCACGAGGGGCGCCTCGGGGCCGAACGACGAGACGATGAAGCGCATCGGCAGCTGGGCGGCGAACTCGTCGGCGACCAGGGCGACCGCGTCGACGAGCACGGGGTGCGCTGCGGTGCCGCCGAGGATGAACGCCTCGGGGTCGAGGATCAGCGCGACGCTGCCCGCGGCGATCGTGAGGCGGCGCCCCATCTCGGCGGCCATGGCGATCGCGGCCTCGTCACCCGCGGCTGCGGCCTCGAGGTGCTGATCGATCGTCTCGTCCGGGTCGCGGCCGTGCGTCAGAGCGAGATCGCGCACGACGGCATCGCCGAGCACGGGAGCGCCGATCGGCAGCGGCGTCTGCGGCAGGTACATCACCTCGCCTGCGACGCCTGAGAAGCCCCGATGCAGCCGCCCGTCGATGACGATGCCGCCGCCGAGACCGCCGTCGAGCAGGAGCAGGGCGAAGCTCGCGAGCTCAGCGCCGCGGCCGTCGCTGAGCTCGGCGAGCGCGGCGAGGTTCACGTCGTTCTCCACCCGCACGGGGCAGCCGAGTCTCGACGAGAGCGCCGCGCGGAACGCCCCGCCGTCCGGCCCCTGGTCGTCGCGGATCCCGCCGTCGGCCGTCACGATCCCCGGCACCCCGACGACCGCCACGTGCAGCCGACCGTCGACCGACGCGAGGCAGGCGTCGATCAGCTCGGCGATGTGCTCGACCCGGTCGCCCTTGAGCGGGAAGGGGGCGTGGTTCTCGACGCGCACGGCGCCTGTCGCATCGACGAGCGCGATGTGCGCGGCGACCGTGTCGACGTGCACGGCGGCGGCGAAGCCGAGGGTCGGATGCAGTGCGACTCGGCCCGCCGCCGGTCCCCGCGTCTCCCGGTCGACGCCGGCCGGGGCGACGGCATCCGTGCCCTCCAGCATCCGGAGCACCTGGGTCACCGCGGTGCGCGAGAGTCCCGTCTCGGTCATGAGCTCCGCCCGCGTGAGCGGTCCGCGACGGGCGAGCGTCTCGAGGATGGCGCGTCCGTTGAGGGTGCGCAGCAGGGTCTGCGGACCGGCGAGCGGTCGTGCCATGAGGATCCCCCCGGAGTCGACGTGCGACCCAGCATAGACACATCGCGTCCCACCGGTCGAGCGGTCATTCCAGTGCTGTCATCACATGCTTCAGGCGGGTGTAGTCGTCGAAGCCGTACTGTGAGAGATCCTTGCCGTAGCCCGAGTGCTTGAAGCCGCCGTGCGGCATGTCCGACACGAACGGGATGTGGGTGTTGATCCACACGCACCCGAAGTCGAGGTCGCGCGAGAACCGCATCGCCCGCGTGTGGTCGCGCGTCCACACTGAGGAGGCCAGCGCGTACGGCACGTCGTTGGCCATCGCGAGCGCCTCCTCCTCTGTGTCGAAGGCCTGCACGGTGAGCACCGGGCCGAAGATCTCGCTCTGCACGGCCTCGTCGTCCTGGTGCACACCCGTCACGATCGTCGCCTCGTAGAAGTAGCCGCGGTCGCCCTGGCGGCGCCCGCCCGTGGCGATCGTCGCGTGCGCGGGAAGACGGTCGACGATGCCGGACACCTGCGCGAGCTGCGCGGCGCTGCTGAGCGGCCCGTAGAGCACGCCCTCCTCGTGCGGACCGCCCGTGCGGGCGTCCGTCCTCGCCTTCTCCACGAGCGAGGCGACGAACTCGTCGTGCACAGAGGAGTGCACGAGCACGCGGGTGGCGGCCGTGCAGTCCTGCCCGGCGTTGAAGAACGCGCCGGTGACGATGCCCGAGGCCGCCCTGTCGAGGTCGGCGTCGGGGAAGACGATGGCCGGCGCCTTGCCGCCGAGTTCGAGGTGCACGCGCTTCACGTCGGCGGCGGCCGAGCGGGCCACCGCCATGCCCGCCCGCACCGACCCGGTGATCGCGACCATCTGCGGCGTCGGATGCTCGACGAGCGCCACCCCGGTGTCGCGGTCGCCGAGCACGACGTTCAGAGTGCCGGCGGGCGTGTGCACGGCCACGATCTCGGCGAGCAGCAGCGTGGTCAGCGGGGTCGATTCGGCGGGCTTCAGCACCACGGTGTTGCCGGCGGCGAGCGCTGGCGCGATCTTCCACACCGCCATGTTGAGCGGGTAGTTCCACGGCGTGACCTGGCCGATCACGCCGATCGGCTCGCGGCGCACGAACGAGGTGTGACCGGCGAGGTACTCGGCGGCGGCGCGACCCTCGAGGCTGCGGGCGGCGCCGGCGAAGAACCGCAGCTGGTCGATGGACTGCAGGATCTCGTCGGCGACGAGGCTGGCCCGCGGCTTGCCGGTGTCCTTGGACTCCAGGTCGGCGAACTCCTCGGCGCGGGCCTGCATCTCGTCGGCGATGCGGAACAGCGCGAGCTGCCGGTCGGCCGGGGTCGTGTCGCGCCAGATCGGGAACGCGGCAGCGGCCGCCGCGTACGCGGCGTCGACGTCGATCGTGTCGGATACGGGCAGCTCGCCGTAGGTCTCCTCCGTCGCCGGGTCGATCAGCGGCATCCGCCCTGCGCCGTTCACGGGAACGCGTCGACCGCCGATGAAGTTCTGCAGGGGTTCTGTGGCCATGCCCGCCATGCTAGCGAGAGCGTCACGAATACAGAAGGGCAACCTGAGAATGACGATGGAATCAGTTGCCAATCGCCGAGCCTCCTGTCAATATCGACACATGAGCGGTCCTTCCAAGCACCCGATGCTCGATGACATCTCGAAGCGCATCGTCGAACTCCTGCAGGAGGACGGACGCCGGCCCTACGCCGAGATCGGCCGCGAGGTCGGTCTCAGCGAGGCCGCCGCCCGCCAGCGCGTGCAGCGGATGACCGAGGCCGGCATCATCCAGATCGTCGCGGTCACCGACCCGATGCAGCTCGGATTCCACCGGATGTCGATGATCGGCATCCGCGTCACCGGCGACCCGCGCGCGGTCGCGGAGCAGCTGACCGAGATCACCGAACTCGCGTACGTCGTCGTGACCCTCGGCACCTTCGACATCCTCGTCGAGGCCGTGTGCGAGAGCGATGCCGACCTGCTCGACCTCATCGCCACGCGCATCCGCACCATCCCCGGCGTCATCCACACCGAGAGCCTGCTCTACGCCGGGCTCTACAAAGACCTCTACAACTGGGGCACGCGCTGACCGCGCGTCCCTCCCCGCCGTCCGCCCGTCCGTCCGCCAGCCGATCCGCACCGGAGTGATCATGGGAATCACCGTCTTCGAACGCCAGCGCCCCTCGGATGCCGTCATCGACGCGTCCCTGCGGGGCACCGCGCTGAGCGTGTTCTGGCTCGACGACGTCGAGCGCCCCGCGCACCCGCGCCTCACCGGGACCATCGCCGCCGACCTCGTGATCGTCGGCGGCGGGTACGCCGGACTGTGGACCGCGGTGCGCGCCAAGGAGCGCGACCCGCAGCGTCGGGTCGTGCTGCTCGAGGCGTCGCGCATCGCGTGGGCGGCCTCCGGACGCAACGGCGGCTTCTGCGAGGCCAGCCTCACGCACGGCCACGAGAACGGGGCGACCCGGTGGCCGCACGAGATCGACCGGCTCGAAGAGCTCGGCCTCGAGAACCTCGACGGGATCGCCCGGACCGTGGAGCGGTACGGGATGGATGCCGACTTCGAGAGCACCGGCGCGATCACGCTCGCCGTCGAGCCGCACCAGGTCGACTGGCTCCGCGAGGAGGACGGTTTCCTCGATCGCGAGGCCGTGCAGGCCGAAGTGCATTCGCCGACCTTCCTCGCCGGCGCGTGGGACCGCGATGCCACCGCGCTCGTGCATCCCGCGAAGCTCGGCCTCGAGCTCGCGCGCGTCGCCGCCGACCTCGGCGTCGAGATCTTCGAGCGTTCGCTCGTGCGAGGGATCGAGGGCGACGGCACGGGACCGATGACCGTCGTCACCCGCGACGGCGGACGCGTGATCGCCGACGACGTCGCGCTCGCCACGAACGTCTTCCCGTCGCTCCTCAGGCGCAACCGGCTCATGACCGTCCCCGTGTACGACTACGTGCTGATGACCGAACCGCTGAGCGACGAACAGCTCACGTCGATCGGCTGGTCGAACCGCCAGGGCCTCGCCGACAGCGCCAACCAGTTCCACTACTACCGCCTCACCGCCGACAACCGGATCCTCTTCGGCGGCTACGACGCCGTGTACCACTTCGGCGGCAAGGTGCGCCCCGAGTACGAGGACCGGATGGAGAGCCACCGCAGACTCGCCTCCCATTTCTTCACGACGTTCCCGCAGCTCGAAGGGCTGCGCTTCACGCACCGCTGGGCGGGCGCCATCGACTCATCGAGCCGGTTCTGCGCTTTCTTCGGCACCGCCCGCCGGGGCCGGGTCGCCTACGCGACCGGCTTCACGGGGCTCGGCGTCGGCGCCGCCCGGTTCGCCGCCGACGTCATGCTCGACGAACTCTCAGGCGGGAAGACCGAACGCACGGAGCTGGCGATGGTGCGTGAGAAGCCCATCCCGTTCCCGCCGGAGCCCGCCGCCGCGATCGGCATCAACCTCGTGCGCGCCGCGATGGACCGCGCCGATCACAACGAGGGAAAGCGCAACCTGTTCCTGAAGACCCTGGACGCCGTCGGCATGGGATTCGACTCGTGACCGCGCTTTCGGCGGGAACGGGAGTGGATGCCGCGGCGCTGCCGCTCGCGCACGCGCCGCTGCCGGCATCCGATGTCGCGTCGGGGTCTCCGACGACCGCGACCGTCGCCCTCGGGGAGATCCGCGGCGTGGAGATCGGCGTCTGGGCGATGACGCCGGGCACGGTATCCGACACCGAGGCCGACGAGGTCTTCGTCGTTCTGTCGGGCCACGCCCGCATCGCGTTCCTCGACCCGGCCCTGCCTGCGATCGAGGTCGGACCGGGGTCAGTCGTGCGTCTCGCCGAGGGCATGCGCACGGAGTGGACGGTCACCAAGACCCTGCGCAAGATCTACGTCGCCTGACCCGCGAATTCACTGTCCCGGGGTTCGCTCCGCCGACCACCCTTCGTCGGAACGAAGTCGATCTTCGTTCGCGCGAACGAACAGGTCGTCTCGGGGTCGACCGACCGGATCAGCCGCCCGCAGTGGCCGGACGGTCGCGTAGGCGTCGGCGACGTCGCGGGTCTCGCTGTCGTAGACGCGCACGATCCCGGCATCCCCCTCGTGTCGCGGCCAGCCGGGATCGCCGCCGGCGATGAACGAGACGGCCGCCGCGTGCACCTCGTCGGCCAGCCGCTGCGGCGGGTTCGGCCCGGCGAGATTGTCGATGCGCGGGCCGTCGAGGCAGTCGAAGAAGAACGGCACGTCGAGGCAGTGCTCCGCGAAGCCGAAGCGTCCGGACGACCACGAGAACCGGTACACCCAGGTCGGAGCGTCGCCGCGGTCGGACGAGACGCGCAGCACGCCGACTCGGAACATCCGGTCCGTGAGCACTCGACCGGCGAGCCGCGGCTTGCCGAGCCGCACGATGTCGTCGTTCGCGGCCAGGTACTCGGCCCGCACCGCGCGCGGCAGACCGAGCCGATCGAGCACGACGTTCCGGGGCACCCAGCGCAGAGCCTTCGCCACCGCTCCGCCGAACACCATCGTGAACTCGTCGTCGGTCGCGCCGAGTACGAGCGGCTTGTCGGCCCCGACACCGGCGCGCAGCGATTCGCGCGTCGGCCGCGTGATGAGGTCGCCATCGACGGCCGGTCCGAGCGGCAGCCCCTGGTCGACGAGGCTCGCGATCTCGCGGGGGTTCAGGTGCGTGGCCCGCTTCTGCAGCGTCAGCAGGCGCAGCTCGTCGACACCCGACAGCCCCGCGACCGTGGGATCGACGCCGGCCGAGGCGGCGAGCGCCCGGCCGAACGTCTCGGACCGGGACGCCGCGACATCCGTCAGCGCGGCCGACACCGCGTACACGCGCTGGAACAGGTGCTGCGCGCTCTCCATGCCGAGCAGGGTGAGCACGGCCCCGCCGCCCGCCGACTGCCCGGCGATGGTGACGCGCGCGGGGTCTCCGCCGAACGCGGCGATGTTCTGCTGCACCCACTCAAGCGCGAGCAGCCAGTCGCGCACCCCGCGGTTCGACGGGGCGTCCTCGATCCAGCCGAACCCTTCGAAGCCGAGGCGGTACGAGATCGTGACCGTGACGACGCCGTCGCGGTTGAAGTTGCGTCCGTCGTACCACGCGCTCGCGGGGGATCCTGTGGTGAAGCCGCCGCCGTGGATCCACATGAGCACGGGGAGCCCCGCGGCATCCGGGTCGGGAGTGAAGACGTTCACGTTGAGAGTGGAGTCGCCCGCGACGCTGGGCTCGGGGATGAGCGTGTCGCCCTGGTCGCCGCGCTGAGCGGTGGCCCCGAACTCCAGCGCGTCGCGCACGCCCTCCCAGGACGCGTGCGGCACGGGGGCGGCGAAGCGCAGCGACCCGGTCGGCGGCTCGGCGAACGGGATGCCGAGGAACGCGGCGGACCGCGGCTCCCCTCGCCCTCCCGTGGTGGGGCGCCAGCGCCCGCGCACACGACCGGCAGCGGTGTCGACCTCGACGAATTCACTCATCCCCGCAGTCTGCCGGATGCGGCGGCGTCAGCCGTGCACGACGTCGGCGTGCGGCATCCGCTCGGTCATGACGCGCACGGCCTCGGGATTGTCGTCGACGAGCACGGCGTCGCGCCCCAGTGCCGACGCGACGGCGCCGGTCGTGCCGCTTCCGGCGAAGAGATCGAGCACCCGATCTCCCGGCCGGCTCGACGCCCGCACGATGCGCCGCAGGATGCCCTCGGGCTTCTGCGTCGGGTACCCCGTCTTCTCCCGTCCGGTCGTCGGCACGATCGTGTGCCACCAGACATCCGTGGGCAGCTTGCCCCTGGCGGCCTTCTCGGCCGTGACGAGTCCGGGGGCCATGTACGGCTCACGGTCGACGTCGTCGGAGTTGAACACGTACTCGCGCGGGTTCTTCACGTACACGAGGATCGTGTCGTGCTTGGTCGGCCAGCGCCGCCGCGACTTGGCGCCGTAGTCGTACGCCCAGATGAGCTCGTTGAGGAAGCAGTCGCGGCCGAACACGGCATCCAGCATCACCTTGGCGTAGTGCGCCTCGCGGTAGTCGAGATGCAGGTACAGCGTGCCGTCGTCGGCGAGCAGCCGCCACGCCTCTGCGAGGCGCGGCATGAGGAACGCGCCGTAGTCGTCGAAGCGATCGTCGTACGTGCGCAGCATCCCGCGCACGCGCTCGTAGCGGTGGCCGTGGAATCCGTGTCGCACCTCGGTCGGCGAGGCCGGCTCGGCATCCCCGGCATCTCCGGCATCCGCTTCCTGCTCCGCATCCGACGCCGTGCGGCGCGCGGTGACGATCTGCCGCTCCTGCGTCCGGCCCGTGTTGAAGGGCGGGTCGAGGTAGACGAGCGTGAAGGACGCCGAGGGCAGCGTCGCGGCGACGGCGAGGTTGTCGCCCTGGATGACGGTGACGGCGCCGAGCGCGGGCGGCTGCCCGTCGGTCACGGAACCCGGTGCAGCCACGCGTCGGTCGCGAACTTCGACTCGACCAGCGCCTCGGCGTCGGCGTACTCGTCGGCGGTGATCCCACCGTCCTCCGCACCCGTCACGGCACGGAACGTGTCGGTGAAGCGCTCGATGATCTCGGCGCGCGAGAGTCCGGTCTGGCTGCGCAGCGGGTCGACGCGCTTCGCGGCCGAGGTGGTGCCCTTGTCGCTGAGCTTCTCGCGACCGATGCGCAGCACCTCGGTCATGGTCTGTCCGTCGATGTCGTACGACAGCGTTGCGTGGTGCAGCACTCCGCCGTTGGCGAGGCGCTTCTGCGCGGCGCCGCCGATCTTGCCCGAGGAGCTGGCGATGTCGTTGAGCGGCTGGTAGACGGCGTCGATCCCGAGCGAGCGCAGCGCCTGCAGCACCCAGTCGTCGAGGAAGGCGTAGGAGTCGGCGAACGTCATGCCCTGCACGAGGGATGCCGGCACGTACAGCGAGTACGTGATGATCTGTCCTGCGGCCATGAGCATGGCACCGCCGCCGGAGATGCGGCGCACGACGTCGAAGCCGTGGCGCTCCGCGCCCTCCGGGTCGACCTCGTTGCGGTACGACTGGAAGGAGCCGATCACGACGGCCGACTGGTCCCACTCCCAGATGCGCAGGGTCGGGCGGCGTCGTCCTTCTCCGACGCGCGAGGTGAGCACCTCGTCGAGCGCCAGGTTCATGCGGGGCGACACGGCCTTCTCGTGCACGATCTCCCAGTCGAAGTCGCGCCAGCCCGGGGCGGTGACGAGGGCGCGGCGCACGGCCGTGCCGACGGCCTCGGGGGTGAAGCCGAGCAGCTGGGCGCCCTCGGGGAGCGCGGCGCGCACGGCGGCGGCGATGGCCGTGGCGTCGGACTCGACCGGCAGTCCGGTGACGGCGGCGTCGATGTCGGCGAGAGCGGTGTCCGGCTCGAGGAAGAAGTCCCCGGCGAGGCGGAACCGGGCGATCCGGCCGTCCTCCACCTCGAGGTCGACGACGACGAGCTTTCCCCCTGGGACCTTGTATTCACCGTGCACGGTTCCAGCTTAAGGCGCTGGTCGGCCGCTGTCCCGGTTCAGGAGTTCAGCGCCCCAGGACGACGGCGCGCTCGCCCGCGCGGATCGGCAAAGACCAGCGGTTGGCAGCGGGCGGCTGCGGGCACACGTACTGGTCGGAGAACGCACACGGCGGGAGGTAGGCGCGGTTGAAGTCGATCAGGGCCGCGCCGTCGGCATCCGGCTCCTCGATCGGCAGGAAGCGGAACCGGTACGTCTCGGTGCCGTTCGTCCCGTCGGCGAAGACGGCGGTGAGACCACCCTGCGGCGCTCGTGTGGCCGACAGGGTGAGCGGGATGCCGTCGAGCTCGAAGTGCAGCCGGCCGGCGAGCTCCTGCTCGTGCGTGGCGCCGTCGATCGCCGTGATCGAGACGGTCTCGCCGGGCGTCTCCTCGAACCGCGCCGCGACCCGCCAGCCCTCCCGTGGCGGGTACGCGTCGATGCCGCTGAAGCGCTCGCGCTCGGGCCGCCGCGGATTGAACACCCGCAGAGCGAGGATTCCACGACGGTCGAACACCCGCAGCTCGCGGCGCCCGATGCGCAGCGTCTGCGGGCCGTGCAGGGTCACGGTCGACCCGGCCGTGCCGAGGTCGCTGCCGCGGATCCCGCCGTCTCCCGTGAGCGCCCATAGCCCGGGGACTCCCTCCACGGCAGCCGGCTCGGTGATGAGCCAGTTCGTCGACTCCAGCGCGGCAGGACCGTATTCGGCACCGGCATACCGCTCTCGCGACTCATGCCAGCCGCGCCACTCCTCCTCGAAGCCCACCGCGCTCCCTCCTCGCCGATCGACGCCCCTCTCGTCGCGAATCTATGCGGAGGAACGGATGCCTGGCGCGCAAGGCGTCACGCGGATTCACCCGCTGTCACACGGGGTCACGCGGGGTCACGCGGAGACATCTCCCGCGGCATCCCACTCGCCGCCGCGTCCGCATCCGGGCTCAGCACGCGGGGATGCGGGCGTCGAGCCAGGCCAGCACGTCGGCGCGGACCTCGGCCTGGTTCAGCTCGGCGAAGATCTCGTGCCGCGCATCGGGGTAGACGAGGGTGGTGACGTCGGTGAGGCCGGACCTGGTGCGGTACTCCTCGGCGAGCCGGTGCACGCTGCGGGGTCCGCCGACCGGGTCGTCGCGGCCGACGAGCAGCAGCAGCGGGATGTCGTGGCCGAGGTCCCTCCGCGGTCGACCGTAGAGCCGCGCGGCCTCGATCGGGCCGAACAGCTTCAGCAGCGGCACGTCCGTCGTGAGCGGGTCGTCGTGGAAGGCCGCCCATACCTCGGGGTCGCGGCTCAGCCACTCGAGTCCCGTCGCCTCCGGTCCGGCCCAGCGCGCGTTCAGCGGCGCCGCGTTGAGCGAGCCGGGCATGCGCAGCGCCGACCCCGACAGGATCACGGCGGTCCAGGCCTCGGGGTGGTCGTTCACGAGCATCTGGGCGAGGAAGGATCCCCACGAGTGCCCCAGCAGCACGAGCGGCAGGTCGGGGTGCTCGTCGGTGATGATGCCGGTGAGCTGCCAGACCGCGGCGACCGCGGCCCGCAGACCGCCCTTGCCGAGACGGCCGAGCTTCGCCGGCCCCTCGTGCTGACGGATGCCGGTGCGACCGTGGCCTCGATGGTCGTCGGCGTACACGTGGAAGCCGGCCTCGGTGAGCGCCGTGATCAGCGCTCCGTATCGCCCGGCGTGCTCGCCGACGCCGTGCAGCAGCTGCACGACGCCCCGAGCCTCGCCGACAGCCTCGTGCACGTCGTAGACGATGGCGATGCCGTGGGCGTCGGTGAACTCGCGTGTATCCGTCACGCCCCCACCCTACTGACCGCTGCTCAGCGTGACGAGGCGAGCGCTGCGACGACCCCGCGGGCCGTGTCGAGGTCGGTGACCTCGTAGCCGCCGACGCCGTCCGCCGCCGAGCCCATGCGCACACCGCCCTCCTCGCGCACGGTGCGCTTGGCGGAGAAGTGCAGGGCGTCGACGCCGGTTCCGGCGAGGGCGGCCGCGCTCGCGGCATCCACTCCGCTCCCGGCCATGACCTCGATACCGCCGGCTGCCTCCGTGACCATCGCGCGGAGCGTCTCGATCCCGTCGATCGCCGCCGACGCGCCCCCCGAGGTGAGCACCCGGCGGAGTCCGAGAGCGCGCGCCGCGGCGAGGGTCGCGACGGGGTCGGCTGTCACATCGATCGCACGGTGGAGGGTCACGGATGCCGCGCCTGCGGCGTCGCGCAGTCTGGCCATCGCGACGAGGTCGAGGGCGCCTGCGGCATCCAGCGCTCCGACGACGACGCCGTCGGCGCCCGCGTCGACCGCTCGGCGCACGTCGCGCTCGGTGACCGCGATCTCGTCGGCGTCGTAGTGGAACCCGCCGGGACGCGGACGCACGAGCACATGCACCTCGACGCCGAGGTCGCGGGCGGTCTCGATCGCGAGCTCCAGGGTCGCGGGCGACGGCGTGAGTCCGCCGAGCGGGAGGGCCTGGGCGAGCTCGATCCGCGTCGCCCCGACGGCACCAGCGACCCGCACTCCCGCGGTGTCCTGGACGGCGATCTCGACGGCGATGCCGGCAGCCGGATCGGTCGTGCCGACGGAGGGGGCTGAGGTCATCCGTCCATTCTGCCCGAGCGTCGTCAGCGCGCGGGCAGTGTGCGGATCTCGAGCATCGCGGCGAACCGGGCGTCGGCGTCGTCGAGGTCGAGGCGTCCGACCTCGGCGACCCGTCGGAGCCGGTAGCGGAAGGTGTTGGCGTGCACGAAGCATGCGGCGGCGGCCGCGGTGACGTCGCCGAAGTGGTCGAGCCAGGCCCTGAGGGTGTCGACGAGGTGCGCGTCGTGGCGCGTGTCGTAGTCGATGAGCCGAGCGAGCGGACCCGAGGCGAGGTCGCCGCGCGCGCTGCGCAGGTCCCGGAGGTCGAGCAGCAGCGAGTCGGTCTCGACGTCGGCGATGCGGGCGAGGCTGCGCTGCCGAGGGGCGCGCTCGATCACCACGCGCAGCGCGCGGTGGGCCTCGGCGCGGGAGCGCGCAATCTCGGCGACGGTCGCCGCGGGGCGGCCGATGCCGATCACGGCGGGGATGCGGTCGCCGACCCGCTGCAGGAAGTCCTCCGCGAGGCGGACGGAGCGATCCTCGGCCGCGGCGTCCGCGACGGGCAGGATGCCGTAGACGGTGTCGCCGACGAGGGCGACGGCCGCCCCCTGCTGCACGGCGGAGAGGTGCAGCGCGAGGGCGTCGGTGAGGCGCTCGCGCTCGGCGATGGAGTCGTGCTCGGTGCCGTCCTCGCCGGGTGGCGCGAGCGCCGTCGCCATCACCCAGACGCGGCGGCCGGCGAGGCCGAGGCGTCCGAGCGCGTCCTGCGCATCGGGTCCGCCCTCGAGGGCGCGGCTGACGAGCTCGGCGCGCAGACTGCGCTGCGCGTCGGCTCCCGCGCGGATCCGCAGCAGGTGCAGGGCCACGAGCTTGGTCGCGTCCCGCAGGGTCGCCGAGCGCTCCTCGGTGAGCGGCCCGTCCATGGCGGCCCAGATCGAGCCGAGCACCTCGTCGCCCGCCCGCACGGCGATCGCGATGCGCTGGGTCGAGACGCCCTCGCCGAGGCGGACGGGGTCGACGACCACCGGGGCGTCGCCGCGGTACAGGTCGCGGAAGACGCCCATCTCGGTGAGCACGCGCGCATAGCGGTCGGGCACCTGTCGGCCGATGATGGTCTCGACGCGCGAGGGGTCGGCCGCCTCCTGCCCGCCGGAGAACGCGAGCACCCGCGACGAGCGGTCCTCGATCGTCACGGGGGCATCGAGCAGCGCGGCGATCGCGTTCGCCACGGCGAAGAGGTCTCCGGACGACACCCCGCCCAGCGATTCCGCGGGCGTCTGCCCCACGTCGTCCTCCGCGAGCAGCGAGCGCAGGAGGGCGGCCAGCTGGGTCCACGTCGCGCCGCGGGCGAGGCCGAGGATCGCGATGCGTGCATCGTCGGCGGCATCCCGCACGACCTGCGGCAGCTCGGTCGAGGCGCGGACGACCACGGCCACCGCTCCCCGCTCCCCCGCCTCGCGCACGAGTGCCGCGAGCTCGTCGGCGTCGCGCAGCGCGACCGCGAGCACGACGGCGCCCTGCGGATAGACCGGCTCGTCGAGCGGATCATGGATGACGATGCCGCCGATCTGCCGGTCGACGTCGATGCGGCCGTACGCCACGTCGAGCAGCGTCACGCCGAGATCGTCGATCACGCGACCCCAGCTCGACCGTGACAGCGCGCTCATATCGGCGAGCATAACCTCACATCGGAAGCCACTCGGTCCAGGTCGTGAGCTCGTCGAGGATCTCCGGGATCGGGGTCACTCCGAGCCCCGGACCCTGCGGCACCGAGAGGCTCCCGTCGCGCATCACGAACGGTTCGGTGAGGTCGACGCGGTAGAAGCGGTCGCTCGCGGAGACGTCGCCGGGCAGCACGAATCCGGGCAGGGCGGCGAGTGCGACGTTCGCCGCCCTGCCGATGCCGCTCTCGACCATGCCGCCGCACCAGACCGGCACGCCTTGGGCGACCGCGAGGTCGTGGATGCGGCGCGCTTCGAGGTATCCGCCGACACGGCCCGGCTTGATGTTGATGACGCTCGTGGCGCCGAGGCGGATCGCGGCGGCAGCGGTCTGCGCCGAGGTGATCGACTCGTCCAGGCAGATCGGCGTCTTCAGCATCCGCGCGAGATCGGCGTGCCCCACGATGTCCTCCTCCTCAAGCGGCTGCTCGATCAGGAGGAGGCCGAAGTCGTCGAGGCGGGCGAGGTGCTGCGCGTCCCGCAGGGTGTAGGCGGTGTTCGCGTCGACCTGCAGCAGCACGTCGTCGCCGAAGCGCTCTCGCACCGCGCGGACGACGTCGACGTCCCACCCCGGCTCGATCTTGAGCTTGATGCGCACGTATCCCTCGGCGAGATACCCGTCGACCGCGTCGAGCAGCCGCGGGATCTCGTCCATGATGCCCACCGATACGCCGCACGGCACGGTGTCGTGCACAGCGCCCAGCTCGCGGGCGAACGACCGCCCCTCGGAGCGCAGCTCGGCGTCGAGCACGGCGGTCTCGACGGCGGCCTTCGCCATCCGGTGGCCCTTGAAGGGCGCGAGCCGCTCGCCGATCATGTGCGCGCCCGAGATCTCGGCTCCGGTCAGCGCCGGCACGATGTAGCGGCGGATCATGTCGACCGCGCCCTCCGTGTACTCGGGCGAGTAGACGGGGTCGGGCAGCGTCACGCACTCGCCCCACCCGTCGACGCCGTCCACGACGGCCCGCACGAGCAGGATGTCCTTCGCTGTCTGCGTGCCGAACGATGTGCGGAACGGGGAGACGAGCGGCATCGCCACCCGTCGCAGCTCGATCCCGTCGATCCTCATGCCGTGATCCTCTCCGGTCGGATGATGTACCCCTCGATGCGGTCGAATCCGACGATCCGTCCGCCGGCGTCCAGCGCGCGGGTGAGCTGCTCGCGCACGCGCAGACGCCAGACCTGCGCCTCCGCCCTGTCCTCCCGCCGTGTCCGTTCGATGTCGGGCGGCACCGCGACGGTGCGGTCGCCAGGCATCCGCGACTCCGGCTGCGGGGAGCTGCCGTGCGCGCGCAGCGCGACGCCCGCGTCGCGGAGCTCCCACCGCATGAGCAGCCGGTCGGTCTCGTCGTCGCTGTTGACGCCGTCGGTCATCGCGCCGTAGAAGTCCGAGAGGTACTCCTGCGGCCTCGCGCCGAGCTTGGTGATGTTGAAGTGGGCGTTGCGGGCGACGAGCGGGTCGAACGTCCACTCGATCGCGTCGATGCCGCGGCCGAGGGCCCAGGCGCGCTGGTGCTGCTTGAGCGCGAATCCGATCGAACGCCCGGCGCTCTCCGCGGAGATCCCGGCGATGTGGCTGTACAGCGCGTGGCGCTCCGGGTCGGCGTGGAAGGCGATCGCGACCCCGACGAGGCGGTCGTCGGCGAACGCGCCGCCGATGTAGTTGCCCGCCTTGCTCAGCGCCCGCATGAGCTCGGGCGGCACGACGGGGTTCTCGGGCGAGCGCCGCCAGATGCGTGACAGCAGGGCGATGGCCTCGGCATGCTCGCCGACCGCCCCGAGCTCTCTGATCGAGACGCCGGATGCTGCGGCGGCGCGATCCGCATCGCGCTGCGCGGACGACACGACCGCGTCGTCGTGCATCAGTTCTGCCATGATCCGTCCGTTCTCGAGATCTCTGCGACCATGTCGGCCAGCAGTCGCGTTCGGGGCAGGATCTCCGCCACGATCGCGTGTTCGTCATCGGCGTGCGCACCGCCCCCGACGGCCCCCATGCCGTCGAGGGTCGGCACCCCCGCACCCGCGGTGAAGTTGCCGTCGCTGCCGCCGCCGACGGCGACCGCCCGCACCTCACCCAGTCCGTGCGCCGGGCCGAGCCTCGCCGCGAGGTCGGCGAGCGCCTGCGACAGCTCCCGCGCGAGCGGCGGGCGGTTGATGCCGCCGTGCACGGTGATCGACGCGCCAGGGACGGGCGAGGCGTAAGCGCGGAGCGCCGCATCCACCCGCTCGAGTTCGGCCGCCGACCACGCCCGCACATCGATGCGCAGCAGCGCCTCGGCGGGGACGGTGTTGCCCGTCGTCCCCGAATCAGCGCGGGTGGGCGTCACCGTCGTCCCGGCATCCGCGTCGGCGAGGTCACCGACCGCCAGCACCAGGTGCGCGAGTACGACCGTCGCGTTGACGCCCTTATCCGGCTCGAGTCCCGCGTGCGCAGCCCTGCCCCGCACGGCGATCTCGTACATCCCGACGCCCTTGCGGGCGCCCTTCCAGTCGCCGTTCTCCGAGGCCTCGGTGACGAGCACCGCTGCGGCGCCGCGCGCCGTGTCCTCGATGAGCGCGCGCGAGCGCACCGATCCCGTCTCCTCGTCGCCCGTGACGAGCACGGTCACGCCGTCGCGGTCGTCGAGCGCGGCGACCGCGTGCAGCACCATGGCGAGCCCCGTCTTCATGTCGAAGGATCCCGGCCCCCGCAGCACTCCGTCGACGATGCCGAACGGCATCCGGTCGAGGGTGCCGTGCGGCCACACGGTGTCGTGGTGGGTCAGCAGCAGCACCCGCGTCGCGGCGCCGAAGCGCCACCGCAGGTGCGTGCAGCCGTCGATCACGAGGCGCTCGGGCTCGACGCCCAGCAGCTCGGTGCCGACCTGGGCGACGACGTCGGCCGACCGAGCGACGGCCGCGTCGTCGCCGGAGGGCGACTCGCACTCGATCAACCGGCGGATCGAGGAGACGAGGGCCGCCTCCGTGAGTGCGCCGGTGACGAGCGGGGACGGGATGCTCATGCGCCGCTCGACACCTTCGGGGTCGCCCGCGCGCCGAAGTGCAGGTACTCCTCGCCCGTCGGCAGCGTGTAGAACGTCGCCGTCATCCACGTCTGCGTCCCGGGGGCGCGGAGCGCGAAGACGCCGTCGCTGTACGGCGTGAGCGCGTACTCGTCCACCGGGTCGGGCTCGAGCTCGGCGAGCGGTCCCAGAACGGTGGTGCGGAGCATCGGTCCGTCGTCGCCGACGAACACCTCCGCCCGCACCGAGGCGCGCTCGTACGTGCCGACGAACGGCGCGATGTCGACCTCGACCGGCTCGGCGGGCGGCTGGACGGTGGCCTGCATCGTCACGCCGGAGAGCTCGGCGAAGATCTCGCGGTAGAGGTCCTCGTAGAGGTCACGCGTATGGCCGCCGTTCGTCAGCAGCGTCACGGCGACACCCGACTCGGCGTGCACGCGCAGGAACGCGGCCTGGCCGATCGTGTTGCCGTCGTGCCCGTACAGGCGCTCGCCGTTCCAGTCGAAGCGGATCCAGCCGAGACCCCACGAGTCGCCGAGGATGTGCTTGTCCGGCACCTCGGCCTGGAACGCCTGCATCTCGGCGACCGTCGACTCCTCGAGCAGACGGGCGCCGTCCGCCGCGACGCCGCCGGCCAGGTGCAGCCGCGCGAACGCGAGCACGTCGGCCGCCCGCGCGGTGATGAGTCCGGCCGGGCCGAGCGAGCGCGGCAGCGCCCACACCGGTGCGATGACGGGGTTCTCCCCGCTCTCGACGTGTCCGACGGCGGCGGAGTGCAGGATCGCCTCCTCGGGCAGAGTCACGGTGTGCGTGAGCCCGAGCGGCGTGAAGAGCAGGTCGCGCATCGCGGCATCCCACACGCTGCCCGTTGCGCTCTCGATCACGCGCCCCAGCAGCGAGAAGCCCGAGTTGCAGTACGACCAGGTCGCGCCGAGCGGGTGGTTCACGCCGATCTCGGGGAACAGCTCCGTGTACTTCTCCAGGCAGTCGTCGCCCCGGCCGGTGTCGGTGAACACGTCGCCGTCGATGCCACTCGTGTGGGTGAGCAGGTGACGCACCGTGACACCCCTGGTGAACTCCTCGGTCGCGAGCTGCAGGTCGGGCACGATCTCGACCACCGGGGTGTCGAGCGTGAAGGCCCCCTGCTCGATCAGCCGCATCACGGCCGTGGCCGTCCACACCTTCGAGATCGAGCCGATCTGGAAGACCGAGTCGGGCAGCACGGTCGCCGACGCCGGGGGCAGGTCGGCGTTGAGCGTGCCGGTGGCCGCCGTCACGACCTCGTCACGCCCCTCGGGGTCGTAGCGCAGGATGCCGAGCTGCGCACCCGGCACGTCGTGCAGCCGCGCGAGCTCGTCGAGCCGGTGCTGCCAGTGCGCGGCGTCGATCGCCGCCGGGCGCGCACCGCGGGTGCTCCCGGCGAAGCGCTCGACCCAGTCGACGATGCGGCGCGCGTAGTCGACCCGGTGGCTCGGTGCGCCGAGCAGAGGGAAGGCGTGACTGCCGCCCGGGTAGATGACGAGCTCGGTGGGGACCCCGCGCTCGCGCAGCGCGTAGTGCCACTGCTGCGCCTGGTGCACGGGGCACCGCAGGTCCTTCTCTCCGTGCAGGACGAGCGTCGGCGTCGTCACGTTCTCGACGGCCGAGTACGGCGACATCGCGGTGAGCGCGTCGCGGTCGGCGGAGGCCCAGGGCATGACGCCCAGCTCGAGCACGCTGAGCATGTGGGCGTCGTCGCTCGTGCCGCCCATGCTGAACAGGTCGGCGACGATGCCTCCGGCGACCGCAGCGGCGAACCGGTCGTCGTGACCCGTGAGGTAGGCCGTCATGTAACCGCCGTAGCTGTAACCGGCGACCGCGAGGCGAGCGGCATCCGCCGTCCCCTCCGCGACGAGCTCGTCGATCGGCTCGAGGAAGTCCTTGGCGTCGGAGACGCCCCAGGCGCCGTTCACGCCGCGCCAGAAGTCCTCGCCGTACCCGTCGCTGCCGCGCGGGTTGATCATGAGGATCGTCCATCCGTCCGCCGCGAGCTGCTGGTGGTAGAGGTGCATCTCGTCGACGGCGCCGTTCCAGGCGTTGTGCGGCCCGCCGTGGATGTCGACGAGCAGCGACGTCGCGCCCGTGACGGCGGGGTCGCGCACGATCCAGCCCTGCACGACGGTGCCGTCGCTGATCGTGAACTCACGGCTCTCGCGCACGAACAGCTCGGCGCCGTCCGGCGCGTCGCCGTGCGCGGTGAGCACGGTGCTCGTGCCCGCCGCGAGGTCGAGGCGCAGGATCTCGCCGAACGACGTCGGCGTCGTGAGCGCGATCGCCGCGGTGTCGCCCGCGACCGACAGACCGCTCACGACCTCGTCGGTGCCGCCGTGCACGAGTCGGGGCGCACCGCCCGCGACGGGCACGGCGTAGAGGTGCGTCGCGCCGCGGTCGCGGATCGCGAAGAGGATGTCGCCGGAGGCCGTGACCTGCGGGAGCGCGCCGGGGTAGGCGGGGGCGCCGGGCATGACATTGCGGTCGAGGTCGCCGGCCGCGTCGACGACGTCGCCGGATCCGAGGTCGACGACGAAGAGCCCGGCGTGCCCCTCCGGCTCGCCATTCCAGCCGATGACGACGAGGCGGCCGCCGTCGGGCGTGAACGAGACTGTGCCCGCGCAGCCGTCGGCGAACGCGAGGGTGCGGGGGCGGGCGGCGGGGTCCGCGGGGTCGACCGCCTGCACCGACGAGCGGAAGGCGAGGTCGTCGGCACCGTCGGGACGCGCGACGTAGGCGAGGACGCTGCCGTCGGGCGACCATGCGGGACTCCCGACGCCGGAGACGCCGTCGGTGAGGCGTCGCACGCGGCCCTCGGCCACGTCGAGCACGTGCAGCTGGTCGGTCACGCCGCGCGTGAACCACGCGCCGTCGACGAGGTAGTCGATCCCGCTCGTGACGATCGGGGCCTTCTCGCGCTCCGCGCGCTGCTCGTCGCTCTCCCCGGCATCGGGGGCGGAGCGCGGCACGACCGCCGCCGTGAAGGCGATGCGCGTGCTGTCGGGGCTCCACACGGGCACACCGGCGCCGAGCGGGAGGGTCGTGCGCTGCTGGGGCTCACCGCCGCCGAGCGGCAGGGTCCACAGCTGGCCGTCGCGGAGGAAGGCGACGTGGGCGCCGTCGGGCGAGAAGACCGGGCTCGAGTCGGAGGGACCGCGCGTGAGCGCCCTGGTGCCGCTCTCGTCGGCGATCCACAGCGAACTCGTGCTGCGGTCCTCGTCGACGTCTGTCGCGCCGAGCACGTACACGACGCGGTCTCCGGCGGGCGACAGCGTCGGCTGACTCGGCACGGTCAGAGCGAGAGCGTCGTCGATACTCATTCTGCGGGTCACGGGGACTCCTTCGGTTGCGGCGCTCGTGGCACCGGCTGGCGTGTGGGTCTGGCGGTCAGGGGGTGTACTGGATCGGTCGGGGGATCGCGGCGAGCAGCTGCCGCGTGTACGCGTCGTGTGGATCATCGAGCACGGCGGCCGTCGGCCCCTGCTCCACCACGCGGCCGTCGCGCATGACGGCCATGTGCGAGGCGACGTACCGCACGACCGCGAGGTTGTGCGAGATGAAGAGCATCGAGAACCCGAGCTCGTCCTGCAGCTCCCGGAGCAGGTTGAGGATCGCGCCCTGGATGAGCACGTCGAGCGCGGACGTGATCTCATCGGCGATGAGCACGCGCGGCCTGCCGGCCAGCGCACGGGCGATCGCGATGCGCTGCCGCTGACCGCCCGAGAACCGCGAGGGACGCGCATCGGCCTTGTCGGGGTCGAGCTGCACGAGCTCGAGCAGTCGCGCGGCCTCGGCGGCCCGCTCCCGTCTGGTCATGCCGGACGGCATCATCTCGGCGATGCTCGCCCCGACCGGCATCCGCGGGTCGAGCGAGGAGTACGGGTCCTGGAAGACCATCTGCAGCGGGCGAGGCCCTCGCCTCGGGATCGGTGCGCCGTCGAGCAGGATGTGCCCCGAGTGCAGGGGCACGAGCCCGACGGCCGCCCTGGCCAGGGTCGACTTGCCCGACCCCGACTCGCCGACGACGCCGGTCACGCCGCCCTCGGGCACCGTGAGCGAGACACGGTCCACCGCGGTCATGGCGCCGCGGCCGACGCCGTAGCGCACCGAGACCTGATCGAACACGAGCTCGCTCATCGGGTGCCCACCTCCTCGTGATCGCCGCCGACGGCATCCACCGGTTCCGGCCCGCCCGTGGCATCCGCCGCTGCGTCCGCCGTGCTGTCGACGTCCGCCGCCCGCCCCTCCTCCGCCGCGAGCGTCGCGAGGGTCGCGAGCGGGCGGCCGAGGTCGGTCGCCATGTGCGGCACGGCGGCGAGCAGCGCCCGCGTGTAGGGGTGCCGCGCCGACGACAGGTCGGTCGCGGGCAGCGACTCGACGATCTCTCCGGAGCGCATCACGAGCACGCGGTCGCACAGCTCGGCCACCACGGAGATGTCGTGGCTGATGAAGAGGATCGACGCGCCGTCCTCGTCGCGGATCGCGCGCAGCAGATCGAGCACCTGGCTCTGCACCGTCACGTCGAGGGCCGTCGTCGGCTCGTCCGCGATGATGAGGCGCGGCGACACCATGAGGCCCATACCGATCATCGCGCGCTGTCGCATGCCGCCGGAGAACTCGTACGGGTACTGCCGCACGCGGCGCTTCGGCGCGGTGATGCGCACGGCGGCGAGCCGGTCGGCCGCCCGATCGAGCGCCTCCCGTCGGCTCAGGCCGGCGTGCTCGGTGGCGACCTCGGCGAGCTGGGCGCCCATCCGCATGGTCGGGTTGAACGACGACATGGGGTCCTGGAACACCATCGCCATCGAGGTGCCGAGCAGTCGGCGCAGAGCCGGACCCTCGGCCGCCTGCAGATCGACGCCGAGGAAGCGCAGAGAGGATGCCGTGACCCGTCCCGGCGGGTTCACGAGCCGCGCGACGGCGAGCGCGGTCATCGACTTGCCCGACCCGGACTCGCCGACGATCCCGACGATCTCCCCGGCGCCGACCCGGAAGTCGATCCCCCGCACGGCGTTCACCACGGTGCCGTCGGCGGCCTCGAAGTCGACGCGCAGGTCCTCGACCTCCAGCACCGCCCCGTCCTCCGCCGCGGGCGCCACGGCCTGCGCGGCGGAGCGGCCGAAGGGCGTGCGGCGGCGGATGCGGGTCGCGGTGCGCAGCAGCGCGTCGTCGGCGAGGCCGAGGCTGCGGGCGGCCGACTCGCCGGTGAGGTTGAAGGCGAGTCCGGCGATCACGACCGCCAGACCGGGGGCGAGCGCGGCGAGCGGATTCGCGTAGATGCCGCGCAGGCCGTCCATCATCAGGCGTCCCCAGTCGTACTCCGGGGGCTGCACGCCGAGACCGAGGAACGACAGTCCGGCGAACGCGAGCAGGGTGCCGCCGGCGCCGATGGTCGAGTTGACGATGAGCGGCTCGCCGATGTTCGGGAGGATGTGCCGGAACAGCACGCGCACGCGGCCGATTCCGCCGACGCGGGCGGCCGCCACGAAGTCGCGCGCCTCGATGCCGGCGATGAGGTTCTGGCAGAGGCGGGCGAACGACGGGGCGCCGGCGAGCCCGAGTGCGAAGACCGCGGCCGTGGCCGTGCTGCCGAAGATCGCCGCGAAGAACAGGGCGAGCAGCAGTCCGGGGAACGCGACCGCGATTCCCGTGAACCAGGTCATCGCGCGGCCGAGCACCGGCCCGAGCAGCAGCGGGGCCACTCCGAGGATGAGGCCGGCGACGACGGCGACGAGCGTCGCGAGCAGCGCGAGCACGATCGACAGACGCGTCGCCACGATCGTGCGGAGCAGCAGGTCCCTGCCCAGGTTGTCGGTGCCGATGAGGTGCTCGGCCGAGGGGCCGGCCAGCAGGTCGCCGGTGTCGGTGACATCGGCCTGCTCGCCCCAGATGAGCGGGGCGACGACGGCGGTGAGCACGACGATCGCGAGCAGCGCCAGCGCCAGCGCCCCGAGCGGGGTGCGCATCATGTTCGCGAGTGTGCGCCTCATGCCTCGGCCGCCGTCGACTGGGGGTCGAGCACCGCGAGCGCGGCGTCGACGAGGGTGTTCACGAGCAGCACGCCCACGCCGTAGACGAGCACGGTGCCCTGCACGAGCGGGTAGTCCTTGGTCTGGATCGAGCTGACGATCGTGCTGCCGAGCCCCGGCCACGCGAACACCGTCTCGACGAGCACGGTGCCGGCGACGAGGCCGCTCAGCAGCAGCCCGCCGAGCGTGAGCGTCGCGGTCACGGCGTTCGGCAGCACGTGTCGCAGGGTGATGCGCGGCGCCCGCAGCCGCTTGGCGTGCGCGGTGCGCACGAAGTCGGCATCGAGCACGGAGAGCGCCTCGATGCGGAGGATGCGGGCGAGGATCGCCGCCGGCCCCAGCGCGAGCGCGAGCACGGGGAGGATGTACGACAGCGGCCCCTCGCGCCCGGCGACCGGCAGCCATCCGAGCTGGACGCCGAACACCGCCACGAGGGCCACAGCCAGGAGGAAGTCCGGGATCGATCCGATCACGACGCTCGTCGAGCTGAAGCCCACCTCGAGGCCCCGGGCCCTGCCCCGCTGCGTCGCCACGGCGACGGCCATGCCCAGCGGGATGGCGATGAGCACGGCGAGCACGAAGGCCAGCAGGGCGAGGGTGAGCGTGGCGGGCAGCCGCTGCGCGATCGTGTCGGCGACGGGCAGCTGCGACCCGATCGACACCCCGAGGTCTCCCGTGAACACCCCGCGGATGTAGTCGAGGTACTGCTGCCAGATCGGGTCGTTGAGCCCCAGCGATTCGCGCCGCGCCTCGACGACCGCGGCCGGGGCCGTCGGCCCCAGCGCCGCGCGGATCGGATCCCCGGGCACCAGGTGGATCATCAGGAAGGATGCCGTGATCAGGATCCACAGCGAGACGAGCAGCCGACCGGTGCGGCGGAGGGCGAACCTCAGCCAGCGGTGGTCGCCGACGCGCTTGTCGTCTTCGGCGATGCGGGTGGTCAGTGTCGTCATGTCGTCGATTCGATCCGAGGGTCGAGGGCGGCGCGGGGCTCTCAGCCGACCAGACGGATGCTGGTCGGCTCGATCACGCCCGTCCAGTCGAACTCGGCGCCGTTGCCGAACATGTACACGGTGGCGTTGGCGAACGGCACGAGGTCGGCGGCGGCGAACAGCGCGCTCTCGGCCTCCTGCCAGACGTCGCAGCCCTCGCTGCCGTTCAGCTCGGACGCGCGCGTCACGGCATCCGTGTACTCGGCGTTCTCGATCGCCGAGAAGTTCGAGCCCTCCGGCGGCACGGTGCCGCTCACGAAGCCGATGGCCTGGTCGGGGCTGTTGACGCTGAGCGTGAGCCAGCCGATGTCCCAGGCTCCGGTGCTGAACGTCGCCTCCAGCAGCGCGGTCTCGTCCTGCTGCTTGCCGTCGACCTCGGCGCCGATCTCCTCCCATGCCGAGAGCGCGAGCTCGGCGGCCGCCGCGGCGGCGGCACCCAGGCTGTTCTCGTAGAGGAACGTCAGGCTCAGGCGCTGTCCGTCCTTGGCGCGCACGCCGTCCGACCCGCGCACCCATCCTGCCTCGTCGAGAGTCGCGTTCGCGGCGTCGACGTCGAACTCCGGGCGCGACTCGGAGATCGCGTCGTACGTGCAGACGGTCGGCTCGACGACGGCGAGGGCCGTGGCCGGTCCGCCCTTGCCCGCGGTCATGACGTTCGCGAGCTCGTCGAAGTCGACGGCCTGGGTGAGCGCCAGGCGCACGGCCGGGTCGCTCGTCGGGTGCCCCTCGGCGTGGTTGTACCACTGCTCGCCGGCGATCGCGGTCCCCTCGCGCTGGAAGAGGTTCGCGCTGATCGCGCGGTCGGCGTCGGGGCCGGTGAGCTGGGCCGCGTTCGCCTCGCCCGAGAGCAGCAGGTTCGCCGCGGTGGTGCCGTCGGAGACGACCCGCACGTTCACCTTCGCCGGGATGCCCTCCTCGTCGACCGTGGCACCGCCGGGACCCCACGCGTAGTCCTCGCGCAGCTCGTACGTGTAGTGGTCGTTCGGCACGGCCTCGGTGAGCACGTACGGGCCGGTGCCGTCGGTGCCGGCCGCGAGCCCGTCGCGGTCGTTCAGCGAGGTGTCGCACACCATGGGCAGGCCGGAGAGTCCGAGCAGCAGGAACGGCGACGGGCTCGACAGGGTCATCGTGACCGTGTCGCCCTCGGCGGTGCTGGTCACCCCGACGGGTAGGAAGGCCCCGAGGAAGCCGCTCTGGTTCGCGGGGTCGGAGATCCAGTTCAGGTTGTCGGCCGCGCTCTGGGCGGTGAACGGCGTGCCGTCGCCGCAGGTGATGCCGTCCTGGATCTTCAGGGTCGCCGTGAGTCCGTCGACCTCCCACTCGGTGGCGAGCTGGCTGCGCACCTCGCCGTCGGCGTCGACGCTCACGAGCGTGTCGTAGGCGAGCTTGCTGATGTCGAACAGCGCGCTCCCCGCGGAGAGCTGGGGGTCGAGGCTGCCCGGATCGGAGCCGAGGATCTCGGTGAAGGTGCCTCCCTTCACCGGCTCACCCCCTCCTCCGTCCGAGCCGCACCCGGTGAGCACGGTGGCGAGAGCGGTCACGGCGACGACGGCGGTGACGGCGGTGCGATTCGGTGTCATGACGTTCCTCCAGGCAGTGGGTTCGTGCTTATCGGGGTGCACGCCGCGTGGCGACGAGGGTTCGGATGGTCAGCGCGACCGCGGCACAGCGCGGCCGAAGTGGATGTACGAGGCGCGGCCGTCGTCGGCCGGTTCGAGGAACGCGAGCACGAGGTGCAGGCCGTCCTTGCGTTCGCGGGCGATCAGCGAGGCATCGCCGAAGGGCACGAACTCGTCGGTCGAGGGCTCGGCGCCGAGTGCGCGCAGCTCGGGCGTGGGGCGCTGTTCGAGCCAGAGTCGACCATCCGCGTCCTGCGAGACCTCCATCTCGACGGTGGAGTTCGCGTACACGCCGAGGTAGCCGCTCACGTCCGGGGCGGACGACTCGGATGCCGCGGCGGGCGCCGCGTCTGCAGACGGCACGGGCGCCTCGGGAAGACCTGCTCCGGTGAGCTCGCGCAGCAGCGGATCCACGAGGTCGTGAAAGAGGCCGGCACCGTCGCCGCCGTTCGTGAGCAGCACGACGGCGACACCCGCCTCGGGGGCGATCCGCAGGAACGACGACTGGCCCACCGTGTTGCCGTCGTGTCCGAACAGCACGGAGTCCTCGTCGCGATCGATCTCCCACCCGAGGCCCCACGCCGCTCCCATACCGGCGACGCGCGGCAGGCGCACCTCGGTCGTGCGCATCGCGGTCGCGGCGGCCTGCGAGACGACCACCTGCTCCTCATCCGACGCAGGCGAACCAGCCGCGGCACGGAGGTGCGCACGGGCGAACACGGCCAGGTCCTCGGCGGTCATCGCGAGCATCGACCCCGCCGGCTCGTTCGAGCGCGCCATCGCCCAGAACGGCGCGGGCTGCGGTTCGCGGCCGTCCCCGGCATCCACGTGCCCGACCGCGACGCGGTGCAGGATCGCCTCGTACGGGCTGGGCGAGACGCTGCGCAGGCCGAGCGGTGTCGCGAGGTGCGTGAGCAGCGCCTGCTCCCAGCTCGTGTCGCGCAGCCGCTCGATGAGCCGGCCCAGCACCACGTAGCCCGCGTTGCTGTACGAGAACAGCGCGCCCGGTTCGAAGATCTGCGCCGCCTCGGCGAGCAGCTCGACGTACTTCTCGACCGCGTCGTCGCCGCGACCGGTGTCGGTGAAGATGTCGCCCTCGATGCCCGAGCGGTGGCTGAGCAGGTGCCGCACGGTGATCGCCGCGGCGGCGGCCTCGTCGGCGAGCGCGAACTCCGGCAGGTACGTCCGGACGGGTGCGTCGAGGTCGACGAGCCCTTCGTCCACCAGCTGCATCACGAGCGTCGCGGTCCAGACCTTCGTGATCGATCCGATCTGGAACACGGCGTCCGTCGTCGCCTCGATCCGCGTCGCCGTGCTGAGGAGTCCGGCGGCGTGGGTGACGATCTCGCCGTCGACGAGGACCGCTACGGATGCCGCGGGCACTCCGCGAGCCTCGACCAGGGATCCGAGAATGGACCGCAGGTGTTCACCGACCGCGTGGGGGCTCTGCATGGCCTCACTCTAGGCACCGCGTCGCCGATCGACGTTGGTCCGCTCCGACGGAACAGAATGCGGCGCTTCGTCTGATCCGACGAACCCGTGGGCGGAGCAAGCCCTTGTCCGGGCGCGGAGATTAGATAGACTATCTAAGTAATGTCTGCGTCCGATGAATCCCTCCACCTCACCGCGACAGACCTGCGCCTCGCCACCTTCCGGCTCGCCCGCCGCCTTCGGTGCGCCCGAGCCGTCGACGCGATGAGCGACGCGCAGCTCGCCGTGCTCGCGACCCTGCGCCTGCACGGACGACGCACCATCACCGCCCTCGCGGATGCCGAGCGCGTCACCGCCCCGTCGATGACGAGCATGATCAACGGCCTCGCCGAGCAGGGCTACGTCGTGCGCATCCCCGACGAGGAGGACCGCCGACGCGTGCAGGTCGACATCACCGAGACCGGGTCGGCGATCGTCGCCGAGACCATCCACCGGCGCGACGAGCTGCTCGCCGGCATGCTCGCCGAGCTCGACTTCACCGAGGACGAGCTCTCGACGCTGCGCGAGGCCAGCGCCCTGATGCGGCGGGTGGTCGACCGATGAGCGCCATGTTCCGCTCGTTCGCGAACGTCAACTACCGCATCTGGTTCGCGGGCGCCCTCGTCTCGAACGTCGGCGGATGGATGCAGGCGACCGCCCAGGACTGGGTCGTGCTCACCGAGCTCACCGACAACGACGCCGCGGCCATGGGCGTCACGATGGCCCTGCAGTTCGGCCCGCCGCTCGTGCTCGTGAGCCTCACCGGATGGGTGGCCGACCGCTTCGAGCGGCGCCGCATCCTGCTCGCGACGCAGACGTCGCTGCTGCTGCTCGCGATCGCCGTCGGCGTCCTGCTGCTGAACGGGCTCATGACGCTGCCGATGATGTTCGGCTTCGCGGCGGCCTTCGGCGTCGTGAACGCGTTCGACGCCCCTGCGCGTCAGGCGTTCGTCTCCGACATGGTGTCGGTCGGCGACACCTCGAACGCGGTCGCCCTGAACTCGGCATCCTTCAACCTCGCCCGTATGATCGGGCCGGCCGTCGGCGGCCTGCTGATCGTCGCGATCGGGTCGGGCTGGGTGTTCATCGCGAACGCCGCGACGTTCCTCGCGATGCTCGTCGCCCTGCTCCTGCTCCGCACCGGCCAGCTCGCACCGCGCCTCAAGGGCCGCAGTCGCGGAGGCCTCGCCGCCGGATTCCGCTACGTATGGGGGCGCAGCGATCTGCGCGTCGTGTTCGTGACCGTGTTCCTCATCGGCGCATTCGGCATGAACTTCCCCATCTTCGCCTCGACCATGGCGCTCGAGTTCGGTGCCGGCGCAGACGGGTACGGCGTCCTCAGCTCGATCCTCGCGATCGGCTCGCTCGCCGGAGCACTGCTCGCCGCCCGCCGTGACCGCGCCAGGGTGCGCGTCGTGATCTTCGCGGCCGGCGGCTTCGGCGTCGCCGCGTTCGTCTCCTCCGCGATGCCCACCTACCTCACGTACGCCATCACCCTCACGTTCACGGGCTTCATGATCGTGACCCTGCTCACCACGGCGAACGGCTACGTGCAGATGACGACCGACCCGGCGCTGCGCGGACGGGTGCTCGCGCTCTACATGGCCGTCATCATGGGATCGACCCCGGTCGGAGCGCCCATCGCGGGTTGGGTGGCCGACACGTTCGGCCCCCGCAGCGCGATCATGCTCGGCGGCACGGCCGGTCTCGTCGCCTGTGCGATCGGCACGATCTGGGTCATCACGTCCGGACGCCTCCGTCGCGCCGAGGATCGCCGCTTCCTGCTGACCCTCGACGAGACCCGTCCGCTGAGCGTCGTCGACGAGCCCGAACTGGCCGAGCCCGCGGCATCCGCGGAGCCCGTCGACTACAGCGAGAAGGCCACCGCGACCACCCCGATCCGCATCGCGAAGCAGGACTGAGGCGGATCGCCCGGCGCGGGTTTGTCAACCCCTCGCCGCCCCGCGCCCAGCGGCGTAACGTCGCGCACATGGACGACAACACAGGACGCACTCCGCACCCCGAGCAGCCCGCAGAGGGCTCCCCCGACATCAACCCCGAGCACAACACCGCCCCCGACGGCCGCGACGCCGACGACCTCGACGGCGGCGCGCAGGGCGCAGCCCAGGGCGGCGCGATCCAGGGCGACAACGCGCACGGCGAGTCGCCGCGCGGCGCGATCCAGGGCGAGGCCGCAGACGGCGACCCGCAGGGCGCGTCGCAGGGCGGGGCGATCCAGGGCGACAGCTCGCACGGAGAGTCGCCGCACGGCGCGATCCAGGGCGACGCGAACCCCGACCGCGACGTGCCCCTGGGCGGCGACGACACGACCGCCGCGCAGCTCGACGCCGACAACGACGTGGAACGCGACACCCTGCGCACCCTCGACCCCGAGGACCCGCCGGCCTGAGTCGAGGCCGGGGTCGGCGCGACCGGGCGCGGTGACGGCTCGGGCTAGGCGCCCAGCACGTGCTTGAGCTGCTCCACCGCCCAGTCGAGCTCGGTGGCGCGGATGACGATGGGCGGCGCGATGCGGATGGTCTGCCCGTGCGTGTCCTTGACGAGCACGCCGCGATCGAGCAGGCGCTCGGCGATCTCTCGGCCGGTCCCCTTCGCGGGGTCGATGTCGACGCCGGCCCAGAGCCCGGCGATCCGCACCGCGGTCACGCCGTGCTCCTTCAGCGGCTCCAGCGCCGCCGCGAGGTGCTCGCCGAGCGCGCGGGCGCGCTCCTGGAACTCGCCGCTCTCGAGCATCTCCACCACGCGCAGCCCCACGGCAGCCGCGAGCGGGTTTCCGCCGAACGTCGAGCCGTGCTCCCCGGGCTGGATGACCCCGAGCACGTCGCTGTCGCCGACCACCGCCGAGACGGGCAGGATGCCGCCGCCCAGCGCCTTGCCGAGCAGGTACAGGTCGGGCACGACGCCCTCGCGGTCGCACGCGAACGTCTCGCCGACGCGCCCGAGCCCCGACTGGATCTCGTCGGCGATGAACAGCACGTTCTTCTCGTCGCAGATCTCGCGGATGCGGCGCAGGTACCCCTCCGGCGGGATGATCACACCGCCCTCGCCCTGGATGGGCTCGATGAGCACCGCGGCGGTGTCGGCGGTGATGGCCGCGGCGACGGCATCCGCGTCCCCATAGGGCACCACGTCGAAACCGGGCGTATACGGCCCGAAGCCCTCGCGCGCCTGCTCGTCGTCGCTGAAGCTCACGATCGTCGTCGTGCGCCCGTGGAAGTTGCCCGCGGCGACGATGAGGCGCGCGGCGCCGTCGGCGATGCCCTTGACCCGGTAGCCCCAGGCACGAGCGACCTTGATCCCGGTCTCGACCGCCTCGGCGCCCGTGTTCATCGGCAGCACCATGTCCTTGCCCGCGAGCTCGGCGAGCGCGGCCGCGAACGGCTCGAGGCGATCGCTGCGGAACGCGCGGCTCGTCAACGTGACGCGACCGAGCTGCTCGGTGAGCGCGGCGACGAGGGCCGGATGCCGGTGGCCGAAGTTCACGGCCGAGTACGCCGCGAGCAGGTCGAGGTAGCGCTTGCCCTCGACGTCGGTGACCCATGCGCCCTCACCCCGCGCGATCGTGACCGGCAGCGGGTGGTAGTTGTGCGCGACGTGCGGCTCCGTGCCCTGCTCGGCCTCGGCGCTCGCGTCGACCGCGGTCACTTCGCGCCCCGCAGCTCGAGCGTGCAGCACTTGATGCCGCCGCCGCCGAGCAGCAGCTCCGACAGGTCGACCATGATCGGGTTGTAGCCGCGCTCGCGCAGCTGCTTCTCGAAGCCCACCGCCCGCGGCGAGATGACGACGTTGTATCCGTCGCTCGCGGAGTTCAGGCCGAACACGGCGCCGTCTTCGTCCGACACGAGGATCGCGTCGGGGAAGCGCTTCTCGAGCTCGGCGCGGCTCGCGTCGTCGAAGGCGCCGGGCAGGTAGGCGATGTTGGCGTGCTCGGGTCCGCCGTTCTCGACGCCCTGCACGGGGTCGAGCACCGCGATGGCCGTGTCGAGGTGGTAGAAGCGCGGATCGATGAGGTTCAGAGACACGACCTCGCGGCCGAAGACCTCGCCCACCTCGCGGTGGCTGTCGCCGGTGGAGCGGAAACCGGTGCCGGCGAGGATCACGTCGCCGACGAGCAGGAAGTCGCCCTCTCCCTCATTGACCTCGCGCGGCATGACGGTGTCGAAGCCGGCCGCGCGGAACCAGTCCGCGAACGCGGGCGCCTCGCCCTGGCGCTCGACGAAGCGGAACTCCGGCACGTACGCGCGGCCGTCGATCACGAAGCCGCCGTTCGCGGTGTAGACCATGTCGGGGTAGCCGGCGAGCGGCTCGATGAGCTCGACCTCGTGACCCAGTTCGAGGTACAGATCGTGCAGCTTTTGCCACTGCGCGACGGCCTTCTCGGTGTCGGTGGGCTTCGCGGGCTCCATCCACGGGTTGATGGAGTAGTTCACCGTGAAGTGCGACGGCTTGCACATCAGGTAGCGGCGGTGGTGAGCGGTGCGTGCGTGCGCCTCGGTGGCGGTGGACTCGGACGCGGTGGTCTCGACAGACATGGAGCTCCTCGAACGGATGCGGCGGACGCTGTCCAGGGGCCCGGCGGTCCTTCGACCCGTGCCGCTCCGAGGGAGTCGGCGCTCGGGGAAGATGCGACTCGAGCACGCCGACACCCATTGTGTCACCCGTCGCCTGACCGGGGCCAGAGCGCTGAGCGGTTTCGAATCGCGCACCTGGCAACTTCCGACCCCCGAGTTCTGCGATTCGGGCGATTCGAATCGGCCGGCATCCGCGAGTCGACGCCGACTACTCCGCGCCGCGCACGACCACCTTGCCGACCGTGTGCCCTGCCTCGACGTGGGCGAGCGCCGACGAGGCGCGCGCGAAGCCGTATTCGCGCTCGATCACCGGCGTGATGCGCCCCTCGGCGGTGAGGTCGAGGAGTGCGGTCAGCACCTCCGCCCGCGGCGTCGCCATGAGCGAGCGGATGCGGCGACGCGACCCGATCGAGCGCAGGGCGGCGGCGAGGATGCGGGGCATCGGCCCCAGCACGTGTCCGCCGTTTCCGGCGGTGAGCACGACCCGCCCGCCGTCGCTGACGAGACGCTGCAGGTCGCGCAGCGGGATGCCGCCGGCGATGTCGACCACGGCATCGAAGTGTCCGCCGGGCAGCGTCGACAGGGGTGTGCGACGGTGGTCGATCGTGCGCACGGCGCCGAGGTGCTCGACGAGAGGCGCGTTGCGCTCCCCGCACGTCGCCCACACCTCGGCCCCGCGCAGGGCGGCGAGCTGCACGGCGAATGTGCCGACTCCGCCCGAGGCGCCGATCACGAGGACGCGCCCCGGCGCGGCATCCGGGTTCCCGCCGATCGAGCGGATGCCGACGCCGGCGAGGTCGAGCGCCTGCCAGGCCGTGCCGGCGGCCACCGGGAGGGTGGCGGCGATCCCGGAGGCCACATCGGCGGGCACGGGCACGAGGCGGGATGCCGGGACGGCGACGTGCGAGGCCAGCCCGCCCCCGCCGACCAGTTCGCCCACGACCCGGGTGCCGAGATCGATGCCGATCACGTCGGGGCCGAGCTCGACGACGGTGCCGGCGACCTCCATGCCGCGGACGGGGTGCTTCGGCTTCGTGAGGCCGAACACCGGGCGCACGAGCAGCGGGTCGCCGAGCAGCAGGCGCACGTCGCCGGCGTTGAGCGAGGTCGCCTCGACCCGCACGACGACCTCGCCGCGGCGCGGTACGGGCATCGGGATCTCGGTGAGTCGGACCCCGTCGGCGGGGCCGTAGGTCTCGCGGCTCCACGCGGGGATGGTGCTGTGAGTGGCGGACGGAGCATCGCGGTGAGTGGGGTTCGCAGCGGACATGTCAGCCCTCCTTCGGGGTGGTGTCGGGGTACTGGAAGAGATCGTCGAGGCCGACGCCGAACGCGCGGGCGATCTGGAAGGCGAGCTCAAGGGTCGGCGAGTACTTCTCCTGCTCGATCGCGATGAGGGTCTGACGCGTCACCCCGATCGAGCGCGCGAGCTCGGCCTGGGTCAGCCCCGCGGCCTCGCGGTGCGTGCGGATGCTGTTGGAGACGAGGGTGGGCTTGACCATCAGACGAGACCCCGACGGTAGGCGATGGCGCGGGCCACGCCGCCGACCACCGCTGACACCGCGAAGCCCGCGAACATGGCGTTCGCGATCCAGAACACGTCGGCGCCGATCGCGCACAGGGCGATCACGGCGAGCCCGGCGATCACGAGGAATCCCTGCTCCACCCGGCCGCCCATACGGCTGATGTCGCGGTCGCGGATGTCGGATCTGCCGACGCCGTCGGGGTCGCGCGCGCCGGCGACGATCCCCCAGACGACGCTGACGACGATGGTGGCGACGATGCCGACGCCGACGGTCCACAGCATCGGCGGCAGCCAGTCGATCTCGGCGACCGGGGTACTCGCGGCCTGCTGCAGCACGATGACGATGTACGCGGGGATGACGAGCACGCTGACGATCAGCCCCGCCCAGACGTTGCGCTCCTCGTAGACCATGACCGCTCCTCATGTAAAAGATTGTTTACATGAGGGACGGTACGCCGCCCCCGCGCAGGTGTCAAGAATCTTTTACACGCCGGCATTTCGAATCGCCTGCTTTGCAGTCCCGAGGGTCGTCGGGTGGTAATTCGCGCGATTCGAATCGGCGGGCCCGCTCAGATGACCTCGGCGCTCCAGTCGTCCGGGTTGCCGTAGCGGTGGGCCGTGATGGCGATGGCCTGCTCGTGCACGAAGGGCAGCAGCTCGATGCGCGCCGCCGACGTCACCTCGCCGTCGTACACCGCGAGGTCGGGGTCGCCGCCGACGGCGCCGGCGAGCGATTGGTGCAGCTCGCCGACCGACGCGCGCGCGCCGACGAGCCGGACGCGCGACGGGCGGCCGTCGGCCTGCATCCGCTCGATCCACTCCTCATCGCTCTCGAGGTAGACCGTGGCCCCCACGTCTCCGAGCGCGTGGCGCACGGCCGCGGGCAGCCCGACCGGGGTCGACAGCGTGAACGGGGCGCCGGCGCGCACCGCCGCGATGACGACGCGCAGCAGCTCCTGCCAGCCCGCGTCCGACGTGGCGCGGATCCCTACGGGCACCGGCCGGTATCGGAAGAGGTTCCGCTCGACGCCGAGCCGCGACACGTCGCGCACCTTGCCGAACTCGCGATCCCAGGCGAGCGCATCGGAGAGCGCCGAGCGACGCAGCCACTCGAACGCCTCGTAGTCGAGCGACGGCTGGGCCGACTCGATCAGGGCCGTGATCCGGGCATCGAGGCCGCGCAGATGCAGCGTGCTCGACACCGGGCCCGTGGCCCGCGACCGCCACGATCCCAGGCCGACGAGGTAGTTCGGGCCGCCGGCCTTCGCGCCGGGGCCGACCGACGAGCGCTTCCAGCCGCCGAACGGCTGACGCTGCACGATCGCGCCGGTGATGCCGCGGTTCACGTACAGGTTGCCGGCCTGCACGCGGTCGAGCCACAGCGCGAGCTCGGCCGGGTCCTGCGTGTACAGCCCCGCGGTGAGACCGTATGCGACGGCGTTCTGCAGCTCGATCGCGCGCTCGAGGGTCGGGGCGTGCATGACGCCGAGCACGGGTCCGAAGAACTCCTCGGTGTGGAAGCGCGACCCCGCCTGCACGCCGACGCGGATGCCGGGACGCCACAGTCGTCCGGTCGGATCGTCGGCGGAGACGGCCGGCTCGATGAGCCACTGCTCCTCGCCCTCGAGTTCGGTGAGCGCCCACGCGAGCTTGCCCTGCGGACGCTCGATCACGGGTCCGACCTCGGCCAACGGGTCGGTCGGCCAGCCGACGTGCAGCGATCGCGTCGCATCGGCGAGCTGACGGGCGAATCGCTGCGAGCGCCCGACCGGTCCGACGAGGATGGCGAGGGATGCCGCCGAGCACTTCTGCCCCGCGTGCCCGAACGCGCTGCGCACGAGGTCGGACACCGCGAGGTCGAGGTCGGCCGACGGGGTGACGATCATGGCGTTCTTGCCGCTGGTCTCCGCGAGCAGCGGCAGGTCGGGACGCCAGGAGCGGAAGAGCGCCGCGGTCTCCCAGGAGCCGGTGAGGATGACGCGGTCGACGCCCTGGTGCGTGATGAGCTCCCGCCCCAGGTCGCCTTCCTCGATGTCGACGAGGGCGAGCGCGTCGCGCGGCACGCCCGCCTGCCACAGGGTCTCGGCGATCACCGCGGCGCAGCGGCGCGACTGCGGCGCCGGCTTGAACACGACGCCCGAGCCGGCGGCGAGCGCGGCGAGCACTCCCCCGGCGGGGATCGCGAGCGGGAAGTTCCACGGCGGGGCCACCACCGTGACGCCCGCCGGCACGAACGAGGCGCCGGCGACGGCATCCAGCTCTCGAGCGGTCGCCGCGTAGTAGCGCGCGAAGTCGACGGCCTCGCTGACCTCGACGTCGGCTTCGGCGAACACCTTGCCGGTCTCGGCCGCGGCGACCTCGATGAGGGTGCCGCGACGGCTCTCGAGCGCGGCGGCCGCGCGCAGCAGCACCTCGGCACGCTCGGCGGCGGGGCGCGCGCCCCACTGCCCGCCGGCATCCCGCGTGCGCGCGATCGTGCTGTCGAGCACGCCGGCGTCGTCGATGCGGGCGGCGGCGATCGTGTCGTCGCCGAGCGTCGACGACGCGATCCGCTCCCGCACCCCGACCGCCCACTCGCGGTTCGCCGGCAGGGCGGGGTCGGTGTCGGCGGTGTTCGAGAATCCCGGGGCGCCGTCGCCCGCGCGGTCGAGTTCGCGCGGCGAGTACACCGCCGTCTCCAGGAACGGGGCGCCGGTGTCGTCGGATCCGCGCGAGATGCCGAGCACGGCCTTCGTGAGGTCCTCCTCCGGCGCGGGCGCGACGGGGGCGGGCCGGACCGATTCGTGCACGGGCGCGAGGCGGTCCTGCGTGCGACGAGGCCCGGTGCGCAGCGTGGGCGACGTCGAGCGCTCGAGCGCGTCGAGGAAGCGGTCCTGCTCCCGCACGAACAGCGCCTGGTCGTCGCCGAGCCGGAAGGCCGCGGAGAGGAAGTTCTCGGGAGAGGCGTTCTCCTCCAGGCGCCGCACGAGGTAGCTGATCGCGACGTCGAACTCGTCGGGCCTCACCACGGGCACGTACAGCAGCACCTCGCCGACCTCGCGGGAGACGGCTTGCACCTGTCCCTGCGCCATGCCGAGCAGCATCTCGAACTCGATCGGGGGCTGGGAGCCGGGACCCGCGCCCGCCCCCGTCGCGCCACGCACGCCCCGCTCTCCCGCGAGCAGCCACGCGTACGCGATGCCGAACAGGTTGTGCCCGGCGATCCCGAGCCGCACCGCCGCCACGTTCTCGGGGCGCAGCGCCCAGTCGAGGCAGCGCAGGTAGTTCGCGTCGGTGTCGACCTTGGTGTCGTAAGTCGCCGTGGGCCAGCCGTGCATGGTCGCCTCGACGCGCTCCATCGCGAGGTTCGCACCCTTCACGAGCCGCACCTTGATCGGCGCCCCGCCGTGCGCGACGCGCTCCTGCGCCCAGGCCGTGAGCTCCTGCAGCGCCGGCAGCGCGTCCGGCAGGTATGCCTGCAGCACGATCCCGGCCTCGAGCCCCTGCAGTCGCGGGTCTTCGAGGATGCGCGTGAACACGGCGATGGTCAGATCGAGGTCGCGGTACTCCTCCATGTCGAGGTTGATGAAGGTGCGGTCGGACGCCGCCGTGAGATACAGCGGGAGCAGGCGGTCGACGACGGCCTCCACGACCTCGTCGAACGCCCACATCGAGATGTGGCTGATGATCGCCGAGACCTTGACCGAGACGTAGTCGACGTCGGGGCGTCGGATCAGATCGTGGATGCCGTCGAGCCGACGCTTCGCCTCGGCCTCGCCGAGCACGGCCTCGCCGAGCAGGTTGAGGTTCAGGCGCGCGCCGAACTCGCGGATCTTCGCGATGGCCGGGCCGAGCTTCGCGGGGCGCGCGTCGACGACGAGGTGGCCCACCATCTCGCGCAGCACGCGGCGGGCGATGGGCACGACGGGTGCGGGCAGGATCGGCGCGACGCCGCCGCCCAGTCGCACGGCGGAGCGCAGGTACCAGGGCAGGAACTCGGGCACGATCGGCGCGATGCGGTGAAGCTGGGATGCCGCGGCGCCCAGACTCTCGGGGCGCATGACGCCGTCGACGAAGCCGAGCGTGAACGGGAGACCGTTGGCGTCCTGCAGCACTCCGGCGAGGCGCTCGGCGGCGGGGTCGACGTCGGCGGCCGCCGCCTCGGTCACCCAGCGGCGGGCGAGGTCGATCGCGCGGTCCGCGAGAGCGTCGGACGGGTCTGCAGACGGCATCGGGTCGGCCATGTGCTCAGGCTATTACCGCGCGCCCCCTCTCCTCGCGCCGACCCACCCCCTTGTGCGCGACCCACCCCTGTTCGGTCGGGCCGCAGAGCGGTGGCTCGCGCAGAAGGGGGCGGGTCGGCGAAGTCAGCTCCCCGCCGCCAGCATCTCGTCGTACCCCTCGCGGAACGTCGGGTACGACAGCTCGCCCAGCAGCCCGTGGGCGAGGCTCCCGTCGAGCACGGTGCCGCCGCCGGCATCCCCCTCGCTCTGCGGCGGAGCCGCGACACCCAGCCGTGACGCGATGTGCGCCACGACCGCGCCGAGCCGCACGGGCTCCCGGTCGATCGCGTGCACGAGGGCGGGCGGGGCGTCGGCGCGCAGCAGCAGGTCGAGGAGCCGCACGAGATCGGCTTCGTGGATGCGGTTGGTGCGGCGCTCGTGGTCGACGGCGGCGCCCTCGCGGACGCGGCGGATCAGCGAGTCGCGCCCTGGGCCGTATATGCCGGCGGGCCGCACCACGATCGCACCGAGCAGGTCGACCGCGAGCTCCTCCCCCTCGACGAGGGCATCGCCGCGCGCCCCTGTCGTGAGCGTCGGGTCGGCCTCGGTGAGCGGGGCACGCCCGTCGGATCCGCCGAACGCGTGCGAGCCGTACCCCTCGAACACCCTGGTCGACGAGACGAAGATCACGCGCTCCGGGCGAGCGGGCAGAGCGGCGGCGAGGTGCGTGAGCGCGGCGGGGTAGATCGAGCCCTCCGACCCGGTGCCCGGCGGCAGCGTGACGACGACCGCGGCGAACGCCGGCAGCGGCGACGGGAGCGGATGCCGCAGGTCGGCCTCGATCGTCGAGAACGCGGCAGGAAGTCCGGAGGCGTCGCGACGGATCGCTGTGACCTCGCCTCCGTCGGCCACGAGCCGTTCGCCGAGCGCCGTGCCGAGCGCGCCGCACCCGACGAGCAGAGTCCTGCCGGGGCGTGCCCCCGCTGCATCCGTCATGCCGTCAGCTCCACTCGCTCGGCGCGGGCATGCGCACGGGAGGCAGAGCGGATGCCGCGGCCCAGTCGTGCACCCAGGCGTCGATCTCCCGCACGCCCTCGGGCTTGCCGACGGCGGCGAAGAGCTGTTCGTTGCTCACGGTGCCGCCGGTGCGGCGCAGCATCCGCGCCCGGACGATCGCTCGCGCGTACACCTGGCCCTTGACGACGGCGCGGTGCTCCATGAAGAGCGCCTTCTCGTCGTGCCCGATGAATCGGGACTGCACCTCGAACCGCTGCCACAGCTGCAGCGACTTGCGGAACGTGATCGTCTCGCTGGAGACGACCGCGTACCAGCCGCGATCCTTCATGGCGTCGAAGAGGCCGGTGCGGATGAGCAGATCCCAGCGGCCGAGGTCGAACAGCGACAGGTACCGGCCGTTGTTCATGTGCCGCAGGATGTCGATGTCGCTGGGAAGCGTCGTCAGTCGGATGGTGCCGACGGCGGTCGGATCGAGGGTCTTGCCGCGCCGCGTGCGACGACGGGCGGCGAGGATCACGAGGAGGGTGCGCCAGATCACGTTCACGAGGATCGATCGTAGCCATCGACGCATGATCGGCGAACATCGTTGTTCAGTTCCTCCATGTGGTGTTACAGGGGGATTTCGGCGTCCTGCTCGATTTCTCGATCGTGTGTGCCGCGCGTAGAGTCACCGCATGAGCGCCGAAGCCCACCCTGAAGTCATCGTCCGTCCGGTCCGTGATGTGGACGCGGAAGCCCTTGGTCGTGTGCACGCGCAGTGCTGGCACGAGACCTACGACCACCTGATCAGCAAGGCCGCGCTCGAGAAGGTCTCGCCCCGTCGCATGGCCGAGCTGTGGACCCACTGGGCGGCGCAGGGCCCCGAGTTCACGATGAACGCGGCGCTCGTCGATGGCGAGATCGTGGGCTTCGTCGGCTCCGGTCCGGCGCGCGATAAGGACGCCCCCGCACTCCGCGAGCTCTACTTCATCTATCTGCTCGACGCCTGGCACGGCACGGGCATCGGCCAGAAGCTGTTCGACGCCGCGGTCGAGAAGGACGAGCCCCTGTACCTGTGGGTCGCCGAGGACAACCCCCGCGCGCATCGCTTCTACACGCGCAACGGTTTCGCGCTCGACGGCGCCACCCACACGGAGCCCTTCCTCGGGGAGACCCTCACCGAGGTGCGCTTCACCCGCTGACCCGGCTCGCGGCGGCTTCGCCCCGTCGCCTCGGCGCGCGGCGCGCCGCGTCGCCCCGCCGAACCACCCCTTTCTCCTCGAACCACCCCTCTGCGTGCTGAACGCACAGGGGTGGTTCGCACTCAAGGGGGTGGCTCGGTGCCGCGCTCCGCGAGGACCGCGAGGAGCCCGAAGAGCGCGAGAGCGGGTCAGTGCCCCGACACGTTGCCGAACAGCTTCGCGATCGGCGCGATCACGAGCGGACGCGCCGCGACCCAGCCGATGCCGAGCACGACCATGGACGCCACGAAGACCCAGAACCCGGTCCAGGTGACGGCATCCTGCGCGGCGTACATGTGATTGAGGTTGCGCAGGAACCCGGTGAGGAAGACCAGCGCGACGTGCACGACGATGAACGCCACGAAGTACAGCATCACGGGGAAGTGCAGGGCCCGCGCCCACTCGATCGGGTACGCCTTCGAGAGGCGCTCGGCCTTCTTCGGCCACATCCCCGACATGCGGAAGCCGGTCACCGTGGCGAGTGGAGCAGCGAGGAACACCGTCGCGAAGTACGCGATCTGCTGCAGGCTGTTGTAGTTGTTCCAGCCGTTCTCGTGCGGCCAATCGAACGACACGTACTGCAGCGCGGCCGAGAGCGCATTCGGGAAGACCTCCCAGCTGGTCGGCACGATTCGCGCCCAGTGGCCCGTCGCGAACAGCAGCACGACGAAGATCACGCCGTTCACGAGCCACAGGATGTCGAGCGCCTGGTGGAACCAGATCGTCAGGCTGACCTTGCCCTTGGGGTTGGTGCGCGGCGTCCAGAACGCGGTCGGACGCTTCTCGCTGCGGATGCGCAGTCCCGATCGGATGATCAGCACCATGAGGAACACGTTGAAGAAGTGCTGCCACCCGACCCACGGCGCGAAGCCCGGCTCGACGTGCACGGCGGGTTCGTACTCGCCGGGGAACGCGGCGAGGAAGTCCTGCATGAACGGGACACTCAGCAGCGCGCGCACGAACGCCACGGCTGCGCCGGCGAGGATGCCGAGGGCTGCGGCGCCGAACAGCCCGGCGATCGCCTGCGGCCACGTCGGGAGACGACGGGAGGATGCCGGTGCGTCAGCGACATGGCGCGGGGCCCGACCGTCCCACACCGTCTTCCTCCACGGCAGCGGGGTGGAGACGTCGGCGACTGTGGCGACCGTCGAGACCGTGTTCGAGGAGACGTCCGCCGCCGTGCCCGCAGTTTCGGGGGCCGACAGGCGAGGTGTCGGCGTTTCAGGCGAAATCGGTCCGACATCTGGGGTGTCGGACCCCGACGTGACGAGGGAGGGGACGGTACCGGCGGGCGGCCACGGCTCGCCTCCGCGGGTGCGCGGAAGGCCGCGCCGCACGGATGCCGCTCCCCCACCCCGCGGCTCGTCGAGCGCGGACGACGATGTCGACCGAGACGAGACGCGGTCCCCTCCGTGGGACGCCGCCACGGTCACGTCTGCCGGGGGCCAGGGCTCACCACCGGGCGTGCGCGGGAGTCCGCGGCGGAGCGTCGCGCCGGCAGTATGGCGCGTTTCGTCTCGCTCCGCTCGCTCAACGACCGGCGCTTCGGCGACTGCGGAACCCTGGCGCGTTTCGTCTCGCTCCGCTCGCTCAACGACCGGAGGTTCGACGACCGGCGCCTCGGCGGCGGCGACCTCGACCGCTCCCGCGGGCGGCCAGGGCTCCCCGCCTCGTGTGCGCGGGAGGCCGCGGCGCAGCATCCGCTCTGCCATGTCTACTTCTTCCGCGCCTCGAGGGCGGCGATCACCTGGGGGACCACGGTGAACAGATCGCCGACGATACCGAAGTCGGCGACGTCGAAGATGGGCGCCTCGGCGTCCTTATTGATCGCGACGATCGTCTTCGCCGTCTGCATTCCGGCGCGGTGCTGGATGGCGCCGGAGATGCCGAGCGCGACATACAGCTGCGGCGACACGGAGACCCCGGTCTGCCCGACCTGGTGCGACTGCGGGATGTACCCGGCGTCGACGGCGGCGCGGGACGCTCCGACGGCCGCGCCGAGCGCGTCGGCGAGCTCTTCGACGAGGACGAACTTCTCCTTGGAGGCGAGGCCGCGTCCGCCGGAGACGACACGGGCCGCTCCGCGCAGTTCGGGGCGCGACGAGGTCGTCTCGACGGCTTCGACGGCGCCGACGGTCGCGGTCGCCGCTCCGGATGCCGTGACGGCGAGCTCCTCGACGGTGGGCGCGTCGACGGCGTCGGCGCGGGTGTCGACCGCTCCCTGCCGCACGGTGATGACGGGGGTTCCGTAGGTGGGCGCCGCGTCGACGAGGTAGGCACCGCCGTAGACGGAGTGGTGCGCCACGACGCCCTCGTCGTCGCGCGAGACGCCGACGGCGTCGACGCACAGGGCGTTGCGGGTGCGCACGGCGAAGCGTCCGGCGACGTCGCGCCCGGCGATCGAGTTCGAGATGAGCACGGCGTCGGGGCGCACCTTCTCGTACGCGGCCTGCAGGGCGTCGACGACGGGCACGGTGAGCGCGGTCGCGTCGCCCGCGGCCGTCAGCACGACGGCGGCGCCGGCTGCAGCGGCTTGGGCTGCGGCATCCTCCGCGCCGCCGACGATGAGGGCGACGGGCGAGCCGATGCTCGACGCGGCGCCGAGGAGGGCCGCGGTGCTGCTGGCCGGCGCGCCGGACGGGTCGACGTCGACGAGCACGAGCACGGGGTTCTCGGGGTAGCTCATGTCACACCAGCCTGTTCTCTGCGAGGTAGTCGACGAGTCTCTGGGCCGCGTCGCCCTCGTCGACGATCTTGACGCCTGCGGCGCGCGGCGGCTTCTCCGACACGGCGGTCATGATCGTGCGGGGGGCCTCTGCGGGGTCGGCGGAGACGCCGAGGTCGTCGAGAGTGAGCACGTCGAGCGGCTTCTTCTTCGCCGCCATGATGCCCTTGAAGTTCGGGAAACGCGCGTCGGGCAGCGCTTCGGTGATCGAGATGACGGCGGGGAGGGATGCCGAGATCGGCTGCGCTCCGGCATCCGCGCCTCTCGTGCCGCTGATGCCGTCGGCGGTGATCTCGACGGCGGTGAGCGCGGTCGCCTGCGCCCAACCGAGGTGCTCGGCGAGCATCGCTGCCATGACGCCGCCCGAGCCGTCGGTCGACAGGTTGCCGGTGATGACCAGGTCGGGCTCGCCGCGGCGGATCGCCGCCGCGAGGACTTCGGCCGTGAGCCCGAGGTCGGCGCCGGCGAGGCGTTCGTCGGCGATGTGCACGGCCGATCCGGCGCCGATCGCGAGTGCTCGGCGCACCGACGCGGTCGACCCCTCGGGGGCCATCGCGACGGCCACGACCTCGGTGCCCTCGTTCTTGTCGGCGTGGCTCAGCGCGACCTCGAGAGCACGCTCGGTGATCTCGTCGAGCACGACGTCTCCGGCGGCGCGATCGGCCAGGCCGGTCTCGAGGTCCAGCTTGCGGTCGCCGTAGGTGTCCGGCACCTCTTTGACCAGGACGAAGATCTTCATCGATTGCTCCTCACGACTGCCTCGATTCTAGCGTGGTGAAACTGAGTCCCATCCGGAAAGCGACCGAGAACCAACGATCTCCGGATCGCCGCATGCCCTACCGTAGAGACGTGGTCCGATCCCGCCCTCTGCCCGTCGATCCGCTCGCCGAAGCGAAGCGGCAGTGGCTCGCGCACGGATGGACGGATGCCGCAGACGGCATGACCGTCGTGACCTCGGTCATGCGGGCCCAGCAGCTGCTGCTCGCGCGGGTCGACGCGACCCTGAAGCCGTTCGCGCTGACCTTCGCCCGGTACGAGATGCTGCGCCTGCTGGCGTTCAGCCGGGCCGGACGCCTGCCGCTGTCGAGCGTCGTCGCCCGTCTGCAGGTGCACGCGACGACCGTGACGAGCACCGCCGAGCGCCTCGTGCGCGACGGGCTCATCGTTCGCGAGCCGCACCCCCACGACGGACGCGCCGCGCTGCTCGCCCTCACCGACCCGGGCCGCGCGCTCGTCGAGAAGGCGACGGCCGCGCTCAACAGCGAGGTCTTCTCCGACCCCGGCATCAGCCGCGACGACGCCACCGAGCTGGTCGCGATCGTCGCGCGCATGCGCAAGGCCGCCGGCGACTTCGCCGATCCGCGCCCGCAGCCCGAGGCGCTCTGACATGGCGCGCTTCGTGCTCGAGCGGGTCATCGCCGCTCCCCCGGCCGAGGTCTTCGCCGCATCGCTGGATCCCCAGCTGCACGTGCGGTCGATGGCGCGGCACGGCGAGACCATGGTCGAGGCTCCGGCCGGCGGTGTCTTCACGGAGGGGTCGACGGTCACGTGGCGGGCGCGGCACTTCGGCATCCCGTTCCGGCTGCGGTCGATGGTGTTCGACATCGACGAGCCCCGCGGGTTCCGCGACCGCCAGATCGCGGGTCCCTTCGGGGCGTTCCTGCACGAGCACGAGTTCCACCCGCATGAGCGCGGGACGCTCATGCGCGACACGATCACGTTCCGCTCGCCGTTCGGTCCGATCGGACGCCTCGTCGACCGGCTCTTCATGACGGCGTACCTGCGGCGGCTCATCGCGGAACGCAACGACACCATCTCCTCCGAGATCGAGGGCCGCGGGCGTACCCTGTCGCCATGAGCGAACTGCGTGTCCACACCACCCTCACCGGACGCGGCCCCGCCGCCGCCATCCTTCTCACCGACGAGCAGGTGTCGTCGCTCGGCGCGGGCAAGGCGTTCCCGGTCGCCGTCACGATCGACGGACGCACCGCCCGTCTGCGACTCGCCCGCATGGGCGGAGAGAACATGATCGGGTTCAGCAAGGCGGTCCGGAGCGACCTCGGAGTCGAGATCGGCCAGGAGGTCGACGCGGTGATCCGCGTGGATGCCGCGGAACGCACCGTCGAGGTGCCGCCGCCGCTCGCCGCCGCGCTCGACGCCGACCCCGCGCTGCGCGCCGCCTTCGACGCCCTGTCGCCCTCGGCACGCAAGGAGCACGCCCGCTCGGTCGCCGAGGCGAAGCAGGACGCGACGCGCGATCGGCGCATCGAGAAGATCGTCGCCGCGCTCCGCGGCTGATCGCCGGACGCCTCCCGTCGGGATCCGCGTCGGGTCAGTGGGACGCAGGGGATCAGTGGTTCTGGAAGTCGGGTGCACGCTTCTCCCGGAAGGCAGCCATGCCCTCCTTCTGGTCGGCGGTGTCGAACAGGGCGGCGAACGCCCTCTTCTCGTGCGCGAGGCCGTCGGCGAGCGACGTCTCCATCGCGGCATCCAGCGCGGCCTTCGCCGCGTACACCGACGGGAGCGACTTCGAGGCGATGGTCTCGGCGAGCGCAGCGGCCTCGTCGAGCAGGTCGGATGCCGGGACCACGCGTGACACGAGTCCGGACCGCTCCGCCTCCTCGGCGTCCATGAACCGACCGGAGAGGACGAGTTCGGCGGCCTTGTAGTAGCCCACCGCGCGGATGAGGCGCTGGGTGCCGCCCATGCCGGGGATGACGCCGAGGTTGATCTCCGGCTGACCGAACTTCGCGGTGTCGGCCGCGAGGATGATGTCGCACATCATGGCGAGCTCGCATCCGCCGCCGAGCGCGAAGCCCGATACCGCCGCGATCACGGGCGTCTTCACCGCGGCGAACTCGTGCCAGATGCCGAAGTGGTCGGTCTCGAGCATCTCGTCGCCCGACATGCCCTCCATCTCCTTGATGTCGGCTCCGGCGGCGAACGCCTTCTCGGAGCCGGTGACGACGATCGCGCCCACACCGTCGTCGAGGTCGAAGGCCTGAGCCGCGGCGGTGATGTCGTCGGCGAGCTGGGAGTTCAGCGCGTTCAACGCCTGCGGCCTGTTCAGGGTGATCCACCCGACCCGTCCGCGCTGCTCGACCAGGATCGTCTCGTACTCGGTCATGAAGGCCCTCTCCGTCTTCGAATAGCGTGCTTTGCAACGAGAGCTGTCGAATCGTTGCATTGTGCGCGATTCGAAATCCCCTGCACGACGATCGTCACACGGTCCCTGCTCGGATGTCGGTGATGATGCCGGAGAAGTCCCGGCCCGCCCCGTCGCCTGCGGCGAACGCGGCGTACAGCTCCTGCGCCAGGCGACCCATGCGGGCATCCGTCGAGGTCTGCTCGATCGCCTGCAGTGCGAGCCCGAGGTCCTTCGCCATCAGCGCTCCCGCGAAGCCGGGCTGGTAGTCGCGGTTCGCGGGGCTCGTCGGCACCGGACCGGGCACCGGGCAGTTGGTGGTGATCGACCAGCACTGCCCCGACGCCTGCGACACGACGTCGAACAGCGCCTGGTGCTCGAGTCCGAGTCGCTCTCCGAGCACGAACGCCTCCGCCACCGCGATCTGCGACACCGCGAGCACCATGTTGTTGCAGACCTTCGCCGCCTGGCCGAGCCCCGGGCCGCCGCAGTGCACGATGCGCTTGCCCATGACCTCGAGCAGCGGCAGCGCGGCGGCGTAGTCCTCGTCAGAGCCGCCGACCATGAAGGCGAGCGTCCCGTTCTCGGCACCCACGACACCGCCCGAGACGGGGGCGTCGATGTGGCGGTGGCCGGCGGCGAGCGCGAGCGCGTGCGCGGCCCGCGCCTCGTCGACAGCGATGGTCGACGATTCGATGAACAGGGTGCCCGGCCGGGCGCCCGCGAGCAGTTCGGCGCGGTACGCGTCGAGCACATGCCTCCCCGCCGGGAACATCGTGATGACGACGTCGGCGTCGGCGACGGCATCCGCTCCGCTGGCGGCGACGGGGATGCCGGCGGCTTCCGCGGCCGCGATCGCCGCCGGCACGACGTCGAAGCCGTGCACCCGGTGCCCGGCGGCGACGAGGTTGCGGGCCATCGGCAGGCCCATGTGCCCGAGCCCGAGGAACGCGATGCGCGTGTTCATGAGGCGCTCCGCGTCGCGTTCACGCCGCCGCGCTGCAGGGTCGCCGACCCCGAGGCCCGCAGCATCTCGCGTCCGACGATGAGCCGCATGATCTCGTTCGTGCCCTCGAGGATCTGGTGCACGCGCAGATCCCGCACGACTCGCTCGATGCCGTAATCCTGCAGGTAGCCGTATCCGCCGTGCAGTTGCAGCGCGCGGTTGGCGACGTCGAATCCGGCATCCGTCGCGAAGCGCTTGGCCATCGCGCAGCGCATGGTCGCGTCGGGTGCGTGCTCGTCGACGGCCCTCGCGCCGTCGCTCACCATGAGGCGGGCGGCCTGCAGGTCGGTGCGCATGTCGGCGACCTGGAACAGGATCGACTGCTTCTCGGCCAGCGGTTCACCGAACGCGACCCGCTCGTGCACGTACTGCACGGCCCGATCGAGCGCCCACTGCGCGCCGCCGAGCGAGCAGGCGGCGATGTTCAGGCGTCCGCCGTTGAGCGCCGACATCGCGATCGCGAAACCGCGTCCCTCCTCACCGAGCAGAGCGGATGCCGGCACCCGCACCCCGTCGAGGATCACGGGCCTCGTGGGCTGGGCGTGCCAGCCCATCTTCTTCTCCGGGGCTCCGAAGCTCAGCCCGGCGGCGTCGCCCGGTACGAGGAACGCGCTGATTCCGCGGGCTCCCGGTTCGCCGGTGCGCGCCATGACGACGTACACCGCCGCCTCTCCCGCTCCCGAGATGAACTGCTTGACGCCCGTCAGCACGTAGTCGTCGCCGTCGCGCACAGCGCTGGTGGCGATGTTGGCGGCATCCGACCCGGCTCCCGGTTCGGTGAGGCAGTAGCCGCCGAACTCCTGCATGGCGGTGAGCTGCGGCAGCCAGGCCGCGCGCTGGGTCTCGTCGCCGTAGGTGTCGATCATCCACGCGACCATGTTGTGGATGGAGATGTAGGCCGCGACCGCGGGGTCGCCCTTCGCGAGCTCCTCGAAGATCGCGACGGTGTCGGTGCGACTGAGCGCCGTGCCGCCGAACTCCTCGCGCACGTAGATGCCGCCGAGGCCGAGCTCGCCCGCCTTCTGCAGCGACTCCCGGGGGAAGAGGTGCTTCTCGTCGCGTTCGGCGGCGAACGGCGCGAGCTCGGTGACGGCGAACTCGCGGACGGCGCCGATGATCGCCTCGCGCTCCTCGGCGGTGGTGACGGTGATGGTGTCGGTCATGGTGGTGTCCTCGTGGGGCGTGGAGATCAGTGCATGGTGGGGATGACGAAGCTGGCGCCGTCGCGGATGCCGGAGGGCCACCGGCTCGTGACGGTCTTCGTCTTCGTGTAGAACCGGAACGCGTCGGCCCCGTGCTGGTTGAGGTCACCGAACCCGCTCCGCTTCCAGCCGCCGAACGTGTAGTACGCGATGGGGACGGGGATGGGGACGTTGACGCCGACCATGCCGACCTCGACGCGGGCCGCGAAGTCGCGCGCGGCATCCCCGTCTCGGGTGAAGATCGCGACACCGTTGCCGTATTCGTGCTCGGATGCCATGCGCAGCGCCTCCTCGTAGTCGGCGGCGCGGGCGATCACGAGCACGGGGCCGAAGATCTCCTCGCGGTAGATCGCCATGTCGGTCGTGACGTGGTCGAAGAGGGTCGGGCCGAGGTAGAACCCCTCCTCGTGACCGGGCACCGTGAAGCCGCGCCCATCGGCGAGCAGCGTCGCCCCCTCGTCGACACCCTGCTGGATGTAGCCCTCCACCCTCTCGACCGCGGCGCGGGTGACGAGCGGTCCGTAGTCGACGTCGGTCGCGAGCGCCGGGCCGACCCGCAGGCGGGCGACGCGTTCCCGGAGCTTCGCGGCAAGGGCCTCCGCCGTCTCCTTCCCGACCGGCACCGCGACCGAGATCGCCATGCAGCGCTCGCCCGCCGAGCCGTACCCGGCGCCGATGAGCGCGTCGACGGCCTGATCGAGGTCGGCATCCGGCATCACGATCATGTGGTTCTTCGCGCCGCCGAAGCACTGCGCGCGCTTGCCGTGCGCGGCGGCCGTGGCGTAGATGTACTCCGCGATGGGGGTCGAGCCCACGAAGCCCACCGCGCGGATGCGGTCGTCGGTGAGCAGCGTGTCGACGGCCTCCTTGTCGCCGTGCACCACGTTGAGGACGCCTGCGGGCAGTCCCGCCTCGAGGAACAGCTCGGCGAGGCGCACCGGCACCGAGGGGTCGCGCTCGCTGGGCTTGAGCACGACCGCGTTGCCGGCGGCGAGTGCGGGGCCGGCCTTCCAGAGCGGGATCATCGCCGGGAAGTTGAACGGAGTGATGGCGGCGACGACGCCGAGCGGCTGCCGCATCGAGTAGACGTCGATGCCGGCGCCGGCTCCGGTCGAGTACTCGCCCTTGAGCAGGTGCGGGGCTCCTGCGGAGAACTCGATGACCTCGAGGCCGCGCTGGATGTCGCCCTTCGCGTCGTCGACCGTCTTGCCGTGCTCGCTGGCCAGCAACTCGGCGAGCGACTGCATCTCGCGCTGCACGAGGTCGAGGAACCGCAGCAGCACCCGAGCACGCTTCTGCGGGTTGGTCGCGGCCCAGTCGAGCTGCGCCGCCTCGGCGTTCGCGATGACCGAGCGCACCTCGTCGGCCGAGGCGAGCGGGACGCGGGCTTGGACCGACCCCGAGCTCGGGTCGAACACGTCGGCGAAGCGGCCGCTGCCGGGAGTGAGGTGCGATCCGCCTACGAAATGCGGGATGGTGCGAGTCATTGTGCGATGTCCCTCCGGGCCGTCATTGGCACAATGCGAGTGTACTTCGGCATCCGAGGAATTACTAGGGTGTCCATGCATCTTCGAGCGCGGGTTGCCGCACGGGGTTCCCCGCCCGTTCACCGCCCGGACACTTCCGCCGACTACAACTGCACATGCGCGGACACAGGACGCAGACCGGATCGGGTAGTCAGGTCATCCGCGCTCACGGTGAGCTTCTGCTCCCGTCGCGGTGTCACCCACCGCGAAGACCCCCGCCGAATCGGGTCGGCGGGGGTCTTCTTCATCCGGGCCCGGTTGGTCGGGGGTGGGCGTTCGAATCGCGCGAGTTGCAGTTTTCCTGCCCTTCGATTCGCTCTTTGCGCGATTCGAACCGACCTTGTCTGTGGATAACCCCGCCACCGCACGAACGCCGTGCCAGCGTGCCGTCATGAGCACTGACGACGAACCTCTCGGCCCCCATGACGCCGCCTTCTCCGTGCGCATCGCACGGCTCGAAGGCGCCAGCCGCAACGAGCTGCGACGTCGCGCACTGGTCGCGCCCTTCCACGGCGTACGGATCGCGCGCGGTGCGGCGAACTCCTTCCGCGACATCGACGGCCCGTACGAGCGGCAGCGCCTCTGCCGTGTGGAACGCGCACGCATCTATGCGGTCCGCCTGCATCACGGCCACTTCTTCAGCCACACCACCGCCGCATCGATCTGGGGCGCTCCGCTGCCGATCCAGTTCTCGGACACCGGCAGCATCGCGGAGTACGGCGAGCTCCCCCTCCATGTCAGCGCCTCAGGACACGTGCCGTTCCCGCGCGCGGCGGGCGTCCACGGCCACCGGACGCTGTCGAGCATGACCGCCGTGCAGGAGCATCGGGGGCTCAGGGTGACGTCACCGTCGGCGACCTGGGCATCGCTCGGCACACTGTCCGTGCCGGACCTCGTCGCGCTCGGCGATTACTTCTGCAGGGTCTGGCGGGCTGGTCACGGACGCAGAGACGTGGGTCGGCCCCCGCTCTCGAACGTCTCGCAGTTGCGGAGCGCGATGGAGGCGGGTCGTCGTCGCGGCGCCGCGCGGCTTCGGGCCGCCCTCGACCTCATTCGCACCGATGCGTGGTCGCCGCGTGAGAGCCTCGTCCGCTGCATCCTCATCGACGCCGGACTTCCCGAGCCTCACCTGAACTTCGACGTCTGCGTGGGCGGACGATTCATCGCCTGCGTGGATATGGCGTATCCCGCGCAGCGAGTGGCGATCGAGTACCTCGGCATGCTGCATGGCGAGAGATGGGCGGCCGATGTCGAGCGTCTCGCCGCGCTGCGAGCCGCGGGATGGACCGTGATCGAGGTCACCGCTCCACTTCTGCGTACCCCGGAGGCTCTCGTGCGCCGGGTCGCCGCCGCACTCCGGCACTGAGCCTCGCCCATTCGAATCGCGTGAATTGCAGTTCTCCGTGGTCGAAAACTGCAAGGCAAGCGATTCGAAAGCGAAAGGCCAAGGCAAGCGATTCGAAAGCGAAAGGCCGACGCTACAGGCGCTCGACGATCAGGGCGTTGGCCATCCCGCCGCCCTCGCACATCGTCTGCAGCCCGTAGCGACCGCCGACCGCATCGAGGTGATCGACGAGCGTGCCGAGCAGCCGCGTGCCCGACGATCCCAGTGCGTGGCCGAGCGCGATCGCCCCGCCGCGCGGGTTGAGCTTGGCGGCATCCGCTCCGACCTCAGCAGCCCAGGCGAGAGGCACCGAGGCGAACGCCTCGTTGACCTCGTAGGCGTCGAGCTCGTCGATCGAGAGCCCCGTGCGGTCGAGGATGCGCCGCGTCGCGGGGATCGGGCCCGCCAGCATCAGAAGCGGGTCGTCACCGACCACGGCGAACGCATGGAATCGAGCACGCGGAGTGAGGCCCAGCCGCTCAGCGCACTCCGCGCTCGTCAGCAGGGCGGCCGAGGCTCCGTCGGTGAGGGGCGAGGAGTTGCCCGGCGTGATGCGCCAGTCGAGGTCCGGGAAGCGCGCGACCAGCGCATCGGTGCGGAACGCCGGAGACAGCCCGGCCAGAGCGGATGCCGTGGTGCCGGCCCGCACGGTCTCATCCGTCGCGGCATCCGGCGCCTCATCGACCGCGATCACCGTGCGGTCGAAGAACCCCTCGTCCCACGCGGTGGCAGCCCGCCGGTGCGATTCCGCAGCGTACGCGTCGAGCGCCTCGCGGTCGATCCCCCAGCGCTGAGCGATGAGCTCCGCCGAGACACCCTGATTGACGAGTCCGTCGGGGTAGCGGGCGCGCAGGCGCGGCGACATCGGGCTCCCCGCGACCGACGTCGACGAGCCGAGCGGCACCCGGCTCATCGACTCCACCCCGCCGACGATCACCGCCTCGTACGCCCCGGCGATGATGCCCTGCGCGGCGGAGTGCACGGCCTGCTGACTCGATCCGCACTGTCGGTCGACGGTCGCCGCAGGGACCGTCTCGTCGAACCCCGCGGCGAGAACGGCCTGCCTGGCGATGTTCGACGACTGCTCGCCGACCTGGCTCACGCAGCCGAGGAGCACGTCGTCGATCTGCCGCGACTCGAGCCCGCTGCGGTCGAGGATCGCCGCGAGCGCTCCGGCGGCGAGGTCGACGGGATGCACGCCCGACAGCATCCCGCCGGGCTTGCCGCGTCCGACCGGGGTGCGGACGACATCGATCAGGACGGCTTCGCTGCGCGTGCTCATGCGTCCCATTCTCACCCCGCCGAGGCGGTGCGGAGCACGCCGATCGGGTGTCAGGTCGCGGGGAACGGGGGCCGCGAGACGATGCGGAGCGGCTTGAGCGAGCGGGCGCGGGCGCCCCTCTCGCGGTCATCGGGCCGCACGAGCTCGTCCGCGCGGGATCGGGGCGGGCGTCTGTCTGCGTCCTTGGCGGACGAGCTGTGACTGCTCATATCCCGACCGTACGGGGCCAACATGTACGCGCGTTCAGGTTCGGACCGGGGAGCATGCGTCCCGGCGACGGGAGAGCCGGTTCGCGCCGTGCGAACGCGACGTCGGGCCGCCGGCATCCGAAATAGAATCGACGAGCGCCCGCACCCTCGGCGCTCCCCTTTCCGATGTGCCCGCGATCCGGGCCGCACTCTGCGAGGCCCCGTCATGTCCAGCGACTCCATCACCGTCTCCATCCGCCGCGAGGTCGACCCGGCGCGCATCGCCGAGACCACCGAGTGGGTGCAGCGCGGCGTGAACAAGGCGAACACGTACCCCGGCTTCCTCGGATCCGGATGGGTGCGCGCCGGCGCCGACTCCCACGTGTGGCACATGCTGTACCGCTTCGCCGACGAGGAGACGCTCGTCGCCTGGGAGAACTCCGCCGAACGTGCGGCCTGGCTCGCCACCGGCGAAGGCCTCGTGCTGAGCGAGCGCTCCCGCCGCCGCAGCGGCATCGAGGGCTGGTTCGACGATCCGGCGACGGGATCGGTCACGGTGCAGACCGCCGACGGCGCCCCCACCGGCTCGGTGCCGACGGCGCCGCCGCGGTGGAAGCAGGCGGTGTCGATCTGGCTGGGCTTCTTCCCGGTGAACCTCGTCTTCACGTACGCCATGAGCCCGATCCCGGGGTGGAACGAGCTGCCGATCTGGCTGCGCGTCCTCGCGACGACCCTCGTGCTCACACCGATCATGACCTACTGGGTGCTGCCCTGGGTCACGCGCTCGCTGCGTCGCTGGCTCGCGCGCTGACCCGCGCTCCGGCTGCGCGTCGACCACCCGCCGCCGCTCGACATGACGTCAGAGGGCGCGGATGCGCCAGGATGCCGCATGCGCACCGCCCGCCGGCAGCACGACCAGGTCGACGCCCGAGGCGAACGCGTTCGGCGGACACGTCATCGGCTCCACAGCGAGACCGATCCTGTTCGTGGCCTCGACCGGGGTGTCGGCGGTGTGCACCTGCACCCACGGGCACGCCTCGTCGAACGCGATGGCCACGCCCGCGCCGGATGCCGACTGCACCCGCACTTCGGCGATGCCGTCGATCCGCGACAGCCCCGTGAACGCGTGGTCGATGAACACGCCGCCGAGCAGCCGCGGAGCGCGGAAGTCCCACGGCGCATGCGCGGTCACCGGCTCGACGCCGATCGGGCTCAACCGGTCGGCGGTGACCGTGAGCACCTCGGATGCCGGCAGCGTGAGCGTCCAGTCGTCCACCCGCTCGGCGGGGTCGGCCACGAGGTACGGATGCGGGCCTGCGCCCCAGGGCGCGGTATCCGTCCCGAGGTTGCGTCCGGTGACGGCCTGGGTGAGACCGGCGGCGTCGATGCGGTACTCGACCTCCACCTCGACCCGGAACGGGTAGCCGGTCTGCGGCTCGACGACCCCGACCAGCACGACCCGGTCGTCGGTGACGACGAGGTCGGCGAACTCGGTCCACGCGACGAGACCGTGCAGGGCGTGCGACCGCTCCGGCTCGGACAGGGCCAGCCGGTGCTCGACGCCGCCGAACGTGTAGCGCCCGTCGACGACGCGGTTCGGCCACGGCGCGAGCGTCGCCCCGCGGTAGGCCGGGCGCACCTCGTCGGCGGCGAACGGCACGATGAGGTCGCGCCCCTCGAAGGTCAGGGAACGGAGCGTCGCCCCGACGCTCGCGATCGCGGCCTCATACCCGTGCCCGGCGATCACGAGCTGTCGTCCGGAACGGAGTCGGGTGTCGGATGCCGGGGAATCACTCACGCCGACGAGTGTATGCCGAACGGCCCGTGTCGCCGGCCGGCGTGCCACGCTGGTGACATGCGCATCGCACTCACCGGATCATCGGGCAAGCTCGGCACCGTCGTCGCACGCGAGCTGCGGGCCGCGGGCATCGAGGTCATCGGCATGGATGTCGCCGGGCAGCGCGGCCCCGGGTTCGTGCAGGTCGACCTCACCGACTACGGACAGGTCGTCGACGCGTTCACCGCTGTCGGCGACCAGCACGACGGCATCGACGCCGTCGTGCACCTGGGCGCGATCCCGGCGCCGGGCATCCGCAGCGACGTGGCCACCTTCCACAACAACATGCCAGCCACGTTCAACGTCTTCTGGGCGGCGGTGCGCCTCGGCATCCGTCGTATCGTCGCCGCGTCCAGCGAGACCGTGCTCGGACTCCCGTTCGACGCGCCGCCGCCGTACGTCCCGGTCGACGAGGAGTACCCGCCGCGCCCCGAGTCGGTGTACTCGCTGGTGAAGACGCTCGAAGAGCGCCTGGCGACCGAGCTCGTGCGCTGGCATCCCGATCTGTCGATCACGGCGCTGCGGTTCTCGAACGTCATGAACCCCGCGGACTACGACGAGTTCCCCTCGTTCGACGCCGACGCTCTGCTCCGCAAGTGGAACCTCTGGGGATACATCGACGCCCGCGACGGAGCCCAGGCCGTACGCCGAGCCCTCGAGGTCGCCCCGCCGGGATTCGAGCAGTACATCATCGCGGCCGCCGACACGGTCATGTCACGGCCGAACGCCGAGCTGCTCGCCGAGGTCTTCCCCGATGTCCCCGTGGCGCGCGAGGTCGGCGAGAACGAGACCCTGCTCTCGATCGACAAGGCACGGCGGATGCTGGGCTACGACCCGCAGCACTCCTGGCGCGACCACGTCTAGCCGCTTTCGAATCGCGCGAATGGTCACTTTTCGACCGGTGGCGTAACCAGTTGCGCGATTCGAAAGCGCCCGCCTCAGCTGTCGGTGTCGCGCGGGAGCACGGTCAGCACGCGCTCGATGTGGTCGCGGAACTCGCGCATGAACCCGCGGAGGAAGTCGGCTGTGTCGGAGTGCGTGACCGTGCCGTCCTCGGCGTAGTGCTCCGGCACGAACTGGATGTACGCCTCGGGGGCGGTCATCTGCCTGGCGTTGCAGAAGCTCAGCACGCCGCGGAGGCTCTGCTGCGCGACCGCGGTGCCGATCGCCCCGACGGAGGCGCCGATGACCGCGGCCGGGATGTGGTCGAAGGAGTTCTGCCCCCAGGGGCGCGAGGCCCAGTCGATCGCGTTCTTGAGCCCGCCGGGGATCGACCGGTTGTACTCCGGCGTGACGAACAGCACCGCGTCGGCCGAGTCGATCGCCTCCTTGAGCGCCACTGCCTCGGGCGGATACGACTCGTCGTAGTCCTGGCTGTACAACGGCAGGTCGCGGATGGGGATCTCGAAGAACTCCAGATCCCGCGGCGCCAGCTCGATCAGGGCCGTCGCGAGGATCCGATTGATCGATGTCGACGACAGACTTCCGACGAAGTACCCGACCCTGTGTGCCATGTCCGCTCCTCCGTCTCGACGCCGAGCACGCTGCCCGGGGCGCTGGCTCCAGTCTCGCCCCGGCGGTCGCCGGCGTCCACCCCCATCGGGGGCGGGCCGCGGCCACCCCATCGGGGCCGACCGCGGCGCGCTAGAGGCCCAGGCGCTCCAGGTACGGGTTCACGAGCCGGCGCTCCGGGTCGTAGCGCGCGGCGAGCGCGGCGAAATCGTCGAACCGCGGGTAGCGCGACCGCACTTCCGCGCCGTCGAGCGTCGAGACCTTGCCCCAGTGCGGCCTGGCCGTGCCGGGCAGCGCCGCCTCGAGAGTCGGCAGGAACGCGCGCACGGCATCCTCGTCGGGCTTCCAGGTGAAGTGGATGCCGACGGCATCCGTCTCGTACGACGAGCTCAGCCACAGCTCGTCGGCCCTGACCGTGCGGATCTCGTTCACGAGCAGCAGCGGCGCGATCTGTCCCGCGAGCGTGCGCACGACCTGGATCGCCTCGACCGCGTCGGCGCGCGGAACGAGGTACTCGGTCTGGATCTCGGCGCCGGCCGACGGGGTGAACTCGAGCCGGAAGTGCGGCAGGCGGTCGAACCACGGTCCTGGCACGCCGCCCTGCTCGGTGCAGGCGATCGGGTCGACGCCGAGGATCGGATGCCGCTTCGCCGTCGCCGGCTCCGCGTCGAGACGAGAGAACAGGTCGGCCCGCGTGATCTCACGCGCCTCGGGCAGCCGCTGCTTGACCCAGATCTGGTCGGCGACATCGGTGCGCTCCCAGGTCGAGAAGATGCTGACGCTCGTGCCGATCCCGGTCACGTCGTCGAGATCGCGGAGGATCGCATCCCAGGCCGGGTGCTCGAATACGTGCTGCGCGACCTCGTACACGGGCTCGACGTCGAGTGTCACGTCGACCACCGCCCCGAGCGCGCCGAGGCTCACGACAGCGCCGGCGAAATCGTCGTCCCCGCGCTGCAGGGTGCGCACGTCGCCCGCAGGCGTGACGATCGTGAGCGCCCGCACCGCGCTGGCCAGCGACCCGACGGCGTCTCCCGAGCCGTGCGTGCCCGTCGCGACGGCGCCCGCGATGGAGATGTGCGGGAGCGAGGCGAGGTTCGCGAGCGCCAGGCCCTCGGCATCCAGCAGCGGAGCGAGGTCGCCGTACCGCAGCGCGCCGCTCACGCGCACCGCATCGCGGGCGTCGCTCACCTCGAACACGGGGGGCAGCCGGTCGGTCGCGATCAGGATGCCGTCGGTGTCGGCCAGATCCGAGAACGAGTGACGCGAGCCCAACATCCGCACCGCCTCGCCTGCCGTGAGCGCGTCGCGCAACTCGTCGAGCGACGACGGATGCTCGATGCGCGACGCCCGGTAGGTGACGTTGCCTGCCCAGTTGCGTTCGATGCCCATCGGGTCAGGATAACCGTCAGCTCTTCTTCGGGTTCTCGACGAGCGACAGAGGGTCGGCGATGTCCTCGAGGGACTTACCCGCCGCGCTCACGCCGAACACCCCGCACACCACCCCGCCGAAGATCATGATGCCCGCGCCCAGCACGTAGCCCCAGAACAGGGGTCCGCGATCGCCGGTCTCGGCGCTCTGCCCGATCAGCGAGCCGTAGAGCACGGGGGCGATCGCGCCGACCAGCTGACCGATCGAGAACACGTACGAGATGACCTGGCTGCGCAGCTCCAGCGGGAAGATCTCGCTCACGGTCAGGTAGGCCGCCGACGCCCCGGCCGAGGCGAAGAAGAAGGAGGCGCACCAGAACGCGGTGTGCGTGCCCGCGTTCAGCACTCCCGCGTTGAACAGGAACGCGCTGACGAGCAGGATCGACCCGGCGAGGACGTAGGTGAGGAACAGCATCCGCCGGCGTCCCCACGTGTCGAAGAAGTGCCCGAGCACGAGCGCCCCGGCGAGGTTGCCGACCGCGAAGATGATGAAGTACTGCGACGCCGACGCGGGCGGGGTGTCGTAGAAGTTCTCGAGCACCAGCGCATAGGTGAAGAAGATCGCGTTGTAGAGGAACGACTGCGTCACCATCATCGTGATGCCGACGAGCGTCCGCCGCGGGTACTTGCGGAACAGCACCTTCGCGATCACGAGGAACGGCACCTGGCCGTACTCCTTCACCGTGATCGCCTTCGACTCGTCGACGGGCGGGATCTCCTTGCCCTCCCGGCGGATGCGCTCCTCGATGCCGTCGACGTTGCGCTCGGCCTCGCCCTCGCGCCCGTGGGTCATCTGCCAGCGCGGGCTCTCGGGGATGTGCCGCCGCAGCCAGATGATCAGGATGCCGAGAACCGGCCCCAGGAAGAAGCTGAGGCGCCAGCCGAGATCCTGCGGGAGGATGTCGGTGTTCAGGAAGAACAGGTTGGCGACGGCGCCGAGCGCCGCACCGCCCCAGTACGTGCCGTTGATCGCGATGTCGACGCGACCGCGGTACTTCGCCGGGATGATCTCGTCGATCGCCGAGTTGATCGCCGCGTACTCGCCGCCGATGCCGGCCCCCGCGACGAACCGCCAGATGTAGAAGACCCACGGCGCGAACGCGAGACCCGCGACCGCGGAACCCACGAGGTACACCGCGAGGGACAGGATGAAGAGCTTCTTGCGTCCGAGCCGGTCGGTGAGGCGTCCGAACACGAGCGCGCCGAACACCTGTCCGAGCAGGTAGCACGTGCCCGCGAGGCCGACCTCAGCCGGACCCATGCCGAGGGTCGCCGCGTAGCCGTTCGCGGCGACGATCTGCACCTCGAGGCCGTCGAGGATCCACGAGAACCCGAGCCCGACGACGATCATCCAGTGGAATCGTGCCCAGGGCAGCCGGTCCATCCGCGCGGGGACGAGCGACCGGACCTCCTTGACGTTGACATCCGACGCGGACATGGAGCCTCCTTCACACGGGACCCCCTCGGTCCCGGATCAGTGATACTCCTCCGATGCGGGTCGGTGCATCCGCTTGATTCCGAGCGCGCTGAGCGCTAGGCGTCAGCCCTGGACGTGCCTCTCGTCGACGCCGTCGTAGTGCGAGAGCGGACGGATCAGCGCGTTCGCCCCCGCCTGCTCGATGACGTGCGCGGTCCAGCCGGTGACCCGCGCGGCGACGAACAGCGGCGTGAACGTGAGCGTGTCGAAGCCGATGAGGTTGTACGCCGGTCCCGACGGGTAGTCGAGGTTCGGGTAGATGCCCTTCCGCGCGACGAACTCCGACTCGAGGGCGTCGTAGAGCGCGGCGACCTCGGGCTTGTCGTAGTGCGCGACGAGCGTGTCGAGCGCGGCTTTCATGGTCGGCACACGCGAGTCGCCCTTCTTGTACACGCGGTGTCCGAAGCCCATGATCTTGCGCTTCTCGGCGAGCGCCTTGTCGAGCCATGCCTCGACGTTCCCGGCATCCCCGATCTCGTCGAAGATGTGCAGCACGGCTTCGTTCGCGCCGCCGTGCAGCGGTCCCTTGAGGGCGCCGATCGCGCCGACGACCGCCGAGTACAGGTCGCTGAGGGTCGAGGTGATCACGCGCGCGGTGAAGGTCGACGCGTTGAACGAGTGCTCCGCGTACAGGATCATCGAGCGGTTGAAGGCGTCGACGACCACGGGGTCGGGCTCCACGCCGAACGTCATCCAGAGGAAGTTCGAGGAGTAGTCGAGATCGTCGCGCGGCTCGATGATCGCGTGACCGCGACGACGGCGCTGACCGTAGGCGACGATCGCCGGAAGAGCGGCGAAGAGGCGGATGCTGCGCTCGAGGTTCTCCTCCGGGCTGCCGCCCGCGTTCAGCACCGATCCTCCGGCGCCGGGGTCGGAGGCGCCGATGACGCTGACGGCCGTGCGCACCTCGTCCATGGGGTGCGCCTCGAGCGGGATGAGGTCGATCGCCTGCTTGACGTTCTCGGCGAGCGCGCGGTGCGTGCGCTCCTCGTGGCGGAACGCGGCGAGCTCGTCGGGGGTCGGCAGCTCACCGTGCCACAGCAGGTAGGCGACGGCCTCGAACGGCTGGGTGTCGGCCAGCTCCTGCACGGGGTACCCGCGGTAGAGCAGGCTGTTCGTCTCGGGGTTGACCTTCGAGATCGCCGTGGTGTCGACGACGACCCCCGCGAGGCCCTTCCTGATGTCCGGTTCGCTCATGCTCACTCCTTCGTGATGGTGAAGTTGAAGACCCCGGAGTCGAAGTGGTTGTACGACTCGTAGTCGATCAGGTCGTAGAGATCGGCGCGGTGCTGCATCTCGCCGAGCTTCGAGGTCAGGTGCCCCTCGTCGTTCAGCGTATCGAGAGCGCGGCCCGCCGCGCCCATCGCGATGCGCAGCAGCGAGACCGGCCAGATCACCATGCTCACCCCTGCCGCTTGCAGCTGCGTCGTCGAGAACAGGTCGCTCTTGCCGAACTCGGTCATGTTGGCGAGGATCGGCACGTCGAGCGCGTTCGCCATGGCCTCGAACTCGGAGAGGTCGCGCATCGCCTCGGGGAAGACCGCGTCGGCCCCGGCATCCACCAGCGCCTTGGCGCGATCGATCGCGGCATCCAGTCCGTCGATGGCGCGGATGTCGGTGCGCGCCATGATGAGGAAGTTCTCGTCGCGGCGCGCATCGGCGGCGGCGCGGATGCGTCTGATCGCCGTGTTCTCGTCGACCACGCTCTTGCCGTCGAGGTGGCCGCAGCGCTTGGGGTTGATCTGGTCCTCGATGTGCGTGCCTGCGAGCCCGGCGTCTTCGAGCTCCTGGATCGTGCGCGCCACGTTCATCGGCTCGCCGAAGCCGGTGTCGGCGTCGACGATCGCGGGGATCTCGGTCATGCGGGCGATCTGCTTCGCGCGTCCGGCGACCTCGGTCAGCGTCGTGAGACCGATGTCGGGCAGGCCCAGGTCGGCAGACAGCACAGCGCCCGAGATGTAGACGCCGTCGAAACCCTTCTGCTCGACGAGCTTGGCGCTCAGCGGGTTGAAGGCGCCGGGGAAGCGCAGCAGCTCGCCGCTCGCGAGGCGCTCACGGAACAGCCGCCGCTTCTCGGCGGGCGTCGTCGTGGAGTACAGCATCAGAACAGCCCCTTCGGCGCCTCGGCGGCGTCGAGCAGCCCGGGCTTCGCGATGATCGACAGCTCGCCGACCTCGGCCGCGGTGAGTTCGGGCAGACGCTGGACGAGCTCGAGGAAGCGCTCGATCTCGGCGGCCTCGAGCACGGGCTCGGCGAGCAGCCGGAACTTCGCGATGTAGTTCTCGCGTGAGAAGGGGCGCGCGCCCAGGGGGTGCGCGTCGGCGACGGCGATCTCGTCGACCACGGTCGTGCCGTCGGCGAGGCGGAACTCCACGCGGCCGCCGAAGGCCTTCACGTCGGGGTCCTCCGAGTGGTAGCGACGCGTCCACTCGGCATCCTCGGCGGTGGTGATCTTGTGCCACAGCGCGACCGTGTCGGCGCGGCCGGCCCGCTCGGGCGTGTAGGAGTCGACGTGGTGCCAGCCGCCGTCCTGCAGGGCCACGGCGAAGATGTAGGGGATCGAGTGGTCGAGGGTCTCGCGAGAGGCGGTGGGGTCGTACTTCTGCGGGTCGCCGGCCCCCGAGCCGATCACGTTGTGGGTGTGGTGGCTGGTGTGCAGCACGACAGACTCGATGTTCGCGGGGTCACGCAGCGCCGGGTTCGCGGTGCCGAGACGACGCGCGAGGTCGATCCACGCCTGGGCCTGGTACTCCGCCGAGTGCTCCTTCGTGTACGAGTCGAGGATCGCGCGCTTCGCTTCGCCGGATGCCGGGAGCGGCACCTCGTACGCGGCATCCTTGCCGTCGAGCATCCACGCGATCACGCCGTCCTCGCCCTCGTAGATCGGGGCGGGGCTGGTCTGGCCGCGCATCGCACGGTCGACCGCTTCGACCGCCATCTTGCCCGCGAAGGCGGGGGCGTGCGCCTTCCAGGTCGAGATCTCGCCCTTGCGGCTCTGCCGGGTCGCCGTGGTCGTGTGCAGCGCCTGCCCGACCGCCTGATAGATGGTCTCGACGTCGAGTCCGAGGAGGCTCCCGATGCCGGCGGCGGCCGACGGCCCGAGGTGTGCCACGTGGTCGATCTTGTGCTTGTGCAGGCAGATCGCTCGCACGAGGTCCATCTGGATCTCGTACCCGGTCGCGATCGCGCGCACGAGCGCCCGACCGTCGGATCCGACGTGCTGGGCGACGGCGACGATGGGCGGGATGTTGTCGCCGGGGTGCGAGTACTCCGCCGCGAGGAAGGTGTCGTGGTAGTCGAGCTCGCGCACGGCCACACCGTTCGCCCAGGCCGCCCACTCGGGGCTCGTGCGGTGGTCGAGCGCCGCCCCGAACACGGTCGCGCCCGCCCCGCCGGACGACACGGGGTGGCTGAACGCCTGCGCACGGGCCGCGGTGATCGGACCGCGCGTGAGGGATGCCGCGGCCACCGACGCGTTGTCGATGATGCGGTTGATGATCATGTCGACGACCGGCTGCTCGACCTCGACGGGGTCGGCGGCCACCTCGGCGATCTTCCAGGAGAGCTGGTCGGAGCGTTCGAGGTTCTCGTCGCTGCGGTGGACGCGGACGTGGTGCGTGACGGTCATGGTTGCCTTTCCGTGGTCGTTGAGCGGGCGGCGTCCCCGCTCGTCGTCGCGCGGGCGGAGCGAGGCGGAACGCCCCGATCCCCGTGCGGCAGCGATTCGAGGATCCCCGCGAGGGCGTTGTGCAGGTGCACGTGCGTGGCGTGCGCGGCGAGGTCCCCGTCGCGCACCGCGAGCGCCTCGGCGATGGTGCGGTGCTCGGCGGCCGAGGCGGCGAGCCGTGCGGGCTTGTCCTTCGCCATGCGGCGCACGCGCACGAGGTGGGTGCGCACGGTGCGCAGCGCTGACGCGATGTAGTCGTTGGCGACGGCTCCGTCGAGGGCGGCGTCGAAGCGGGCGATGAGCGCGTAGTAGTCGTCGCGTCCCGCCGGAGCGTCGAGCTCGACCTGCGCGAACTCCTGCGCGAGGGCGGCGAAGAGCTCGGCGTCCCCGCGTCGCGCTGCGATGCGTGCGGAGGTCTCCTCCAGCGCCCGACGCATCTCGAACAGCGCGCGGATGTCGGACGCATCGAGGTCGGCGACGACGGTCACGCGCGGCGACTGCTGCACGACGAGCCCGTCGGAGGCGAGTCGGCGGAGCGCCTCTCGCAACGGCGTGCGGCTCACGCCGAGACGCGCGGCCTGCTCGACCTCGCCGAGCACGGATCCCGCCGGGAGCGCCCCGGACTGGATCTCGTCGAGCAGCGTCGCGTAGGCACGCTCGCTCGCGCTGACACGATCGACCGGGACCACAGACATGCCCTCAGTGTATACACAAAGCGCCACGAGCGGCTCAGAATGCCACGCACGCGCGTCTCACGTATACACACGCCCCACGCGCCCGCTCCCCCGCAGTAGGCGCCTCGTGCCGCTATCTCTCGCGGAGTCCGGCAGCAGGTGCCAGCCGGGCGGAAGGTGAAGCCCCGTCCGCGCGTGCCGGCGCGGGCTCCCCCAGCTTGACGATCACGACGCCGACCAGCACGAGCGCTCCGCCCATGGCCTGCAGCAGATCGGGGAGCTGTCCGAGCAGCAGCCAGCCGAACAGCAGCGCGGCCACGACCTCCGACAGGGCGACGAATGAGGCGAGGCGCGAGCCCAGCATCCTGGTCGATGCGATGCCGAGCAGGTAGGCGAGCGCGGTCGCGATGAGGCCGATCGCGAGCACCGGGACGAACCACGGCACGGTGCCGAACCGGTAGGTGATGTCGTCGGTCCTCCCGGCGAGGGGAAGAATGCCGACGGCACCGGCGACCGTGAGGCCGACCGCTCCGAGCAGCAGCCCTCCGCCGGCGAGCGCGATCGGCGGCAGCCCGGTGTCGGCTCTCGCCGAGAGCAGGAAGTAGCTCGCCGCGCCGACCATCGCGGCGAGCGCCCAGAGGATGCCGGGCACGTTGACCTCGGCGCCCGTGACGATGTCGAGCATGAGGACGAGTCCGACGAAGGCGATCACGGCTCCGATCACGCTGCGCCGGCTGGGCTTCTCGCCACGGCGCAGCCACAGCCAGAGGATGACGGCGATCGGTGCCGTGTACTCGATGAGCAGGGCGATGCCGACGTCCATGACGGCGACGGCCTGGAAGTAGCAGAGCTGTGTCGCCGCGACGGCGAGGAGCCCGTAGGCGGCGACCATCCCGGCGTTCTTGCGCAGTGCGCCCCATCTCCCGCGGAGCGACAGGACCGCGGGGATCAGCAGCACGAGCGCGGCGACCCAGACGCGCACGGTGACGGCCGCACCCGGTGACCATCCTGCGTCGATGAGCCCGCGCGCCCAGGCGCCGGACATGCCGAACGAGAACGCGGCAGCGATCGCCAGCGGCAGGCCGAGGCGCACGCCCGCGACGCTCCGGTCATCGGTCACAGGGCTCATGAGAAGTGACGCTACTCGCGCACGGAGTAAGGTGTCAACATGATCTTCACCAATGACACCGAAGAGGCGCTCCGCGCAGCCGTCTGGCTCGTCAACTCGGCCGAAGACCCCGAGACACTGGAGACCCTCGACGACGAGCACCGCTTCCTCGCCGAGTTCCCCTACTCCGGCAGGCTCGATCGCGACGACGCCGAGCTCGCCGCGCTCCGCGGCATCCGTCCTCGCCTCCGCTCCATGCTGCTCGCGCCCCGCGACGACATGGCCGAGCACGTGAACGCCGCCCTCGCGGAGGCGCGCCTCACTCCGCGCCTCGTGCGCCACGACGAGACCGACTGGCACCTGCATGCGGTCGCCGACGACCGACCCCTGCCCGAACGCGTGCTCATCGAGACCGCGATGGCGCTGATCGACGTCATCCGTGCCGACGAGGGCTCGCGCATCTCGATCTGCGACGACGACACGTGCGCGGCGCTCGCCCTCGACCTCTCCCGCAACCGGTCCAAGCGCTTCTGCTCGCCGACGTGCACGAACCGCAACGCCGTCGCCGCCTACCGAGCGCGGCGGGCGGGCGCTGCTTCTGCTCCGAGAACAGGATCGTCTCCCGAGATCAGGAGGATCCCGGACGCATCGTCCTGATCTCGGGCACTCCTCCTGATCTGCTCGGCCCAGGCGAACACTGGCGGCCGCGCGATAGCGTCGATGCATCATGCCTGCGCCCTACGACTCCTGGTTCCCGGATGCCGCATTCGACGGCACCTACGGCTTCGACGAGCACGCACTGCGGCAGGTTGCCCCCGTCGCGCCGCCGACCGGCCTCGCCGAGATGTGGGGCCGCTGGCGAGCGGAGGCGAGGACGGTGGATGCCGCGCCGCGCACCCTCTCGACTACGACGGTCGACGGGCGCAGCGTGGCTCTCGTCGAGCACGCCGGCGCCGACGGCATCCGCTTACGATCCTGGGTCGTGGGGCCCGCGTCCGCATCGGCGCGCGTGGGTATCGTGCACTCGCACGGCTACGGCGGCCGCGACGCGATCGACCTCGCCCGGGTGCCGGACGACGCTGCCGCGATCTTCCCCGTGGCGCGGGGACTCCCGACGCTGAACGCCGGCGTCGGCGCTCCCGAGCCCGTGGAGCAGCACGTGCTCGCGGGCCTCGACGACCCCGACCGATACGTCCTCGGCCTGTGCGCGCGCGACCTGTGGCTCGCGGCCGACACGCTTCTCGCCCTCGTCGGAGACCTGCCGCTGTACTACGTCGGGGAGAGCTTCGGCGGCGGTATCGGCGCGCTCGGCATCCCGTGGGACGACCGCTACGTGGGTGCGACGCTCATCGTGCCGAGCTTCGGGCAGTACGACGAACGCCTGGCCGTGCCGTGCCTGGGCAGCGGCGAGGTCGTGCGCGTGCACGTCGCCGAGCATCCGGGGGCGCGCGAGCAGCTGCGTCCGTTCGACGCGTCGAGCACGCTGGGGTTCGCCGACATCCCGGTGCGGGTCGAGGCCGCGCTGTGGGACCAGTACGTGCCGCCGCCCGGCCAGTTCGGCGTCGCGAACGCCGCGCGAGACCTCGAGCTCGCCGTGCTTCCCGCGGGGCACGCCGAGTACCCGGGGTGGGATGCCGTCACGGCCGACGCCGTCCGCGGCGGACGCGCCCATCTCGCGAAGGCCCTGCGCGCGGCATCCTGACGGAATCCACACACCTGCGCTCTCATCCCCGCGCAGATGAGCGGTGGACACCACTTGTCATTACAGGTACACTCGACCTGTCATTACAGGCTGCGATGCACTGCAGCATCCGCAACGAGGAGCACCGATGCCCGAGTTCCACACCCCTCCGATCTCGCCGATGGCGATCGCCTTCGACGCCGAGAAGCTCACGCTCTCGCCGGAGGGACCGACGCTCACGCGTCGCATGTCCGACCTCGAGGGCCTGTTCCTCGACGCGGACGCCTGGGCGTCGTCCTCGGCGGGCGACAACCCCGTCGTCTACACCGTCGTCAGCTCGCCCGTGCCCGAGATCGACCGCGAGCTCCCGCAGTCGATCACGACGATCATGCCCGGTGACACCTCCGGCGAGCTCTGGATGACGAAGGGGCACCAGCACCCCGACCACCAGGGCGAGATCTACCTCGCCCTGAAGGGACGCGGCGGACTCCTCATGTTCGACGGCGAGCGCACCGAATGGCTCGACATGCTCCCCGGCACGATCGGCTACATCCCGCCCGGCTGGGCGCATCGCTCGGTGAACACGGGCGACGAGCCCTACGCGTTCCTCGCGGTCTACCCTGGTGGCGCCGGCCACGACTACGGATGGGTGCTCGAGCACGGCATGGGCTCCCGCGCCTACCGTGCGACCGACGGCGTCGACCTGCGCCCGTACGCCGGTACCGACGCCGCAGCGCCCGAACCGGCTGCCACCCCCGAGACCGCCGAATAGGCTCCGGGCATGATCATCGCTCACGACCTGGGCACCACGGGCGACAAGGCCTCGCTGCACCACGACGACGGACGCCTCGTGACGGCGGTCACCGTCCCGTACCCCGCGCACTTCGCGGCGGGCGGCATCGCCGAGCAGGACCCGGCGGACTGGTGGGGCGCGGTCGTCGATGCCACACGACAGCTGATCGCGAAGGCCGACGTCTCCCCCGACGCGGTCGTCGGTCTCGTCGTGAGCGGCCAGATGATGGGCACGGTGCTGCTCGATGCGCACGGCGAGCCCGTGCGTCCGGCGATCATCTGGGCAGACACCCGTTCGGGCGCGCAGACCCGCGCGCTCGAAGAGCGCCTCGGCGCCGAGGCCGCCTATCGCGTGCTCGGCCACCGCCTCAACCCGACCTACTCGCTCGAGAAGATCATGTGGGTGCGCGACCACGAGCCCGACATCTGGGCGCGGGTGCGTCACTTCTGCGTCGCGAAGGACTACATCGTCTACCGGCTCACCGGCCGCCTGGCCACCGAGCGCTCCGACGCCTCCGGCACCAACGCCTACGACCAGCTCTCCGGCACGTGGTCGGCCGACCTGCTCGCCGCGGCCGGCCTCGACCCTGCGCTGTTCCCCGAGATCCTCGAATCGACGAGCGTGGCGGGTGCGCTCACCGCCGAGGCGGCCGGCGCCCTCGGACTCCCCCGCACCGTCCGGGTCGTGATGGGCGGCGGCGACGGCCCGCTCGCGGCAGTCGGCTCGGGCGTCGTCGCCCCCGAGGACGGCGCGTACGTCTGCCTCGGGACCTCGTCGTGGATCTCGTTCGCGAGCCCCGCCCCGCTGCACGATCCGCTCATGCGCACCATGACCTTCGACAACGTCGTGCCCGGATCGTTCGTGCCGACCGCGACCATGCAGGCCGGCGGGGCATCCGTGCAGTGGATCGCGGAGGCCCTCTCGCCCGACCCCGCTCGCCCCGAGACCGCCCGGCTCACCGCCGACGCCGGCGGCGACCTCGACACCGAGGACCTCTACTTCCTCCCCTACCTGCTCGGCGAGCGGTCGCCGCTCTGGGATCCGTCGGCCCGCGGCGCGTTCGTCGGCATCGGCCGCCACCACACGAGGGCGCACCTCACCCGCGCCGTGCTCGAGGGCGTCGCGTTCAACCTCCTCACCTGCATCCACGCGTTCCGCGAGTCGGGGGCAGAGATCGACCGCATCGACGCGGTCGGAGGCGGCGCGCAGAGCGACGTGTGGCTCGGCATCCTCGCCGACGTCTGGGGCGTCCCGGTCCGCCGCCGCACGATCGTCGAGGAGGCCAACAGCCTGGGCGCCGCCGTGACCGGCGCCGTCGGACTCGGCCTCGCCGACTTCTCGGCCGCCCGCGCGCTGAGCGAGGTCACGGCGGAGTTCGCTCCGGATGCCGGGCGCCACGCCGTCTACACCCAGCGCCACGCCCGGTTCACCGCCGCGTACGACGCGCTCGCGCCGTGGTTCGCCGCCGCCCCGTCGGCCGGGAGCGTCTGATGGGCGTGATCCTGGCCACCAGCAGGTCGTTCTCGGACGGCGACCTCGACCTCGTCGCGCGCGCCAGGGATGCCGGGCACCAGATCGTGCGCGGACCCGCCCACCACGGACTCACCGAGCTCGGCCCGCTGCTCGCCGCAGCCGACGGCTGGATCGCCGGCACCGGCCCGGTCACCGACGCGCACCTCGACGCGGCACCGAACCTCAAGGTCATCGCGCGGTACGGCGTGGGCACCGAGGCGGTCGACATCGCCGCGGCCGAGCGACGCGGCATCCCGGTGACGAACACCCCCGGTGCGAACGCGGATGCCGTCGCCGACCACGCCGTGGGGCTCATGCTCGCCGCGCTCCGCTGCATCTCCGACGGCGACCGACGGGTGCGCCGGGGCGACTGGAGCGTCCGCCGCGGACGCGAGCTGGGCGCCGCGACGGTCGGGATCGTCGGCTTCGGTCGCATCGGCCAGGGCGTCGCCCGTCGCCTGACCGGCTTCGGCTGCGCGGTGCTCGCCGCCGACCCGTTCCTCGCGCCCGAACGCATCGTCGCACTCGGCACGGTGCCGATCGGGCTCGACGACCTGTTCCGCACGGCCGACGTCATCACCCTGCACGCCCCGGGCGGGCAGACGCTCGTGGATGCGGCGCGGCTCGACGGCCTCCGTCCGGGCACCGTGCTGGTGAACACCGCTCGTCCGGATCTCATCGACGAGGATGCCGTGGCCGCAGCGCTCCACGACGGGCGCCTCGGCGCGTATGCGGCCGACACCCTGTCCGGCGACACGGCTGCGAGCGACAGCCCCCTCCTGGCCGCCGACCTGGCCGAGCGCGTCACCGTCACCCCGCACCTCGGCGCGCAGACCACGCAGGCCGTCGACAACATGGGCTCGATGTCCCTCGACGACGTCCTCGCCGTCCTCGCGGGCTCGACGCCCGCCCACCTCGTCTCCTCCCGACCCTGAAGGGCCCGACCATGACCATCACCGAGAACGCCACCACGACCGGCGGCTATATGGGCTTCGTCGGCGTGAGCACCGGCTCGTCGTCGATCATGCAGGTGTTCCCCCGATGGGCTGAGGTGCTGGGGCTGCCCACCACCGAACTCGTCGGACACGACCTCCCGATGGACGCCGGGCCCGCCCAGTACCGGGCCATGGTCGAGCAGATCCGCGACGACCCCCACCACCGCGGGGCCCTCGTGACGACCCACAAGATGAACGTGTTCACCGCGGCATCCGACCTGTTCGACGAGCTCGACCCGTTCGCGGTGTCGTGCGCCGAGATCTCGAGCATCTCGAAGCGCGGCGACCGTCTGATCGGCCGCGCGAAGGACCCGATCACGGTCGACCTGGCGCTGAACGACTTCCTGCCCGCCGACCACTTCGCTCGCACGGGGGCCGAGGTCGTCATCCTCGGCGCCGGCGGATCGGGCACCGCCCTCAGCTGGGCGCTCGCCGAACGGGACGACGCTCCGACGAAGGTGACCGTGACCGCGCGCGACGACGGCAAGCTCACGCATCTGCGCGACGTGCACCGACAGCACAGCACGCGCGACGGGTTCATCGAGTACGTGCGCACCGACACGGTCGAGCAGGCGGCTGCCCTCGTCGCCGCCGCCCCGGCCGGATCGCTCATCGTGAACGCGACGGGTCTCGGCAAGGACCGCCCCGGCTCACCCCTGCCCGACGACGTCGTCTTCCCCGAGGACGCCTGGGTCTGGGAGTTCAACTACCGCGGGTCGCTGGAGTTCCTGCATCAGGCCCGTGCTCAGGAGGCCGCGCGCGGACTGCACGTGGTCGACGGGTGGCGCTACTTCATCCACGGCTGGTCGCAGGTGGTCGCCGACGTCTTCGAGCTCGACCTCACCCCCGAGATCGTCGAGCGTCTCGCCGAGGCGGCGGAGTCGGCACGGCGATGATCCGCACCGTCCTCGGCGACGTCGATCCGACCGAGCTCGGGCCGACGAACTATCACGAGCACCTGTTCCAGGTCTCGCCGCTGCTGCCGGGCGACGAGCTCGACGACGAGGAGCGCTCGGGCGCCGAGGCGGCGATGCTGCACGACAGCGGCTTCGCGGCGATGGTCGACGCCACGCCGTTCGGCCTCGGTCGCGACCCCGGCGCGCTCGCACGGATCAGCGCGTCGACCGGACTGCGCATCGTCGCCACGACCGGACGCCACCGCGAGGCCCATTACGCCGCCGACCACCCGACGCGATCGACGGATGCCGAGACGCTCGCCGCGCGGTTCATCCGCGAGATCGGCGACGGGATGCCGCTGGCCGACGGCGACCCCGACGGGGAGCGCGCGAGCGGCCCCGACGGCTCCCCCGTGCGCGCCGGACTGCTCAAGGGCGGCATCGACTACTGGCGCATCAGCGGGTTCGAGCACACGACGCTGCTCGCCCTCGCCGCAGCGCATCGTGCCACGGGCGCCGCGATCATGGTGCACCTGGAGTTCTGCACCGCCGCGCACGAGGTCCTCGACCTGCTCGCCGCCGAGGGGGTCTCGGCCGACCGCATCGTGCTGGCGCACGCCGACCGCGACCCCGACCCCGGTCTGCACGCCTCCCTCGCAGAGCGCGGCGCCTACCTCGGGTACGACGGGTTCGCGCGGCCGCGCACACGATCGGATGCGGAGCTGCTCACGCTCACCGCGGACGTGGTGTCGCGCGGGGCCGGCGACCGCGTGCTGCTGGGCGGCGATGTCGCCCGCGCGACCCGATACGTGTCCTACGGCGGCATGCCAGGGCTCGCCTACCTGGGCGAGCGCTACCTGCCCCGGCTGCGTGCCGAGGTCGGCGACGACGCCGTAGACCGGATGCTCGTCGCCAACCCCGCCCGCCTCCTCGCCCTGACCTGAAGGAGCCCCGCATGTCCGCACCGACCATCCTCCACGCCACGTTCACCGCACGCCCGGGTGAGGGTGACCGCGTCGCGACGCTGCTCGCCGAATTCGCGGAGCACGTGCGGGCCGAGGAGGGCAACGTCGTGTTCGACGCGACCCGCCTCGTCGACGACCCCGACCGCTTCTTCGTGTACGAGGTGTACCGCGACGAGGCCGCGTTCCAGGCGCACCTCTCGTCCCCCGCCGGCGTCCCGTTCAACGCGGCGCTGCAAGACCTCATCGTCGAGCCGTCGTCGCAGCTCACGTTCCTGCGCCGCATCTGACGACATCCCTCTCCTCCGCGAACCACCCCTCTCCCCCGAGCCACCCCTCTGCATGCACGACGCAGAGGGGTGGCTCTCGCGAAAGGGGGTGGCTCGCGCGAGGCGGAGCGACGCGGACACGGGAAAAGGGCCCCTCACCCGCGGGTGAGGGGCCCTTCGTGTCAGAGGATCACTCGTAGAGAACGGATGCGATCTTCTCGTCGTCGAGGTTCGTCTTGTCGTACCAGTACGAACCCGTGTCGTAGAACTTCTCGACCGACTTGCCGTTGGCGGCGTCGTAGGCCGCCTGCACGACCTGCTCGCCGATGCCGATCGGGTCCTGCGTGATCGCACCGGCCATCGTGCCGTCCTTGATGGCGTTGATCTGCGCGGCGCCGGAGTCGAAGCCGACGATCGTGATCTTGCCCTTCTCGAGGCCGAGCTCGTTCACGGCGTTGACGACGCCGATCGCGGAGCCCTCGTTGGTGCCGTAGATGCCCTTGAGGTCGGGGTGCGCGGCGATGAGGGTCTTCGCGATGTCGGCCGACTTCAGGTGGTCGCCGTCGCCGTACTGGATGTCGACGATCTCGATGTCGGGGTAGTCCGACTCGATCTTCTCGACGAAGCCGTCGCGGCGCTCGACACCGGTCGAGTTGATCTGCGAGTGGCCGACGATGGCGACCTCGCCCGATCCGCCGATCAGGTCGGCCATGTGCTCGGCGGCCAGTGCGCCGGCGACCTTGCTGTCGGTGGCCGAGAGGCTCAGGCCCACGTCGCCGTCGCAGGGGGCGTCGAAGTAGACGACGGGGATGTCCTTCGACTTGGCCTGCTCGAGCGGGGCGACGCACGCCTCGGGGTCGAGGGCGGCGTAGGCGATGGCATCCGGGTTCTTGTCGATCGCGGCGGTCAGCATCTCGAGCTGCTGCGCGATCTCGGTCTCGGCTGCGGGGCCTTCGAAGGTGATGCGGACGCCGAGTTCTTCGGCCTTCTGCTCCGCGCCCTTCTTGACGGCCTGCCAGAACTGGTGCTGGAAGCCCTTCGAGACCATGGCGATGTACATCTCGCCGTCTCCGCCGCCTCCGCCGCTGCCGCCTTCTTCGATGACGTCACCGCCGCCGCCGGCACAGCCGGCGAACACGAGGGCGGATGCGGCCACGAGTGCCGCGAATGCGGTCTTCTTGCCGAATTTCATGAAAACTCCATTGTTCTGTGTGGTGGGTGGTTCTCGGTGAGGGTGGTGCCGTGAGGGGGGTCAGGTGTGCTGGCGGTTGCGCAGCGAGTCGAGGAACACGGCGAGCAGCACGACGATGCCGACGACGATGTTCTGCCACTCGGTCTGGATCGACATGATGCGCAGTCCGTTGACGAGCACGCTCATGATGAGCGCGCCGATCACGGTGCCGAGGATCGATCCGCGACCGCCGAGCAGCGAGGTGCCGCCGATGATGACGGCCGCGATGGCCTGCAGCTCGTAGCCGGTGCCGATCTGCGGCTGGGCCGAGTCGAGGCGCGAGGCGATGACGATGCCCGCGATGCCCGTGAAGGCGCCCGCGAACATGTAGATGAAGATCGTCCAGCGACGCGTGTTCACACCCGAGAGGCGCGTGGCCTCCTCGTTCGAGCCGATCGCGAAGGTGTAGCGGCCGAGCAGCGTCTTCGACAGCACGAGCCACGCGACGATCGCGAGGGCGGCGGTGATGAGCACGGCGTTGGGGATGCCGGGGATGATCACGCCGAGCGCGATCTTCTTGAAGTCGGGGGCCGAGGTCGAGAAGTAGATCGGTGCGACGTTCGAGATGACGAGGGCGAGACCCCCGGCGATCATCATCATCGCGAGGGTGGCGATGAACGGGGGCAGTCGCAGGAACGTGATGTTGACGCCGTTCACGAGGCCCATGAGCACACCGGTGAGCACGCCGCCGATGACGCCGATCCACACGGGGAGTCCCATGTTGGTGACGATCACGCCGGTCATCACGGCGCACAGCGCCATACCGGTTCCGATCGACAGGTCGATGCCGCCGGTGATGATGACGAACGTGGTGCCGAGGGCGAGGATGCCGATGACGGCCGTCGACAGCAGCACGGTCGCGATGTTGCTGAACGTGAAGAAGTTCGGGCTGGCGATCGAGAAGAAGATCACGAGCACGATGAGCGTGCCGAACGCGAGCGACTGCTGGACCTGGCGCTTGAGGAACCCGACGACGTCGCGCTTGTCGGTGTTCTCGTCGAGTGCCGTCTGGATGATCGTCGTCGTGGACGATCCGTTCTGCGGAGCGCTCATCAGTCTTCCTCTCCGTGGGCTGCGAGTTGCATGATCTTCTCCTGGCTGGCGTCTTCGTTGCGGAGGGTCCCGGTGATGCGGCCGTTCGCGAAGACCGCGATGCGGTTCGCGACGCGGAGGATCTCCGGCAGCTCCGATGAGATGACGATGATGGACTTGCCCGCGTCAGCGAGCTGCTGCATGAGGCGGTAGATCTCTTCCTTCGCGCCGACGTCGATGCCTCGGGTCGGCTCGTCGAAGATGAGGATGTCGCAGTCGCGCATCAGCCACCGGGCGATGACGACCTTCTGCTGGTTGCCTCCGGAGAGGAGCTTGACGACCTGGTTGACGGACGGCGTCTTCACCCGCAGCTGCTGGACGTAGTCCTTGGTGCGGTTCTTGGCCTTGCCGTCGCCCATCCAGCCGATCGCGTTGGCGTACGAGCCGAGCGAGGCGAGGACCGTGTTGAACGTGACGTCCTGCTCGAGCATGAGGCCGAGCAGCTTGCGGTCCTCGGAGAGGTAGCCGACGCCGTGCCGCACGGCATCCGACGGCTGCGAGATGCGTGCGGTGCGTCCGCCGATCGTGATGGTTCCGCCGTCGCGGTGGTCGGCGCCGATGACCGCGCGTGCGGTCTCGGTGCGTCCTGCGCCCATGAGTCCGGCGAAGCCGAGGATCTCGCCCCGGTGCAGCTGGAACGAGATGTCCTTGAGCAGGCTCTTGGTGGAGAGGCCCTGCACGTCGAGCACCACGGGGTCGCCCGCGTGCTCGCGGGCCTGGGGGCGGGTTCCCTCGTCGATCGCGCGGCCGACCATCATCTCGATGATCTTCGGGATGCTCACCTCGGATTTCTCCAGTGATCCGATGTATGCGCCGTCGCGGAGCACGGTGACCCGGTCGGCGAGGCGGCGCAGCTCGTCCATGCGGTGCGAGATGTAGACGATGCCGGTGCCGGCGGCCTTGAGCTGCTCGATGAGCACGAACAGCGTCTCGACCTCGGAGTCGGTGAGGGCCGAGGTGGGCTCGTCCATGATGAGCACCTTGGCGTTGAACGAGAGCGCCTTGGCGATCTCGACCATCTGCTGCTCGGCGACCGTGAGCTCGCCGACCTTCTGCCGCGGGTCGAGGCGGATGTCGAGGCGCTTCAGCAGTTCGGCGGTCTGCGAGTTGAGCCGACGTTCCGAGAGGAACGGGCCGTTCTTCGGCTCCCTGCCCACGAAGATGTTCTGCGCGACGGTCAGATCGGGCATCAGGTTGAGCTCCTGATGGATGATCGTGACGCCGAGCTGCTGGGCCTGCAGCGGGCTGGTGAGCTCGACCTCCTGCCCCTCGAACGTGATCGTGCCCTCGTCCTTGGTGTAGATCCCGGAGAGGATCTTCATGAGCGTCGACTTGCCGGCGCCGTTCTCGCCGACGAGGACGAGGACCTCGCCCTGGCGCACCTCGAGGTGCACGTCCTTGAGCGCCTGCACGCCGGGGAATCCCTTGCTGATCCCCTCGACTCTGAGGATGGGCTCACCCATGTGCTCACCTGCTTCCTTGAAGGTCGTGTGTCCGATGCTCTCCGGTCGAGTCCGGAAACATCGGATCAATTCTGCGTCCTGCGGCGTCTCCACCGCAAGATGTATCTAAATGTATCTACTCCGCACCCGAAACGGAACAGCCTGTAATAACAAGTCGGACACGGCGGCCGCTCAGTGCAGCCGGATCGAATCGACGGCGACGAGCTTGTCGCGGATGAACGCGTTCGCATGCGCTCCGAGCTCGTCGTTGTCGGTCCAGAGGTTGCGCCAGATGCCCAGCATCCGGCTCAGGTCTGGGGCGACGACCGCCGACGAGAACGACTCGAACACGATCGGCCCGTCGTAGCCGATCCGTCCGAGCGCCTTGAAGAAGGTGTCGAAGTCGACCGTGCCGGTCCCGAGGTAGCCGCGGTGGCTCTCTCCGATGTGCACGTACCGCAGAGCGGGGGCGGCGTCGAGCACCGGGGCGAACATATCCGACTCCTCGATGTTCATGTGGTACGTGTCGAGGTGGATGCCGAGGTTCGGCCGGTCGACCTCGGCGAGGTAGTCGAGTGCCTGCCGCGCCGTGTTGAGAACGTTCGTCTCATAGCGGTTCACGACCTCGAGCGACACCGCGACGCCGCGCTCAGCCGCGTGATCGGCGACGCGCGCGATCGTGCGCCGACTGCTCTCCACTCCCTCGGCAGTGACGGGCTCCATGTACTTCTTCATGGCGCTGTAGACGACACCGCAGAAGTTCTCGCCGCCCAGTTCGGCCACCACGTCGACGGCCCGGAGCATCAGCTCCTCCCCCGCCGCGACGACGGCGGGATCGGCGCTGGTGATGTCGGTCGCCTCGGAGAGACCCAGTGAGGCGCTGACAGCGAGCTCATGCTCGGCGAGGGCGCTCTTCGCGGCGGTGACGTCGAAGGCGAACGGGTCCATGAGGGGGAACTCGATGAGGTCGAAGCCGGCCTGCTTCGTCTTCTCGACGGACAGGCGGATGCCCTCGGCGTCGAAGCGTCCCGTCCAGACCAGCCCGTGGCATCCGATGTTCATGCGACCCCTCGGAGGCGGGTGTGCGGCACCGTCGCCTCGATCGATTGGCACGTGCCAACTCGACCCGGAGGCCAACGCTACGTTCGGTCGGCGAGCGTGTCAAGAACTTTCTTGGCACGTGCCAATCGCGGCAGTAGGCTGGTCCGGCCGCCGTCGATGCCGTGCGCCGGCGCACCCCGAGGAGGAGTCCCATGCCCGCCAGCGTCAAAGACGTCGCAGCCCTCGCCGGCGTCTCCTCGTCGACGGTCTCGAACTACCTGAACCACCCGCACGTGCTGGGGGCGCAGAGCGCGGAGAGGGTGCGTGCCGCGATCGAGCAGCTCGGGTACGTGCCCAACGAGTCGGCCCGTCAGCTGCGCGCCGGGGCGAGCCGCACTCTGGCGCTGATCCTGCTCGACGCGTGGATCCCGTACTTCCAGGAGCTCTCGCGCGGCGTCGAGGATGTCGCGCGAGAGGGCGGCTGGTCGCTGTTCTTCAGCAACAGCAGCCGCGACGGCGAGCTCGAACGCCGCAACATCGAGATGTTCGAGGCGCACCGCGTGCAGGGCATCGTGATCTACCCGCTCGGCGACGTCGTGCCCCGCCTGGAGCAGCTCGCGGAGCGCGGCATCCGCTCGGTCGTCGTCGGACCGATCCGCGAGTCGGCGACCGTGGGATCCGTGCTCTTCGACGACCGGGGCGGCGGCCGCCTCGCGGGCGAGCATCTACTGAGCATCGGGCGAGGACGCCTGCTGTTCGTCGGCGCGCCGACCGTGAGCCAGTCGAACGATCGCCTGCGGGGACTCCGCGACGCGGTCGAGGGCAGCGACGCCTCGGTCGAGGTCGTCGACGTGGTGCACCTCGCCACCGAGGACGGCCTGGAGGTCGGCGCGCGCCTCGCCGCGCTGCCGGCGACCGAACGACCGGATGCCGTGTTCGCCGCCAACGACATGGTCGCGATCGGCGTGATGACGCAGCTGCTGCGCCACGGCATCCGCGTGCCGGACGACATCGCGCTCGTCGGCTTCGACGACGTCATCCAGGCCCACCAGACCGTCGTGCCGCTCACCAGCGTGCGGCAGCCGGGGTACGAGATCGGCCGCGCCGCGGGGGCCGCGCTGCTGCAGCAGCTCGCCGACCCCACCGCCGACCTGCCCGAGCCGACACCGTTCGCCGCGGAGCTCGTCGTGCGGGAGTCGACCGCCTGACGCCGTCAGTGTCGGATCCCGGAGCCCCCGGCACCGCATCTCGCGCCTCCGTCGAGAGCGGGATCAGCCGGGGATCAGCCCCTCGGCCGCCAGTTCCTCCCAGAGCGCCTCGGGGATGTCGACGGCCGCGAACTGGGCGTTCTGCCGCAGCTGCGCCGGCCGGCTGCCTCCCACGACGACCGACCGCACGAGGTCGGACCGCAGCGGGAACTGCACGGCCGCAGCGGGCAGCGGCACATCGTGGGCCGTGCAGATCCGGGCGATGCGCACCACGCGGTCCCAGAGCTCGTCCGGCAGCTCGCCGTACTCGTACCTGCCGTCGCGACGCGGCTCGCTGGACGCGAGCAGGCCGGAGTTGAAGACGGATGCCGCGACGATGCCGGTTCCGCGCTCCCGGCACGCCGGATGCACCTCCGCCGCGGCCGGCTGCTCGAGCAGCGTGTAGCGGCCGGCGACCATCACGAGGTCGAGGTCGGCCGCGCGGACCGCCGTGGTGAGGGCATCCGACACCATCGAGCCGATCCCGATCGCCGCCACCTCTCCGTCTGCCCGCAGCTGCTCCAGCGCGGGCAGCGCCTCGGCGACCGCGAGGTCGAGGTCGTGCCGCTCCGGGTCGTGCAGGTACACGAGGTCGATGCGCTGGATGCCGAGCCGTTCGCGCGACTCGTCGAGACTGGCGCGGATGCCGTCGGCCGAGAAGTCCCACACCCGCTGCAGGTCGTCCGGCACGTGAAAGTCGTTGGCGGTGTCGAGTCCGCCGTCGTGGCCGGGATTGGGCCGCAGCAGGCGTCCGACCTTGGTCGACAGCACGTACTCGTCGCGCGGCTTGGTCTGCAGGAAGGCGCCGAGGCGCCGCTCCGACAGGCCGAGCCCGTAGTGCGGCGCGGTGTCGAAGTAGCGGATGCCGCTGTCCCACGCGCCGTTGAGCACGGCCAGGGCCTCATCGTCGCTGAGCTCGCGGAACAGGTTGCCGACGTTGGCCGCCCCGTAGCCGAGCGCCGGCATCGTGAGGGGGTCAGACCGTGACATGCTCGCCGGTCCACGTGTAGGCCTCGATGCTGCCTGCCTTCATCTCCATGCCCGCGCCCGGGGCGGTCGGCGCCGTGTACGACCCGCCGCGGATGTCGGTGGGCACGACGAAGTGCTCGTGCAGGTGATCGACGAACTCGATCATGCGTCCTTCGCGTGTGCCGGTGACCGCGACGAAGTCGAACATCGACAGGTGCTGCACGGCCTCGCACAGTCCCACACCCCCGGCATGCGGGCAGACGGGCACGCCGAACTTGGCCGCGAGCAGCAGGTTCGCGATGTTCTCGTTGACCCCGGCGACGCGCACCGCGTCGATCTGCATGACGGAGATCGCGTCGGCCTGCAGCAGCTGCTTGAAGATCACCCGGTTCTGGGCGTGCTCGCCGGTGGCGACGCGGATGGGGGCGACCCCTCGCGCGATCTCGGCGTGACCGAGCACGTCGTCGGGGCTGGTGGGCTCCTCGATCCAGGCGGGGTGGAACTCGGCGAGCGCGTTCACCCACTCGATCGCCTCCGACACCTCCCAGCGCTGGTTCGCGTCGATCGCGATGGGGAAGTCGGGACCGCACACCTCGCGCGCCTTGCGGAATCGGCGGATGTCGTCGTCGAGGTCGGCACCGACCTTGAGCTTGATCTGCGTGAACCCGTCGGCCATCGCCTCGCGGGCGAGCCGTTCGAGCTTCTCGTCGGAGTAGCCGAGCCAGCCGGGGCTGGTGGTGTAACCGGGGTAGCCGGTGGCGAGCAGTTCCTGCTCCCGCTCGGCACGGCCGGGCTCTGCGGCTCGGAGGATCTCGAGCGCCTCGGCCGGCGTGAGCGCGTTGGTGAGATAGCGGAAGTCGACGAGGCCGACGAGCTCCTCCGGGGTCATCCGGGCGAGCAACTGCCACAGCGGCAGCCCCGCCCGCTTGGCCTTGATGTCCCACAGCGCATTGATGACCGCGCCGATGGCCATGTGCATGACGCCCTTCTCGGGGCCGAGCCAGCGCAGCTGCGAGTCGCCGATGATGTCGCGGAACGTGCCGCCCATGTCGTCGAGCAGCGGCTCGATCTCGCGTCCGACGAGGTGTCCGGCGAGCGCGTCGATCGCGGCCACCTGCACGTCGTTGCCGCGGCCGATCGTGAAGACGAACGCGTGGCCGTCGATGCCGTCCGCGGCGTCGGTGCGCACGATCACGTACGCCGCCGAGTAGTCGGGGTCGGGGTTCATGGCATCCGACCCGTCCAGGCTGAGCGAGGTGGGGAAGCGGATGTCGGTGGTGTCGAGGGCGACGATGCGGCTCACGGGTTCCTCTCGGGCACGGCAGGGGACGTCCGTGCAAATCCCTTGGAGTGTAAACATCCGATGTCTATACTGTCAACGAGGCGGACCACCGCGACGTGGTCCGGGCCGACGACGATCCGACCGAGCAGGAGAGACATGAAGTTCGCACGCCTAGGAGCCCCCGGGGCCGAGATCCCCGTCCTCGTGGATGGAGACCGCTACTTCGATCTGCGGTCCGTGACATCCGATGTCGACGGCGCATTCCTCGCCGGCGACGTTCACGCGCTCGTCGAAGCGGGACTCGCCGACGGCGGCCTCCCCGAGCTCGAGGACGCCGCGTCGATGCGCATCGGCGCCCCGATCGCTCGCCCGAGCGCCGTCATCTGCATCGGCCAGAACTACGCGGCCCATGCCCGCGAGTCGGGTGCGGAGCCTCCCACCGTGCCGATCATGTTCCTGAAGACCCCGAACACCGTGGTCGGACCGGACGACACGGTCACCATCCCCCGCGGCAGCGAGAAGACCGACTGGGAGGTCGAGCTCGGCATCGTGATCGGCGCCCGCGCGGCCTACCTCGACTCCCCGGAGGAGGCCGACGCGCACATCGCCGGGTACGTCACGGCCAACGACGTCTCGGAGCGCGCGTTCCAGATGGAGGTCTCCGGCGGTCAGTGGTCGAAGGGCAAGATCGCCGCGGGCTTCAACCCGACCGGCCCATGGCTGGTCACCCCCGACGAGGTCGAGGTCGGATCCCTGCGCCTGCGGAGCTGGGTCAACGGAGAGCCCCGGCAGGACTCGAACACGAACGACATGATCTTCGACGTCCGCACGATCGTGCATCACCTGTCGCAGTACGTCACGCTCGAGCCGGGCGACCTCATCCTCACCGGCACGCCGCAGGGCGTCGCGTTCGGCGGGAGGTTCCCCTATCTGCGGGCCGGAGACGTCGTCGACATCGAGATCGAAGGACTCGGGCATCAGCGCCAGGAGTTCGTGGCCTGGGAGGCGCAGAAATGACCGGAGCACTGGACGGACTCGTCGCGATCGTCACCGGCGGGGCCTCGGGGCTCGGCGCCGCGATCGCCGCACGACTGCACGCCGACGGCGCGCAGATCGCGGTGCTCGACCGCGACACCTCGGGGGCGGATGCCGCGTTCGCCGTCTTCACCGCAGACGTCTCCGACCGGGCGTCGGTGGATGCCGCGGTCGCGGCCGTCGCCGAGAGGTTCGGTCGCATCGACATCGTCGTCAACAACGCGGGAATCGGAGCGCAGGGCGACGTCACCGCGAACGACGACGACGAGTGGGCACGCGTGCTGTCGATCAATGTCACCGGCATCGCCCGCGTGACCGCCGCCGCGCTGCCGTGGCTGCGGAAGTCGCCGAGCGCGTCGATCTGCAACACCGCGTCGATCGCGTCGACCACCGGCCTGCCGCAGCGCGCACTGTACAGCGCGTCGAAGGGCGCCGTCGAAGCACTCACCCGCGCGATGGCCACCGACCACCTGCGTCAGGGCATCCGCGTCAACGCCGTGAACCCCGGCACCGCCGACACCCCGTGGGTGGGGCGGCTGCTCGACAGCGCGGTCGACCCCGAGGCCGAGCGGGCGGCGCTCGAAGCGCGGCAACCGCACGGACGCCTCGTGTCGCCGAGCGAGGTCGCCGCCGCGGTCGCCTACCTCGTCTCCCCCGAGGCCGGATCGACGACGGGCACGTTCATCGAGGTCGACGGCGGGATGGCGCGGCTGCGCCTCCGTCCGGTCGGCAGCTGACCGGTCGGGCAGCAGGGTCAGTCCCCGAGCAGCCAGCCCAGGATGCCGCGGCGCGGCGATTCGTCGGCATCCTGGGCCCTGCGCCTGCCGAGACCGTAGAACTCCTCGGCGTTCCGCCAGAACAGGGCGTCGAGGTCGTGACCGCGCGCCTGCGCCCAGTCGATCACCGTCTCCGCCCAGCGGTCGCGCGCGTGAGGCTGGTAGGTCGCGGAGCCGTCCTCGGGCGCGTGCGGGTCGCCGGCCTCCGCCGGTCCGATGACCGAGACGGGCCAGTCGCTCCCCCACATGAGGCGATCCCCGCCGAACGCGTCGGCCGCGGCGTCGAGGAACGGGACGAGCTGTGCGGCCGTCCAGTCGCCGCCGGCTTCGGCCGGCAGCCCGGAGAGCTTGCAGGAGACCTGCGGATGCCGCGCGAGGTCGTCGAGGTCGCGCACCCACTCGGGGCTCGGTCCCACCGGCGCGCCCGCGGTGCCGACGGCGGGCTTGCCGAGGTGGTCGAGCACGATCCGCAACTCGGGCACGGCCGCGGCGAGGCGCGAGATCTCCGGCAGCTGCGCCTCGCGGATGCAGGCGTCGAAGGTCCAGCCGCGCGCGGCGACCTCGCGAGCGCCCGTGATGAATCCCGCGGAGACGGCGAGCCCATCGGCCTCGTCCTGCAGGATGTGCCGCACGCCGACGACGAGCGGTTCGGTCTCGAGTCCCTCGAGATGCGCGGTCGTGTCGGTGCCGCGATCGAGGCGGGCGCCGGCGACGATGCCGGTCACGCCGATGGCCGGCGCGAGGCTCGCGACCCACTGCACCTCGGCGAGGAAGTCCTCGTCGTCGGTGCCCGCCTGCACGAACACGGCGTGCTCGGTGGTCGCGCGGGTGATGCGCGCGTGGTCGATCTCGGTGTCGGCGAACCGCCATGCGAGCGGTCCTTCGAGCCAGGAGTAGTGCAGGATCTCGGGATCCCACAGGTGCAGGTGCGAATCGAGTACGCGCATGCGACCATCCTGCCGCAGACATCGGATCAATCGCTAGGATGACGCCATGGCCGTGACAGACGAGGCGATCGAGAAGATCAAGGCGATGATCGTGTCGGGTGAGCTCGCCCCCGGCGATCGCCTCCCGCCCGAGAAGGAGCTGTCCGAGCGCCTCGGCCTGTCGCGCAACTCGATGCGCGAGGCCGTGAAGGCGCTCGAGGTGATCCGCGTGCTCGACGTGCGCCGCGGCGACGGCACCTATGTCACGAGCCTCGAGCCGCACCTGCTGCTGGAGGCCATCTCCTTCGTCGTCGACATGCACGACGACGACTCGATGCTCGAGATCTTCGCGGTGAGACGGATGCTGGAGTCGCAGGCCACCGGCCTCGCCGCGTCCCTCGCCACCGACGATGCGATCGCCCGGATCGAGGCCGAGGTCGAGGCGGTCGACGCGTCGGTGGGAATCGAGGAGCTGGTCGAGCACGACATCCGCTTCCATCGTGAGATCGTGGCGATGTCGGGCAACGCCTACCTCGCAAGTCTCATCGAGCACCTCAGCAGCCAGACGGTCAGGGCGCGCATCTGGCGCGGTCTCACCGAGGGCGGCGCGGCCGAGCGCACCCTCTCGGAGCATCGCGCCATCGCCGACGCGATCGCGCAGCACGACCCCGCGCTCGCCACGTCGCTCGCAACGGCCCACATCGCCGGCGTCGAGCGGTGGCTGCGCCAAGCGGCCACGGCCTGATCGGCACGGCCGGGTCGCGCACACGGACCCCGAGTCCGGGCCCCGATCTCAGGCCTCGAGAGCAGGGCGGAGCTCAGGCCCCGAGGCGCACCATGGCGGCGTCGAACTCCGCCGCCGAGCTGTCGCTCACCTCGTGGAACAGCACGGCGTCGAGCACGTCGGGCGCCGCGGTGAAGTACGGCACACCGGCGAGCCGCAGGCCGGTGATGTCGTCGGGTGACCGCAGGCTCGCGGCGAGCACGTTCGATCCGCTGCCTTCGCACATCTGCTGCATCTCGGCGATCACGGCGTCGCCGTCGATCCCGGCATCCCGCATCCGCCCGAGATAGGGGGCGATGTACTGGGCGCCGATGCTCGCGCAGGTCAGCGCCTGCGCGACGGAGTAGACGGCGGTGACGAGCACGGTCGCCCCGTCGCGGACGAGGGCGGATGCCGCGGCGAAGCCGTCGCGCGTCGCGGGGACCTTCACGGCCACTCGGTCGCCGAGCGCGCGGATGCCGTCGGCGTTGCGCAGGAACGACGCGGTGTCGCCGCCCCAGGTCTGGAAGAACACCTCCCGGGCGCCCTCCTCCGTCCACCGCGTGTAGAGGTCGGGGATCTCTGCCGCGGTGCGCCCGCCCCGTTCGAGGATCGTCGGGTTCGTCGTCACGCCGTGCACGACGCCGGTGGCGAGGAGTGAGGAGACCCGATCGAGATCGGCGCTGTCGACGTAGAGGCGGGGGCACGACGCGGTCATGGATCTCCTTGCGCACAACCTGTCGTTACAGGTTCGGATTCGGCTAATGTAATGACAGCCGCGGAGGATGTCAAAGCGCCGCGGATCGACGACGATCAGGAGCCCCATGACCCCCGCCACCTCGGCCGATCGTTCGGGAGTCGTCATCGTCGGCAGCGTGACTGCCGACGTCACGACCTTCTCCACCCGGCTCCCCGCGCGGGGCGAGACGATCCTCGGAGACGAGTTCACGCTCATGCTCGGCGGCAAGGGAGCGAACCAGGCGGTCGCCGCCGGTCGGTCCGGCGCCCGCACGAGCTTCGTCGGATGCGTCGGCGACGACCTGTTCCACGACCTCGTCGTCACCGGGCTGAGCGATGCCGGCGTCGACCTCGCGCATCTGCGCACGGTCCCCGGTCCCACCGGCATCGCCCACATCCGCGTCGACGCCTCGGCGCAGAACGACATCGTCATGGTGCCCCTCGCCAACGCCGCGCTGAGCGCCGAGCAGATCGACGACGCGCTGACCGCCCTCGCCCCGACCACGTCGGTGCTGCTCACGCAGCTCGAGACACCGTCGGCCCTCACCGCCCACATCACGGCGCGCGGACAGGAGCACGGCATGACCGTCATCCTCGATCCCGCCCCCGCCGCCCCGCTGCCCGACGACGTGTGGCGCAACATCGACATCGTCACCCCGAACGAGACGGAGGCGTCGCTGCTGAGCGGCGTCGAGGTCGTCGACGCCGCCACGGCCGAGCAGGCGGGCCGGTGGTTCCTCGACCGGGGCGTCGGCGCGGCCGTCATCACGCTCGCGGGTCAGGGCTCGTGCGTCGTCACGGCCGAGGGGGCGACCGTCATCCCGCCGTTCCCCGTCGAGGCCGTCGACACGACCGCCGCGGGCGATGCGTATGCCGGATACCTCGGCGCCGCTCTCGCGAACGGCAGCACGCTGTCGGATGCCGTGCGCCTCGCGACCGCCGCAGGAGCGCTCGCCGTCACGAAGCAGGGCGCATCGCCGAGCCTGCCGCTGCGCGCCGAGGTCGATGCGTTCCTGTCCACCCGCGAAGCCGCCGCCTGACGCGGCATCCGGTCCGTCGTCCAGAGTCGAACACCGAGTCGAGGAGCACCATGCGCAAGACCGCCACGACCATCAACCCCGCCCTGTCCCGCGTCATCAGCGAGACCGGGCACACCGACCTGATCGTCGTGACCGACGCCGGGCTGCCCATCCCGACCGGGTCGGAGCGCATCGATCTCGCCTACCGCCCTGGCGCTCCGGCGTTCTTCGACGTGCTCGACACCGTGCTCGCCGAGCTCGTGGTCGAGGGAGCCACGGTGTCGGCGGAAGTGGCCGAGAAGAGCCCCGAGGTGCTCGCAGCGCTGCGCGAGCGGTTCGCCGATCAGGACTTCGAGATCCAGCTCCTCCCGCACGTCGAGTTCAAGGCCCTGTCGCAGAGCGCGCGTGCCTTCGTGCGGTCAGGGGAGTTCACGCCCTACGCCAACGTGATCCTGCACGCGGGGGTGGCGTACTGACATGGAGGACTCGATCGACCGGCACTCCGCGGCGCCGATGTACGACCAGCTGCGGCAGCTGATCATCGAGGGCATCGACCGCGACGGCCTGCAGCCGGGCGATCCTCTCCCCGGCGAGCACCGGCTGTGCGAGCGGTACGGCATCTCGCGCACCGTGGTGAGGCAGGCGCTCGCGCAGCTCGAGCACGAGGGACTCGTCGAACGCGTCAAGGGCAAGGGCACGTTCGTGTCGCGCCCGCGCACGAGCGAGAGCCTGGTGCACACGCTCGTGGGCCTGTACGACGACGTGGAGCGCCGCGGCGGACACGTGCACAGCGACGTGCTCCGGCACGAGCAGGCGCTCGCCGACGACGAGATCGCGACCGCGCTCGAGGTGGCCCCGGGTACGCCGGTCGTGGTGCTCGAGCGCCTGCGTCACGTCGACGGCGAGCCGTGGTCGCTCTCCACGACCTGGATGCCGGAGGCCGTCGGCGCGGTCACGCTCGGCGTCGATCTGTCGGAGGCGTCGCTGTACCGCGTGCTGGCCGAGAACGGCATCGTCGCGACGAGCGGGGTGCGCTCCGCCGAGGCCACCGTGGCGACGCACGAGCAGGCCCAGCACCTCGGCGTGAGCGCCGGGTCGGCCCTGCTGAGGCTGCGCAGCGTGAGTCGGGGCGCAGACGGCATCCCCATGGAGTACTTCGTCGCGCACCACAGAGGCGACCGATCGCGGTTCGAGTTCCAGCTGCAGCAGGAGCAGTCGCAGGCATCTCTTCTGCACATCGACGACGACGGCGCGGCTTCTCGCGCAGGCACGGTCAGCTGACCTGTCAGCGCTCCTCCGGGTCGGCGCACCCGGATAGCCTGGTCGCAGACCGGTACGGAGATCAGGGGGAGCTGGATGGCACAGGACGACGAGGATGCGGGAGCGCAGGGTGAGCAGGTCGTTCCGCCACCCCCGCCCGCACCGGGCGGGCAGGACGGGAACGCCTCATCCACGGTGCCCCTCGCGCCGTCGCTGAGCGGCGAGGCGTCGCCGACCCAGCCGTACGGGATGCCGCAGCAGCCCCCGATGGCCCCACCACCGCAGTACGGAGCCCAGTCGCAGTACGGAGCGCGCCCGCAGTACGGGACGCCGCAGCAGCCGCCATACGACACTCAGCCGCAGCCGCCGTATGCGGGTGCGGCGCAGCCGCCGTACGCGGGATCCTCCCCGAACGGCGGGTACCCGATCTCGTCCGTCGCGCCGCCGCCCGCTCGCTCGAGCGCGCGGACGAACGGCCTGGTGCTCGCCCTCGTCGGCGGTCTGTTGGCGCTGATCATCGTGGGCGTGGCCGTCGTCATCGGCTTCCTGACCAACGTGCGACCCAGTCCCGTCGCCGAGCCGACCGGCATCTCGGCCCCCTCTCCGCTCCCGTCGTCCGATGCCTCCGAGGACCCGGGGTCCACCCCTGACGCCGATGCCGGCGCGGAGATCGCCGACATCCTGCAGGCGAAGGCCGACGAGTACAAGCGGCTCCGTGACTCGGGTGCGCTGTGGCAGACCATCCCCGACACCGAATTCAACCGCACGGCGGTGTCGGCCTTCCTCTACTTCCTCACCGACATGAAGGTCGCGACGATCTGGGGCGTCGATGCGCAGACAGCCGCCGAGTACGAGGAGCGGATGACGATGCTCGAAGAGAAGCTGCTCGCCCAGCAGCCGCTCGGCGATGACATCCAGATCACTCTCGAAGAGGGCAGGGTGTTCCGTTATGACGGCGAGACGGGCGAGGGCGGCTATTTCGAGGAGTAGACCGCGCGTTACGCTCGAAGCATGAGCGACTGGACCAGCACCGCGATCGCCCTGCTGGAAGCCGACGCGAACCGCAGCGCCGACACGCATCTGCACCTGTTCCCGCTGCCGGCCGAGTGGGGCATCGACCTGTACCTGAAGGACGAGTCGGTGCATCCCACCGGGTCTCTCAAGCACCGTCTCGCACGCTCGCTGCTGCTCTACGGCCTCGTGAACGGACGCATCACGGCGGACACGACGCTCGTCGAGTCGTCGAGCGGATCGACCGCCGTGTCCGAGGCGTACTTCGCACGGATGCTGGGGCTGCCGTTCATCACGGTCGTGCCGCGCTCGACCAGCCAGGAGAAGATCGACCTCATCGAGTTCTACGGCGGCACCTGCCACTTCGTCGATCGCGCGGAGGACATGTCCCCCGAGGCCCGGCGCCTCGCGAGCGACTGCCACGGCCATTACCTCGACCAGTTCACGTTCGCGGAGCGTGCGACCGACTGGCGGGGCAACAACAACATCGCCGAGAGCGTCTTCAGCCAGCTGTCGCAGGAGCGGCATCCGATCCCCCGCTGGATCGTGGTGGGCGCGGGCACCGGAGGCACGAGCGCGACGTTCGGCCGCTACGTCAGGTACCGCCGCCACGACACGCAGATCGCGGTCGTCGACCCCGAGGGCTCCGCGTTCTACGACGGCTGGGCGGGCACGGTCGATCCTCCGGCCGGCCGCCCGAGCCGCATCGAGGGCATCGGCCGCCCGCGCGTCGAGCCGTCGTTCGTACCGACCGTGATCGACGAGATGATCCAGGTGCCCGATGCGGGGTCGATCGCCGCGATCCGGATGCTGCGCGAGCGCACCCTCCATCTCGCCGGCGGCTCGACGGGCACGAACCTGTACGGCGCCTTCCAGCTGATCGCCCGCATGCGCGCGGCCGGCGAGACAGGAAGCGTCGTGACGCTCATCTGCGACAGCGGCATCCGCTACGCCGGGACCTACTACTCCGACGAGTGGGTCGCCTCGCAGGGCTGGGATCTCGCGCCGCACCGCACCCGCCTCGACCGCTTCCTCGACACCGGCGAGTGGATCGAGTGAACCCGACCTCCGCGCTGTTCCGCGAGACGCAGGTCGGGCCACGCTGGCTCGCGGTCGCCGGGGCGATGACTCTGGTGTTCCTGGCTGCGATCACGGCGATCGCCGCTCCGGTCGTGCTCGCGAACGCCGAGCGGCTCGGCGGTGGGGCCATCGTGCTGCTCGTCGTGGGGTTCGTGCTCGTCCTGGGCGCCGGCCTGCTCGCGCTGAGGCGTCGCATCGCGCTCAGCGTCACCTCGACGCACATCGACGCCCGGCTCTCGCCCTTCCGCGTCATGCACATCCCGCTCACCGACATCGAGCGCGTGGATGTCGTCGAGGTGCGACCCTCCGAGGCCGGAGGTGTGGGATGGCGGGTCGTCGGCGCCGACCGATATCTGCTCTGGTCTGCGGGCCCCGCAGTCCGGCTGACCCTGTCGAAAGGCAGTACACGTACTCTGCGCAGTGACCACGCCGTCGAACTGCGCACGGCGATCGACAGCGCGCGGACTGCGCAGCAGTAGCGGCCGGAGATCGCGGGCTACGCTGGCGGCATGACCACTCTCATCCTCACCGTCGCGGGTGCTGATCGTCCGGGCCTCGTGGCCGCCGTCGCCGATGTCGTGGACGCCCACGGCGGCAACTGGGAGAGCAGCCAGCTCGCCGAACTCGCCGGCACCTTCGCCGGTGTCATCGAGGTCTCGGTCACCCCCGAGCGCTCGGCCGACCTCGAGGGCGCGCTGCGCGAGCTCGACGGCCTGCTGACGGTCGCCGTGCGCACCGGCACGGAGCAGGCTCCCGCGCCCGACCGGCTGCTGGAGCTGCGCGTGCTCGGCAACGATCGCCCCGGCATCGTGCGCGAGGTGTCGACCGTGCTGAACTCCCATGCCCTGAGCATCGAGGAACTGTCGACCGAGACCCGCGACGCCGCGATGGCCGGCGGTCGGCTGTTCGAGGCCACGGTCGCCGCGCGCGTGCCCTCGTCGGTCGATGTCGACGCCCTCCGCTCCGATCTCGAGCGCCTCGCGACCGA